>NZ_JAEHCH010000006.1:0-216976 GCF_016483245.1 Bacillus cereus group sp. N31 | reverse complement strand
GTCTCGTGGGCTCGGAGATGTGTATAAGAGACAGGTGGCACCGGTAGCACCAGTAGCACCTGTGTTACCTTGAACGCCTTGAGGTCCAGTAGCGCCAGTGGCACCGGTAGCACCTGTGTTACCTTGAACACCTTGAGGTCCAGTAGCGCCAGTGGCACCAGTAGCACCTGTGTTACCTTGAACACCTTGAGGTCCCGTGGCACCGGTAGCACCTGTGTTACCTTGAACACCTTGAGGTCCGGTAGCGCCAGTGGCACCAGTAGCCCCCGTGTTACCTTGAGGTCCAGTAGCGCCGGTAGCGCCCGTGTTACCTCGAGGTCCAGTAGGCCCAGTAGCACCGGTAGCACCCGTGTTACCTCGAGGTCCAGTAGGTCCAGTAGCACCGGTAGCGCCCGTGTTACCTCGAGGTCCAGTAGGTCCAGTAGGTCCAGTAGCACCGGTAGCACCGGTAGCACCCGTGTTACCTCGAGGTCCAGTAGCACCGGTAGCGCCCGTGTTACCCCGAGGTCCAGTAGGTCCAGTAGGCCCTCTGCCGAACGAAGCTGAATTAACTAGAGTAGTTTGTAACTCTGCAATTAATTTAAGGAGTTCTTGGAGTGTACAATGATCGATCCGGAATAACTTTGTAATGTAAAGTAAATAATTAATTAAAATTTGGAGTTCAACAAATACAGCACTTGCTACGAAGGTTGGATTTCTTAATATAGTTATTAAGTTTTTTATAATAGCTAATCCTTGCGCTTTCAGGGAGGAAGTAGCGTCTAGCGAACAGATGAACTTACTTAGTAGGTTTAATGTATCAATTAAATCTTCGATGTTTTTAGGAGATGGATTGGCGAAAAGTTTTGGAATTATTTTAATTAAATCGTTAATAATCGCTCGAAATGTTCTAATTTGTGCTTTAGAAATTGGGATGGATGGTGTGTTTGAGATTCGCCCGGCACTACTTGGAAAGCATGGTTTGGAGAATTTGTTTTGACTGTCGTCATAACGAGACATTAAATCTCTCCTTTCTAATGAGAATGTGAATGAAACTCATCATAGTAAATGCAAAAATTAGTTAAATGGTCATAGTAAAATCGTTTGTTTAAAGAAAAAAATAGAAAAAACGCCTTACAATAAGGCGTTTTTTCTATTTTCTGCGTATTTATAATATCGTTTTAGTGAAACTTTTGATTTGAATCCAGCTAGTTTTATAATTTCTGATTCCGGCGTTTCTTTTTTTATTAAGTTTAAAATATAGGTGTTACGAAAGTGTTGTCCTGAGATGCCTTTGCGTAAATTAGCTCTAGCTACTTCAAGGCGAATCATTTTTTGGATAGCGATTTCTGTTAATCCCTTCGGTGAATCATTCTCGTATACCCATCTGTATGTTCCGCGGTTAAAATCGAATGCGACAAACAGTGGGTCATTACTATGGTATTTTGGACGAACGGGTTCAGGGATGCTTTTGTAGTATGTGTATAATTGCTTTTTGTCTTCTTTTGTTAATGTAATCGTTCTTTCCACTCCTGCGGTTGCTGGGATAGATAATGTATTAGTTTCAAAGTGAACGTGATACATAGTTAATGCTGTAAGCTCTTGTAGGGATAAACCATAGTCAATTAATAGGTTTAAAATAGTGATATTACGATCCATCAATAAAGGTCGTACAGGACGTTGTTTTTCTGATAGTCCTTCCAATGAAGTGACGATACGCTTTAATTTTTTTTCTTCATTAGATGAAATAAAATCTTCATTTCGTAGTGCGCGATCTGGTTGAATGGAAATTTCCATATTCTTTAATGGATTAGGGATGTTTAGGAAATGATTCATTCTATTTAGTACAATAAATACACGATGCATCGTCTTTTCTGAGTAGTGTCGATTCGTTTTTAAGTCAGAAAAGTAATCTTCGTAGTCTTTTGTACAAAGTGTAGCCCATATATTACTGGAAGGGAGCTTTTTGTTTTTTTCTAACCAATGTCCGAAATCTTCAATGTCATAAACATAACGTTTAATGGTTGAGGTTTTTCGGCCTTTATTCAATAAAAAAATAGAAAAGGCTTGTATTGTATCATGGAATTCCGTTGTCTCCATAGTCCCACCACCTTAATTATTTCTTATATTATAGCAAACTTTTCTGAAAATAGGCATTTGTAAGAAGGACGGGAATAATAATATGTGTTGAGTGGATAAAGTGAAACTTTAATCAGTGGGGGGTTTGTTCATCCTCCGCTGATTATCAGCCCACACCAATTGGGCATTTACGGGCAGTTATCCCCCGCCTAACTTCCTCACATTTGCTGAATTTTGAGGTGGGAGTCTTACTGCCTGCAAATTGCGGGATAAAATGAGGTGATTGTATGGAACAATCGATGCGAAAGAAAAATAATAATCAAATTAATATTGTGTTAAACCATCGAAAGAAAATTTCTTTACCAGCATCAGAAAATAAAACGGAAATTTCAAATGAAACTACAATTAAACATGAGATGCTGCAAAGAATTGAAGAAGAGATGGGGAAACTCGTTGGGATGGATGATATAAAAAAGATAATAAAAGAAATATATGCTTGGATTTATGTAAATAAAAAAAGACAAGAAATGGGATTGAAATCTGAGAAGCAAGTACTCCATATGTTGTTTAAAGGGAATCCAGGTACAGGAAAGACAACTGTTGCTAGAATGATAGGGAAATTGTTGTTTGAGATGAATATTCTATCAAAAGGGCATTTAGTTGAAGCGGAACGTGCTGATCTTGTAGGAGAATACATTGGCCATACGGCTCAAAAAACAAGAGATTTAATAAAAAAAGCAATGGGAGGTATTTTGTTTATTGATGAGGCGTATTCTTTAGCTCGAGGTGGAGAGAAGGATTTTGGGAAGGAAGCAATTGATACGCTCGTAAAGCATATGGAGGATAAACAACATGGTTTTGTATTGATTTTGGCTGGGTATTCAAGAGAGATGAATCACTTCCTTTCGTTAAATCCAGGACTGCAATCTCGTTTTCCGTTTATTATTGAGTTTGCGGACTATTCGGTAAATCAGTTGTTGGAAATTGGGAAGAGAATGTATGAAGAGCGTGAATACCAGTTATCAAAGGAAGCGGAATGGAAATTTAGAGATCATTTACATGCTGTAAAGTATTCGTCGCAAATTACATCGTTTAGTAATGGCCGATACGTACGGAATATTGTTGAAAAATCGATTCGTACACAGGCTATGCGGTTGTTGCAAGAAGATACGTATGATAAGTATGATTTAATTGGAATATCAAGTGTTGATTTAATGTTGGAAGAGGAGACGCACAGTACATAAACTGTGCGTCTGTTTTTTGTGCATATGTTCGTTTATTCTTTTTTTTCTTTTTCTTGGTGAGATTTATGGAAGCGTTCCATTTTAGCGCTCTTTTCGTGTGCTGAATTAGAATCGTGCCCAAATTGGTTTACTGAGCTTTTTTGAGCTCCTTTATTAACGTGGTTTGTCATTTGTATTCACCTCACTTTAAAAATTAGTATAAACATTAAGTAAAGAAAAAATCGTTAGAAAAGAAAAACCTCTTTACGATATGTAAAGAGGTTAGAATTGCTATTTATGCATTGAACGTTCGTTTGTGTCGATACGTCGATGCGGTAAATGCCATTTGTAATGAATAGAAAGCATGCGGAAGCAAACAATTAAAATGAATAAGGTGTAAAGAGCCCAATCACTAACAATAATTTGAGCCCCAATTAAGAAGCCTGCTAGAATTGTCCAAAAAGCATATACTTCAGCTCGAAGGACGAGAGGTTTTCTACGGGCTAAAAGATCGCGAATAATACCGCCACCAATACCGGTTAAAACAGCTGCTACGATTGTAGCGCTAATAGGTAAATTTAGTTTTTGAGCATATAATGCCCCTTGTACGGCGAATGCTGATAAGCCGATAGCGTCAGTGATGTTTTCCCATTTTTTCCAATGTTTAATTAATTTATTTGGAAAAAGAAAAATAATTGTCATTGATAAAAGTGCGATTTGGAATAACATGTCTTGTTGCCAAAACGCGACAATCGGATAACCGATTAGTAAATTACGAAGGGCACCTCCCCCAAATGCGGTTGCCATTCCTAAAATATACACCCCGAAAATGTCATAATCCTCTTCCATTGCAACAATGGCTCCGCTTAGTGCGAATGCGATTGTGCCTATGATGCTAAAAATCTCCCATGCCATGAATTTTCTCCCCCGCTAACTAGATGAAATGTGCTTCCTCTGCTATTATATTAGAAGGTTTAAATTTCGAAAAGGATGAGTGAACATATTTGATGGAAGAAAAAGAAAAAGTCATATTAGTAGGCTGTCAATTACAGCAAGATGACGATGAACAGTTTATGCATTCCATGAAAGAACTTGCATCGTTAGCAAAGACTGCGCGAGCGAAAGTGTTAGTGTCAACAACGCAAAAACGACCGAAGTTTCATCCAGTGACTTATATAGGTAAAGGTAAATTAGAAGAGCTTACAATGTTAACGGAAGAATTAGAGCCGGATGTTATTATATTTAATAACGAGTTAACGCCGAGTCAAATTCGGAATTTATCCTCAGTATTAGATGCAAGAGTGATCGATCGAACGCAACTCATATTAGATATTTTTGCGCAACGTGCGAAGTCGAGAGAGGGTAAGCTTCAAGTGGAGTTAGCCCAGTTGCAATATACAATGCCGCGTCTAATGGGGCAAGGTTTGTCTTTGTCACGTCTTGGTGGTGGTATTGGAACAAGAGGGCCGGGTGAGACGAAACTTGAGACGGATCGTCGTCATATTCGATCGCGTATTGATGAAATAAAGAAACAACTTGCGGTTGTTGTGGAACATCGAAAAAGATACCGTGAGAGAAGAAAAGACAATAAAGTATTTCAAGTTTCATTAATAGGATATACAAATGCAGGGAAATCGACGCTATTTAATAGATTAACGGAAGCGGATACGTTTGAAGAAAACTTATTGTTTGCAACGTTAGATCCGACAACAAGGAAGATGCCGTTACCTTCTGGTTATACAGTGTTGCTAACTGATACGGTTGGTTTTATACAAGATTTACCTACGTCGTTAATTGCAGCTTTTCGTTCAACACTAGAAGAAGCTGGTGAAGCAGATGTTATTTTACATGTTGTTGATTCTGCAGATCCAAACTATGTAGGGCATGAGAAAACGGTAAAGAAGTTATTGTCAGAACTTGAAATTAATCATATTCCGATTATTACGTTATACAATAAAAAAGATGCATTACATCAAAATTTTATTCCGTTTCCGAAAAGCGACTTCTTAATGACTAGTGCTTTTGAAGAAAGCGATTTATTACATATAAAAGAAGCGATAGAAACGAAAATGAAGGAAGAAATGGATCCATATCAAGTGGAGATTCCTCCGAGTGAAGGTAAGTTGTTAACGTTATTAAAGACGGAAACTCTATTAACAAAGATGGAATTTCTGGAAGATAAATTTGTATATAATTGTACAGGATATATATTTGCCTATTCGCCATATAATGGGCAGTTAAAGCGATTTTTAGTGGAAGAAGGAGAAAATGATAATGTTTGATCGTTTAAAAAATGGAGAAAAAATGGCTCCTATTGTAAAAGAAGTAGAAAGTCAAATTACAGAAGTGCATAAACGTGCAGATGAAGTGATTGAAAGTAATCAATTTCGTGTATTAGAAAGTTTTCGTAAACATAAAATTAGTGACTCGCATTTTATTCCAACGACTGGCTATGGATATGACGATATTGGTCGTGACACATTAGAAAAAGTGTATGCTGATGTATTTGGAGCGGAAGCGGGTCTTGTTCGTCCGCAAATTATTTCGGGGACTCATGCGATTTCAACAGCTTTATTTGGTATTTTACGTCCGGGAGATGAGCTACTATACATAACGGGGAAACCGTATGATACGTTAGAGGAAATCGTTGGTGTACGCGGAAAAGGTGTAGGGTCATTTAAAGAATATAATATCGGTTATAACGCAGTTTCGTTAACGGAAGAGGGGCTTGTGGACTTTGAAGCTGTTGCGGCTGCGATTCATAGTAATACGAAGATGATTGGTATTCAGCGCTCAAAGGGATATGCTACTCGTCCGTCGTTTACTATTTCTCAAATTAAAGAGATGATTTCGTTTGTTAAGGAAATTAAACCTGATGTAGTTGTATTTGTTGACAACTGTTATGGCGAGTTTATTGAAGAACAAGAGCCGTGCCATGTAGGTGCAGATTTAATGGCGGGCTCGCTTATTAAAAACCCAGGCGGTGGAATCGTTAAAACTGGTGGTTACATTGTTGGGAAAGAACAATATGTTGAAGCATGTGCATATCGTTTAACATCTCCAGGGATTGGTGCTGAAGCAGGGGCATCTTTATACAGTTTACAAGAAATGTACCAAGGGTTCTTCTTAGCGCCGCATGTAGCGGGACAAGCACTAAAAGGTGCAATCTTTACAGCGGCATTTTTAGAAAAGTTAGGAATGAACACGTCACCAGCGTGGAATGCGCCAAGAACGGACTTAATTCAATCTGTTCAATTCGATGATAAAGATCGTATGGTTGCCTTTTGTCAAGCGATTCAATATGCATCTCCGATTAATTCTCACTTCACTCCGTACGCAAACTATATGCCGGGTTATGAAGATGATGTAATTATGGCTGCGGGAACGTTTATTCAAGGTGCAAGTATTGAATTGTCGGCTGATGGCCCAATTCGTCCACCTTACGTTGCCTATGTACAGGGTGGATTAACGTATTCTCATGTGAAGATTGCAATTTGTTCTGCAATTGATGCGTTAATTGAAAAAAAATTATTAACAATTTCTTAAAGAGAAGCTGTCGATTTCGGCAGCTTTTTTCGTGTAAAAGTAATGATTTGTGCCATTAGAAAAAAGAATGAAAAAAAACCTAAAAAAATCATGTAAGAAAAGCTAACATCTATTGACACTAAACATAACATAATATAAAATGAGAAGCAGTTAAGGCGAAGGAGGAACTGAAACAATGAAAGAAGATAGACGTTCTGCCCCGCTGTTTCCTATTGGTATTGTTATGGATTTAACACAATTGTCTGCACGTCAAATTCGCTACTATGAAGAGCATAATCTTGTTTCTCCAACCCGTACAAAGGGGAATCGTAGATTATTTTCATTTAACGATGTAGATAAGTTGTTAGAGATTAAAGATTTATTAGATCAAGGCTTAAATATGGCTGGTATTAAGCAAGTGTTACTAATGAAAGAAAATCAAACAGAAGCAGTGAAAATAAAAGAAGAAACGAAAGAAATTTCCAAAACGGAGCTTCGCAAAATACTTCGAGATGAACTACAACATACAGGTAGATTTAATCGAACTTCATTGCGACAAGGTGACATTTCAAGGTTTTTTCACTAAAGATAACTGATTCTGAAGGTGTTTAGAGGGACTAAGGAGGAATTTATAATGGCTAGGTACACAAAAGAAGATATTTTCCGTTTGGCGAAAGAAGAGAATGTAAAGTATATCCGTCTGCAATTTACGGACCTTTTAGGAGTAATTAAAAACGTAGAAATTCCAGTGAGCCAATTAACAAAAGCTCTTGATAACAAAATGATGTTTGATGGATCTTCTATTGAAGGTTTCGTACGTATTGAAGAATCTGATATGTATTTATATCCGGATTTAGATACTTGGGTAATTTTCCCTTGGACAGCTGAAAAAGGTAAAGTAGCGCGTTTAATCTGTGATATTTATACTGCAGATGGTGCTCCATTTGACGGAGATCCACGTAACAATTTAAAACGTGTATTAAAAGAAATGGAAGCTTTAGGATTCTCAGATTTCAATCTTGGACCAGAGCCAGAATTCTTCCTATTCAAAGTTGATGAAAAAGGAAATCCAACATTAGAATTAAACGATAACGGTGGATACTTCGACCTTGCGCCGATGGATCTAGGGGAAAACTGTCGTCGTGATATCGTTCTTGAGCTTGAAGAAATGGGCTTTGAAATTGAAGCGTCTCACCATGAAGTTGCACCAGGTCAACACGAAATTGACTTTAAATATGCAAATGCAATTCGCTCATGTGATGACATTCAAACATTCAAACTTGTTGTAAAAACAATTGCTCGTAAACATGGTTTACATGCAACATTTATGCCAAAACCATTATACGGTGTGAACGGTTCAGGTATGCACTGTAACTTATCATTATTTAAAAATGGTGAGAACGTATTCTTCGATCAAAACGGTGATTTACAATTAAGTGATGATGCTCGTCACTTTATCGCAGGTATTTTAAAACATGCACCAGCATTTACAGCGGTAGCAAACCCAACTGTAAACTCTTACAAACGTTTAGTACCTGGATATGAAGCTCCTTGTTACGTAGCATGGTCTGCACAAAACCGTAGCCCATTAGTACGTATCCCTGCATCTCGTGGTATTAGTACACGCGTAGAAGTACGTAGTGTTGACCCAGCTGCAAACCCATATTTAGTAATGGCTACATTATTAGCTGCAGGTCTTGACGGAATTAAAAATAAATTAACTCCACCAGCTGCAGTAGACCGTAACATCTATGTAATGACAAAAGAAGAGCGGGAAGAAGCAGGTATCGTTGACTTACCAGCAACATTAGCGCAAGCGTTAGTTACATTACAATCTAATGAAGTAGTATGCAGTGCACTAGGAGAACATTTACTTGAGCACTTCATCGAAGCAAAAGAGATTGAGTGGGATATCTTCCGCACACAAGTTCACCAATGGGAACGCGATCAATATATGTCTCTATACTAAGAGAGAAAAAAGCCCTGATACTACGGTATCAGGGCTTTTTCTTTTTTATAAAGTTAACTTCAAGTGGCGCAAAATGAAAAGAAACCACAAAACAGCCACTAAAAATCTTCAGTATAAGAGTATCTTAATAATAGAGATGGTAATTCCAATAAACCTTTATTAGAATCGGTTCTTTTTTTAATAAATTGCTAGCGCTAAAAATTTAATAATTTTTTACTGCTTGTACAACGCGACCAATGATTTTTACATCTTCAGCTGAAAGGTCGTAAGTCTGTGGTTTATGGATAGGATCATTACTCAATGGTATTAAAGTAATGATGCTTCCAGATTTTGAGATTTTTTTCACAGTTGCATCATAACCATTGACTTTTACAACAGCAATTTGCCCATTCTCAACATAAGGAGTTTCTTCTACCAGAACATAAGAACCATCAGGGAATTCGAGATTCATGCTAGTGCCTTTTACAGTAAGATAAAAATACTTTTTACGCTTATTTAAAAATGTACTTAGCATTGGTAAATAACCTTCGATATTTTCTTCAGCGAATATAGGTGTACCGGCTGCGACAGAACCAATGATTGGGATATGGATAATGTTTGATTGGTCGTTTTGAATGGTTTCATAAATAGAAACTTCTTCTTTAACTGTATTATGCCCTTTAGTTGTGAGCACCTCTAAATCATCAGTAGTGATCCCTAATCCCTTACAAACTTTTATTACATTATCAACAGATGCTTTACCGATTCCTCTTGATAACATTGATTGCAGTGTTGTGGGAGGGAGCCCGATTTTTTCTGCGAAAGCTCTTTTGCTATATCCAGCTTCTTTTATTAAGCGTGTTACAATCTTTGCTTTTTCCATAAACTTCACCATCCTTCATATAAAATGTATACGATATTGAGTATATTTGTTACTATCATAACTTAGCTGAATGTATAAGTAAATAGTATTTCATACGATATTGAGTATGTTTTTCCTTTTATCCCATTGACTTTGTACGGAAATGCGTATATATTAAATTGTGAATGAACGCAATTTCGTATAAAAATTAAGGAGGTGAGCTAATGTATCCGAATCTGCGTGCAGAGATGGCGAGAAAAGGGATTGTAATTAGCCAAATCTCTTCGCATCTGAATCTTCGCTACGCAACAGTGTGCGACAAAATTAATGGTAAATTTCGTTTTTATTATGATGAGGCTCTTGAAATTAAGGAAACCTTTTTTCCTGATCATAATTTAGAATATCTTTTTGAATTTGAAGAAAACAAACCGAATTGTAGTGTGAAAAGAAACCCTACTTTTTTGGAACATAAAATATTGAATTTTTAACTCGATAACGAAATTATTAAGCAAAGCTTTATTGTAGAGTTAAGGAAATATTTTATATTAAATCACATAATTTGAATGTTGAGGATTGGTTAATGTTCAAGGAAACTGGTAAATAATAACACTTGATGTGAGGGTATGTAAATGTAAGGAAGGTAATTGAAAATTAAAGATGAGGAGGAGATAAGAATGGATCACTTAACCGAAGTATTAGTACATAGTGAACTAGTATTTGAAGTTAATGGTGAGGTAGTAACGGATAGTTTGGTAATTGCGAAAACGTTCGGGAAAGATCATTACTATGTTTTGGAGGATATTCGTAAAAATATTGTATATGCGGGTGAAGAATTTGCGCAAGGAAATTTTTACGAGTCCACTTATATCAATTCACAGGGTGAGCGCATGTCTAAATACAATTTAACTGAAGAAGCTTTCGTATTACTTGCTATGGGGTATAACTCTAGAGAATCTGTGCAAACGAAAATAAAATGTATTGAAGAGTTCAAACGGATGAGGAGGTATATACAAAGTCAGAACAAAATACCAAAGGATGCTATGGGAGTCCTAAAGTTAACGTTTGCAGCTTTAGAAGGACATACGCAAGAAATACAAGAGATTAAGACTGAAGTGAAGGGGTTACGAGAAAACGCTCCGCTATACGCCATTGAATGTGACGAAATAACAAAGGCTGTAAAAAGGTTAGGTGTTTTGTTACTGGGGGGTAAAAATTCGAATTCTTATCAGGATAACAGTCTTAGAAAAAAGCTGTATAGCGATATTTATAGTCAATTACATCGAGAGTTTGGTGTGAATAGTTATAAAGCTATTAAACGTAATCATTTGGATAGAGCTATACAAATAATTAATGAAGAATATTCAATTCCAACAGTTTTAAATGAAGAAATTAAAGTTAAAAACTCACAAATAAATATGGCAGAATTTCAATAGGAGGAAGAAACATGCAACGGAAAATTTTAGTGATTACTGGCAATTTAGTAGGTCTACCAACTGTCAGTGAATTTAAAACAAAAGATGCTGCAAAACAGCAGATTAAAAAGCTTATCCAAAAAGGAATAAGTCCAAATGTTATTCGTATAACACAAGAAATTTCTATGAATATCGAAATTCAAGTTGATGTTGAATTTGAGGAATAAGAAAGATTTAGGAGAAAAAATATGGATAGCATGATGGATTTAAATGAGTACATAAGAAAAGAATCCGTTGCAGCGGATTCTATAAAAAAATATCTCTGAATAAGTATAACATTGAATATCGATTTTGAGAATTTATGAGGTGACTAGTATGGGGATTATTCGAGTGAAAAAAGATAGTAATTATTCCGTCATAAATAATACTGGTTTAAAAGATAAAAGGTTGTCATGGAAGGCAAAAGGAATTTTGGCTTATACACTTACACTACCAGATGATTGGACTTTTCATATTAGTGAATTAGCTCAACATGCAAAGGATGGAGAAGATTCACTACGTACAGGTTTTAAAGAACTAAAAGAATTAGGCTATGTAAAGCGTTATCCCGTTCGTGATGAAAATACAAAAAAAATTAAAAGATGGGATACGGAAATTTATGAAACACCACAAAAGAGAATTCCACAAGTGGAAAAGCAAGATGTAGGAAAGCCATATGAGGAAAATCCGACACTACTAAATATTAATAAACTAAATACTAAAATACAAAATACTAATCATGATGATAAGGATAAATTAGAATCTCATATATTATTCGGTAGAGAGTTTAAAAAAAATTATAATTTTTTAAAAGAGAGAGGCATTCCGTTAAGTGAAATTGCATTTACGGAGTTAGGCGATTTTTGTGATTTGTTTAGTAGTGAGTTAATTCAGTATGCAACTAATAAAGCTATTGATGAGAATGCACCAAGATGGAACTACGTTAAAGCTATATTGAGTAATTGGAAGGAGCAAAAAGTTAAAACATTTGCTGATGTGACCGCGCTAGATAGACGTTTCAAAATGAGTAAGAATAAGAAATTTAATGAATCAGGTAGAAATTATTCGACTAGAAAAGAGCTTGTCCCAGATTGGTTATATAAAGATGACGAACACACGAATCAAGAAGTGGAAAGAAAACCCGCGCAGTATACTGAGGAAGAGCGTGAGAGATTAAAAGAGGTATTAAATAAATATAAGTCTTAAGAAAAGATGAAATGGTCGACGACTTTGGTGTTTAAAAATGTATTATCTTAATGCTAAGATTAAATGATTATATTCTTCAAAGATGTTTGAGGTATATTAAACATCTTTGAAGATATTCGTGAATGTTTGGAGCAAGTATTAACAATTTGTGATTTCTGTTTGATTATTAATGTCTTACAAGGATTGTTCGAAGGGTGTTTTTCATTATCTATTCAGGAGTTAATTACAGTATTGGAATTCTAAAGAGAAAATGAATTTATAAATAGTAGGAAATGGTTGTGTTTATTAAATGAAAGATGTTCTACAAATAACAAAGATTGAAAAAGCCAATAAAGATATAAGTTTTATTAAATTAGTAGTATTTAAATTTACAAAAAGGAAGTAGGTGAATCGTCAGATGTTTGAATGGCTCAAAGATTATAAGAAGCTAGAAGAAGAAATCGCTTATTTAGAATACAACTTAGACAAATCAAAAGCGGAATTAAAGCGCTGGACTAGTGGGGACTTGCAAAATGTACGATTAACCGCTGAGTCAGAAGGGGCTAAGGTAGAAGACCGGGTTGAAGCAATTGAATATGAATTAGCTCATAAGATGAATGAAGAATATGATTTAAAGCTTTTGATGAATAAGTTTGCAGGACTGGATCATCAAATACTTAAAATGAAATATGTTGATGGAATGACCTTAGAACAAATAGCATTTGAATTGCATTATAGTACAGGCTATATTCGACGCAAACACGCTGAAATAAGAAAAATTGTCAAGTTTTTAGATGGATTTTAATGTTACCTTTTTGTAGGGTACATGCGGTGTACAGAAAGTATTGAAAAAGTGATTTATAGTAGTAATATAAGATTTCGACGAAAGAGCAACTATTTTTATGGTTGCTCTTTTTGTTGTGAAAGAAGGTGAGCAACATGAAGTGATTTTATAGATTAATGGGTATTTGGCTGATAACCATATGTAGTGAAGTAGTAGTTTTTTAGACAAAAATAATAGGAAAATAAGGAGATGTTTAGTAATGAGTATATTAGCTGCTTCAGTTAAAACAAAGAATCTGCCACAACAAGTGTTACGTTGGCAATCAATGGTAGAAAGTGAATGTGCTGCACAAGGTGTTTCGGAATTAGTTCCTTACGTACTTGGAATTATTATGGTGGAAAGTGGAGGGAACTCTGAAACAACACCGGATATTATGCAGTCAAGTGAATCACAAGGATGGGCAATGAATACAATCAAGAATCCTAAAGATTCAGTGTATTACGGAGTAAAGCATTTAAAAGGAGCTTTTGATGATGCAAAGAAAAATGGTATTACAGATTTAAGTGCCATTGTTCAATCATATAATTTTGGACGAGCTTATCTTCGCTGGTTAGCTTCTAACAATAAACAACATTCATTACCGGTGGCAGATCTGTATTCTAAGACGGTTGTTGCGCCATCACTTGGAAATACAACTGGTGCTATGGTTAAATATAGTCATCCTATCGCTGTTGCGTACAATGGTGGTTATCGATATAAAAATGGCGGTAATTTTTTCTACGCTGAAATTGTTAAACAATATGTAGATTTTAATGCAGGCGGTGTTCCACAACCAGAAGGAATTGGGTTCGCGAAGTCAATATACTGGGAAGGCTATGGTATTAACTATCATGATAGACCACATGGCAACTATCAGGGAAACTTTACAACAGCAGCAGAAGTATTATACTGGGGTGCGTACTGGGGAGAAGATAATGATGTGTGGTTAGATTTAGGTAGAAGCCGTTGGGTAAAAGCGGAGCATTATTATTGGAGACCTTTCAAAGCAATATCAAAATATCCAGAAGGATATGGAGTAAACTTTTACGATGGAATTAACGGTTCATATAAAGGCCGTATCACTTCAAAAGAACCCCTTACAGTATTCTTCCGTAAAGAAGGCTGGATTGATATTGGTGGGAATAGTTGGGCACCTGAGGAACACTTTGATATTGTAGATATTCGATAAAAAACAACTCTACTAAGAGTTGTTTTTTATACTTAAACTGTAATGTAGGAAAGAAGAATTAGCCATATAAAATAATAGTTTTTCAAGAGTCTTTGGTAATCTTAATAATATTTAACTTATGGTTAAAAGAATAATATTTTGATGGTAGATAACAATGGAGAAATTCTCTGTTTTGTTCGTTTTAAGGTTGGAAAACCTACAATATATCTAAAAATAATAAAAATAGACAATATAAAATAGAAAGGAAGATTCATATGGCAACATTTATTTATCCAACAAATACAACGAGAGTAACAAGTGGTTTTAGAGGTGACAGACCAGATCATCATGGGGTAGATCTTGCTGAAGCAGGCTATCATCCGATTTATGCAGCGGCTAGTGGGAAAGTTAGTCGTTCGTATTTTTCATCTAGTTACGGTGAATGTATTATGATTGTTCATAATATTAATGGAGTTACATGGGAAACTGTATACGCTCACATGCGAAGTGGTTCTCGTACAGTTAAAGAAGGCGATTCTGTTACACAAGGACAAACAATTGGGGTTATGGGAGAAACGGGACAGGCTTATGGTCAGCACTTACATTTTGAAATGCATAAAGGCGGCTGGAATATTAATAAGAGTAATGCTGTGAATCCATTAGACTACTTGGGGAAAGGTGGCGCTGTTGGTACACCGCAACCAGAAGGAATTGGGTTCGCAAAGTCAATATACTGGGAAGGTTATGGTATTAACTATCATGATAGACCACATGGCAACTATCAGGGAAACTTTACAACAGCAGCAGAAGTATTATACTGGGGTGCGTACTGGGGAGAAGATAATGATGTGTGGTTAGATTTAGGTAGAAGCCGTTGGGTAAAAGCGGAGCATTATTATTGGAGACCTTTCAAAGCAATATCAAAATATCCAGAAGGATATGGAGTAAACTTTTATGATGGAATTAACGGCTCATACAAAGGACGTATTACTTCAAAAGAACCTCTTACAGTATTCTTCCGTAAAGAAGGCTGGATTGATATTGGTGGGAATAGTTGGGCACCTGAGGAACACTTTGACATTGTAGATATTCGATAAAAAAACAACTCTATTAAGAGTTGTTTTTTTATTCGTAAATTTTGATATAGGAAAGAAGAGGAATAGAAATGAAGAAAATTGCAGATTTATCTCATCACAATGGTTCAATAAATTGGGCGGCAGCTAGTAAAGAGCTTGAACTTGCTATTATACGTGTACAATATGGATCAAGGACAATTGATACACGTTATAAAGAGTATGTACAAGGTTGTAAAGACTATGGTGTCCCATTTGCACACTATGCTTATGGATGTTATGTAAGTGTTCAGGATGCTATTGTAGAAGCGAACGATTTTATGGCGCGCGCTGACAAAGAAGCGAAATTTTTAGTATTAGATGTGGAGGATGATACATTAGCAAGTTGTGGAGCAGTTAACTTAGCGAAAGCTTCACAGGCATTTATTGATACATGCCGTGCAGCTGGCTGGAAAGTAGGTCTATATGTATCACATCACATGTATACAAGCTATGGACTAAATACTGTGAATGCGGATTTCCTTTGGATTCCACGTTATGGAAATAAACCAGCCTATAACTGTGACTTATGGCAGTATACGGAAAGTGGTAGTCTTGCGGGCGTATCTGGTAATGTAGATTTAAATTACTTAAACGGAGAAAAATCTCTTGAATGGTTTACAGGTAAAGGTGGCGTTGTTGGTACACCGCAACCAGAAGGGATTGGGTTCGCAAAGTCAATATACTGGGAAGGTTATGGTATTAACTATCATGATAGACCACATGGCAACTATCAGGGAAACTTTACAACAGCAGCAGAAGTATTATACTGGGGTGCGTACTGGGGAGAAGATAATGATGTGTGGTTAGATTTAGGTAGAAGCCGTTGGGTAAAAGCGGAGCATTATTATTGGAGACCTTTCAAAGCAATATCAAAATACCCAGAAGGATATGGAGTAAACTTTTATGATGGAATTAACGGCTCATACAAAGGACGTATTACTTCAAAAGAACCCCTTACAGTATTCTTCCGTAAAGAAGGCTGGATTGATATTGGTGGGAATCGTTGGACACCTGAGGAACACTTTGACATTGTAGATATTCGATAAAAATTCCAGTAGTAACTGTTTTTGTATTTTATAAAGTTATGACATAAAAGATAGCTTTAGCAAGAATTATAAGACAGAGATAGCTATAAGGGCATATTGGTGTTAAAAGATGATAAAAGATTAGAGTCACTCGAATGAGTAATTATTTAGATTAGAAAAGGAGTGAGAATAATAGAAGAGCAGATCTTAAATTCAATGATTCAACAAGGAGCATTCGCAGCGTTATTTGTGTGGATGCTTATTACTACACAAAAAAAGAATGAACA
This sequence comes from Bacillus cereus group sp. N31, assembly GCF_016483245.1. NCBI lineage: Bacteria > Bacillati > Bacillota > Bacilli > Caryophanales > Bacillaceae > Bacillus > Bacillus cereus group sp. N31. The sequence continues at coordinate 200,306 of NZ_JAEHCH010000006.1, read as the reverse complement.
GCGCGAAGAACAATATCAAAAAGTTATTGAAAAAAACCAACAAGTCATTGAAGAACAAGCAAAAGCGTTTAGCTCGTTGGCGAAGGATTTATCAGATGTTAAACAAAAAATTTTGGGACATGGTGATATGAAATAAAGCATCATGTTAAACTATTTATTCCGCAAGCAAGTTCACCAATGAGAACGTAATCGAAATACATCTCTATACTAAGAAAAAAAGCCCTGATACTACGATATCAGGGCTTTTTCGTCATTTATCTACAATGAATTGCAGTGAATATTGTCGTAATTTATGAGGTGTAATTAAGAAGTCATTTAACAAGAATAATTTATGTTGACTCGTTCTGTATAAAGAACTAAAATGGCATTAATTAGAAATGTTTGTATATTTGAAAAATAAAACATATTACTTTTATTTCTGTTTTTTTATGGGAATGTCAACTGGAATCTCATTGGTATTAAATGAGGGGGAGAAGTAATGAATAAGGAAATAAATTTAAAAAATCTATTTACTGTTATATGGAAAAGGGTATGGATACTACTGTTGTTTACGACTCTCACAACGGTAGGGGGAGCGATGTATAGTATGTATATGAAAACACCTTTGTATGCCTCCTCAGCAAGGGTTATTGTTCAAGCTAATGCTGAAACGATGAATACATTGAAAGCGATGGTAAATGAGCCTGTAATATTAGAAAAAGTAGCGGCTGAATTAAATATTAACAGATCTGCAGGTGCATTAAGTGGACAAATAAGTCCAGAAAGTGTACAAGGCTCTCAGATTATGAGAATAAATGTAGTGGATATTGATCCTGTACTTGCACATAAAATTGCAAATACGACAGCGGCTGTTTATAAGAAAGAAGTAGCAAATATACTAAATTTTAATAATGTGAGTATATTACCAGAAGACCCAGTTCAAAAACATTCGATGCCTATAAATATAAATCACTTTAAGACGATACTAATTGCGTTCTCTGTAGGTATGGTGCTCAGTATCGGTTTTATTTTTTTATTGGATTCATTTGATGATAGAATCAAATCGGAACGACGAATTGAACAATTGTTAGATGTCCCTGTTTTGGGTGGGATTTCTAAAATGAATAGGAAAAATACGGAAGACAAATTCAGTGAAAAAAATACAGTGGTACTGGGGGATGGAACGGAGTGGCCTACAAAAATAGACGAAAAACAAATAAAGTTAAAGGAGAAAGTATAATTGCTTATACAGCTCCAAGATCGAAAATTTCGGAGCAGTATCGTTCGATTCGAACAAACCTTCAATTATCTTCGTCTATTCATAAAAGCAGAACTATAGTTATTACTTCTCCAAGGTATGGTGAAGGAAAATCAACGATTACAGTTAATTTAGCAGTCTCAATAGCACAAAAAGGTGAAAAAGTATTGATAATAGATGCAAATTTACGAACACCCACGATTCAGGAAATGTTTGGAGTAGAAAATACAGTTGGATTAACTGATATATTGAACGGAAAAACAAATTTAGAAGGCGCTGTAAAAAAAACAGAGATGGAACGTCTTGATGTATTAACTAGCGGTCCAGTACCATTCAATCCATCTGAAGTACTTGGTTCAGATGAGATGGATATGTTAATTCAAAAGGCAATGGAACGGTATGACATCATATTATTTGATTCTTCCCCTGTATTAGAAGTAACAGATACGAGTGTATTAGTTGATAAGTGTGAAGGAGTACTTTTGGTGATCCGATACAATCGTACTGTGAGCGAAGATGCGCTTGAAACGAAAAGAGCGCTAAGTTTTACGAAAAGCAGAATATTGGGTGCGATTTTGAATGGGAAAGTATAAAGGGGATTAGAATAATAGATTTAACCTTCGTACATAAAAATGTTCGTTATAAAGAAAGAATAATAGAACTGTGATGTGGTGATGTCTCCTGACCGCTATCAATGGAGGCACTCGATTATACTGTGGGTTGTGAAAGCAACCTTAGATGCGAGTCATCAAAAGTGTAATGTGAGGGAGGGTTAGATGCCCATATTTTATTAAAGTTTCTAGCTATGTACTTTTAATAAAGAGTATATAGTTAGAAACTTTAACTTTGAAAGAGTTCAGTAAGGAATTGATTAAAGGAGGAAGTTATATGACGTATCGCCGGAGGATATCGTTATTGCTTTTAATGGATTCACTGATTGTATTAAGTGCAGTTTTTTTTAGTTATTTTTTTGTAAATGCTAGCTTTAGTGTTATCACTTTATCATCAGTTATTAGCTCTATCACTCTATTAGTTAGTCATCATTTATTTGCTTTTGTTTATAAATTGTATAAAAAAGCTTTGGAATATGCAAGTATAGGAGAGTTGCTAATTATATGTAAGGTCGTTACATTTTCAATACTTACTACAGCGGTTGTACAGCAAATCATTATGCAAAAAATGTATTTTCGATTGTTAGTTGTAACTTGGATGATTCATATTTTATTAATTGGTGGTTCCCGCTTTATTTGGAGAATGTACAGAGATATTTATTATGTAAAGAAGGGTGATAAAAAAAGAACGTTAATTGTTGGTGCTGGATCAGCTGGGACGATGGTGGCAAGGCAGTTGTTGAAGAATAATACTGCTGAATTAATGCCAGTCGCGTTTATTGATGATAATGTCAAAAAGCATAATCTTGATATTTGGGGGATTCCAGTAATAGGTGGTATGAATCAAATTGATTACGTTATTAAAAAACTGAATATTGAGATAATTATTTTAGCAATTCCTTCGTTAAACAAGAGAGAGAGAAATGTTATTTTAAAGGATTGTTTAAAAACAAAAGTAAAAACTCAAATCCTTCCCATGTTAGAAGACTTAGTAACAGGTAAGGTTTCAGTAAATGAATTTAGAGATGTTCAAGTAGAAGATTTATTAGGGCGAGATCCTGTAGAGTTAGATGTGGAAATTATTTCAGATTATATAACGGATAAAGTCATTTTAGTTACTGGTGCAGGTGGATCAATTGGTTCGGAAATTTGTAGACAAGTTGCGAAATTTAAACCGAAAAAATTGATTTTATTAGGGCATGGAGAAAACAGTATTTATTCCATAGAAATGGAATTAAATGAAAAATATAACGATATGAGAGGCGTGTTTATTCCAGAAATCGCGGATATACAAGATGAAAAGAAGATGCATTTAATAATGAATAAACATCTTCCAAATGTTGTATATCATGCAGCCGCACATAAACATGTACCATTAATGGAGAACAATCCTGAAGAGGCTGTTAAAAATAATTTGATTGGAACTATGAATATAGCAGAGGCAGCGAGAACACATGGAGTAGGAACGTTTGTTATGATTTCTTCCGATAAAGCGGTGAACCCGACGAGTGTTATGGGTGCAACAAAGAAATTAGCTGAGATGGTCATTCAGCACAAAGATAAAATAAGTCATACAAAGTTTGTTACAGTACGTTTTGGAAATGTATTAGGTAGCCGCGGGAGCGTCATACCTTTATTTAAGAAACAAATTCAAAATGGTGGTCCAATTACAGTTACTCATCCTGATATGGTTCGTTATTTTATGACAATTCCGGAGGCATCAAGACTCGTAGTGCAAGCTGGGGCGCTAGCTAAAGGAGGAGAAATTTTTGTGCTGGATATGGGAGAACCAGTAAAAATAGTTGATCTTGCTAAAAATCTCATTCGATTATCAGGAAACTCTTTGGATGAAATAGGAATAGAATTTACCGGTATACGCCCAGGAGAGAAGCTTTTTGAAGAATTACTAAAAGAAGATGAAATGAATGAGAAGCAAGTTCACCCGAGAATTTATGTAGGGCAAGAAATGAATGTTCGTATAGAAGAAATAGAAAAGTTAATTTTGGAATATACAGAGTTAGATGAGATGGAATTAAGAAAGCGATTGTTAAATTTAGTGAATCAGCGTAAAACTTTAAAACTATTAATACCAGTATCAGGTTAATAGCAAAAAATTATTATAAGACGGGTGCGTGGGATGGTGTCTAAAAAAGTTCTGTTTTGTGCAACTGTGGATTATCATTTTAAAGCTTTTCATTTACCGTATTTGAAATGGTTTGCAGACCAAGGATGGGAAGTGCATGTTGCAGCGAATGGGAATATACATCTTCCGTACGTAACTCAAAAATATAATATTCCTCTTCAAAGATCACCGATTAGCGTAAAAAACTTTCATGCATATAAAAAACTTACATCAATTATTCATCAAAATAAATATAATATCATTCATTGTCATACGCCTATGGGAGGAGCAATTGCTCGTCTAGCTGCTAGAAAAATGCGGAGAGAAGGCACAAAGGTTATATATACAGCGCATGGATTTCATTTTTGTAAAGGATCATCATTTATAAATTGGCTTTTATACTATCCAATCGAAAGAATTTTAGCTACTACTACGGATTGTCTTATAACAATTAATCATGAAGATTACAGTTTAGCAGTAAAGCATCGATTTCAGGCGGGAAGTATTAAACTCGTTCATGGTGTAGGAGTAGATATAGAACGATATATTCCTGTTAATGAAAGTGAAAAGGAGCAATTAAGACATAAAATTGGTTATAATTCTGAAGATTTTTTAATGTTTTATGCAGCTGAATTTAATAAGAACAAAAACCAAAGCTTTTTAATTCAATCATTGGCACAGTTAAAAAATGAAATTCCGCATGCGAAGTTACTACTTGCTGGTGAAGGGCCTTTAATGAAAGAGTGCAAAAATATAGCGGCTCAACTAGGCGTGAGTAGTATGGTGCATTTTCTTGGTTATAGAAATGATATAGCCCCTTTGCTGCAGATGTGTGACCTAGCTGTTGCATCGAGTTACCGGGAAGGTTTACCAGTTAATATTATGGAAGCTATGGCTTGTGGACTTCCAGTTATCGCCACGGATAATCGGGGACATAGGGAGTTAATTATTCATAATAAAAATGGTTGGATTATAGATCGTGATGATATAAAGACGATGTCTGAAAGAATAAATTCTATTTCTAAAAGTATTAAATTACAAGCTCAGTTTGGACGGTATGGGCGTACTATTATTACAAGTAAATATTCAGTTAATGAAGTATTAAAAGAGAAAAAAGAAATTTATACAACGTATATGGATGAAATGGAGGATTTAAATTGGGCACTCCATTGAGAGTACTACATGTAGTCGTAAATATGAATAGAGGCGGAGCCGAAACTTTAATTATGAATTTGTATCGTAATATAGACCGCTCAAAAGTACAATTTGATTTTTTAACTTGTAAGGAAGGAGTGTTTGATGAAGAAATAGTAAGGTTAGGCGGGAAAATTCATAGAATTCCATATGTTACAGATGTTGGTCATAGGGGCTATATAAAGACGCTAGATAACTTCTTTAGTACCCATACGCAATATAAAATCGTTCATTCACATATGGATAAAATGAGCGGATTTGTACTTCGTTCAGCTAAAAAAGCAAGGGTGCCAGTTAGGATTGCGCATAGTCATAATACTAGTAGTGAGGGTGGTACTGCTGCAAAAATCTATAAATGGTATGCGGGAAAATCAATAGCCATGTGTGCAACACATTTGTTAGCATGTTCAAATGCTGCTGCCAGATGGCTATTTACAGATAAAGCCGATGTAGCAAGAATTTTAAAAAATGGAATTGATTGTGATAAATTTTTGTTCTGTCCAGACATACGAAAACAAGTAAGAGAAGAATTACAAATTGAGAAAGACGCTCTTGTTATAGGTCATGTTGGAAGATTTGCTCATCAAAAAAATCATGCTTATCTTATAGAATTATTCACGCAGTTAACTCGATTTAAGCCGGATTCAATTCTTTTATTAGCTGGCGAAGGACCGCTTCGAGTGGGAATTGAAAATAAAGTAAGGGAATTGAATATGGAGAAGCATATACGGTTTCTTGGGATACGAGACGATATAGAAAGGATACTTCAAGCATTTGATGTATTTGTTTTTCCATCCATACATGAGGGGTTGCCACTCACTCTCATAGAGGCGCAAGGAGTTGGTTTGCCTTGTATTATATCGGATGCTATTACGAAAGAAGTAGACTTGGGAATGAATTTAGTTGAACATGTTCCTCTAACAGATAAATTTGCTTGGATAGAAAAAATGAAAAATATAGAAACTAGTAATTTTTCGAGGAAAACACTAGCTCAAGTAGTATTCGCAAAAGGATATGATATAAAACATACGGCTAAATTGACTCAAGACTATTATTCTGTACTTTCGAGGTGAGTAATTTGAAGAATTTAACGATTTTCACCCCTACTTATAATAGAGCGTATTGTCTTGCAAGTTGTTATGAGAGTTTAAAACGTCAAACATGTAAGGATTTTGTATGGTTAATAATAGATGATGGATCTAGTGATAACACAAAAGAATTGGTCGATAGTTGGATTGCTGAAAAATATATCAAAATTAAGTATCATTGGCAACAAAATCAAGGGATGCATGGTGCTCATAATACAGCATATGAAATGATTGATACGGAGTTAAATGTTTGTATTGATTCTGATGATTATATGCCCGATGAAGCGGTTGAAAAAATCATTTCTTTTTGGAGTAGCTATGGAAATGAAGAAGTTAGCGGGATAATTGGATTGGATTTGTATACAAATGGACAAATAATTGGTTCAAAGTTACCAGAGAACCTTAAACATTCCACGCTTTTTGATCTTTACAACAAACATGGTGTCACAGGTGATAAAAAATTGGTCTATCGTACAGAATTGACTAAGAAATATCCATACCCAATTTTTAAAAATGAAAAATATGTAGGGTTAGCATACAAATATTACATGTTAGATCAACAGTATGAGATGTTACTAATGAACGAAGCGCTTTGTTATGTGGAATACATGGCTGATGGATCATCAATGAATATGCTAAACCAATATCGTAGAAACCCAAAAGGTTTTGCTTTTTATCGCAAGGAACTTATGAAATTACCATTTACTAATCGACTATTTAAATATAGGCAAGCTATACATTATGTATCTAGTAGTTTCATATCGAGAAATAGAAAGTTTATACAAGAATCGCCATGTAAAGGACTGACACTTTGCGCACTACCATTTGGAGCTATCCTTTATAGTTACATTACAATGAAAACAAAAATGAAAGTAAACATGTAGAGACTTATTTAGTAATTAAATGAGAGGACAGAATAATGACCATACTTTGGATGAATCTTGCTATAGTATTCATGCTCGCATTTTTTGCAAGGTATTTTGCTATACCAGTGACTAATAGTCTTACATTGATAAAGCCCAATAGGCTGTTGATTATAATGGCGGCTTTATCTCTTGTGTTGGTGGCGGGGCTTCGAAATAATATTGGGGATACTTATTTTTATATGCATGCATATAAAATAACGGAGTTTAATTGGGAATATGTTCAAACTAATAAAGACATGGGCTTTAATATTTTTCAAATGGTTTTGAAAAAATATACGGATAATCCTCAAGTAATGGTTTTTACTACAGCATTGATAACAAATGTACTCATTGTAGTAACACTATATAAATATTCAAGACTAATTGAATTGAGTTTATATGTTTATATTACGTCGGGTATGTATTTAACATCAATGAATGGGATTAGGCAATATTTAGCCGCTGCAATTATTTTTGCTGCTACAAAATATATTTCTGAAGGAAAATGGAAAAAATATGCATTTATTGTATTATGTGCATCAACATTTCATGCAAGTGCATTAGTTTTAATGCCAATATACTTTTTTGTAAGAAAAAAAGCCTGGTCAGGAACGACATATTTGCTCCTTTTTTTAGCGGTATGTGTAGTAATAGGTTTTAATCAGTTTTCGGAAATTTTATTTTCGGCTATTGGAAATACTCAATATGGTCAATATAAGGAATTTCATGAAGGTGGTGCCAATATACTTAGGGTTGCTGTGAATATAGTGCCAATTATACTGGCTTACCTTGGGAAAGATAAAATGAGGGCGTTATTCCCTGAAAGTGATTATATTGTAAATATGTCTATATTAGGTCTTGTTTTTATGATTATTTCAACACAGAATTGGATATTTGCTAGATTCTCCATATATTTTGGATTGTATCAGTTAATATTAATTTCTTGGGTTGTGAAGTCATTTACAGATAAAGATCAAAAGTTGATTTATTATGCAGTTCTAGTGTGCTATTTTATTTATTTTGTATATGAACATGTAATTACTTTGGGAATTATCTATAAGAGTAATTTACTTTGATAATAAAGTGCAAAATGCTAGGAGAGGATTGTTGAATGGGGATAGATTCTAAGCCTGAACCTATAAATAAAAAGAAGGTTTTACACATTGTCAGCGCTCTGAATCGCGGGGGAGCTGAAACGTTATTAATGAATATATATAGGAAAATAGATAGAGAGCAGCTTCAGTTTGATTTTGTATCCCATCGAAATGAGAAAAATGATTACGAAGATGAAATAATGGCCTTAGGTGGGAGAATATATAAGGTACCTAGTTTAGGACAAATAGGACCTTTTGCCTATGTTAAAGAACTTGTGAAAATTATGTCGGATAATCAATATGAAGTTGTACATGCACATACGGATTATCAAGGTGGTTTCGTTGCTGTAGCGGCAAAAATAGCTGGTGTAAAAAAGAGGATTTGTCATTCCCATAGTAATAATTGGCCACAAGACTCTGGAATAAAAGCAAGAGTTATCCTAAAGGTTTTGCAATCTATTATTAAATATGCTGGAACTAATTATTGTGCGTGTAGCGTTGAAGCAGCACGTTTTTTATTTGGTGAAAGGATGCTTCAAAGTCAGAGGATAGAACTGATTAAAAACGGTATAGATATTAATCAATTTACTGATATAGATGCTGGAAGTAGTGTCAGCGTAAGAAGGGAACTTAATATACCGAATACAGCAAAATTAATAGGACATATAGGAAGTTTTTCAGAGTCAAAGAATCATGTTTTTATCCTAAAAGTTTTAAAGCAAATTTTAAAAAGAGATTCAAATTTTGTTGCTATTCTAGTAGGAGATGGTCCGTTAAGGATTTCTATTGAATTAAAAGCAAAGCAATTAGGGATTTTTGAAAACATTAGATTTTTGGGCGTTAGGAAGGATATTCCACGACTCATGAAGAGCTTTGATGTTTTTATTTTTCCTTCTTTGTTTGAGGGGTTTGGTATTGTAACTTTAGAAGCGCAATCTGCAGGTGTACCATGTGTTGTAGCAGATACACTACCTAATAATACTGATATGGGGTTAGGGATAATGTCATTTGTTGACTTAGATGAAGAAATTGAAATATGGTGTAAAGAAATTTATAAAGCCTTGTTAAAAGAAAGACCAGACAGGGAATTCATAATTAACAATATATCGAAATTAGGCTTTGATATTAACGATAACATTTACGAGTGGCTATCGTTATATGGAATTGTGTGCAAGGAAGAAGTAGGGTAATCTAATTTGTTTTCATTTTATATGTCTGATGTATAAGGAAAATTGGTAAGCGTAACAGCAAAATACTAATATAAAATGAAGAAGAGAAATCAATAATAGATTTTGTGAGGTATCCTATTATGAAAAAGAAAAGAATATTAATTACATCTTTTGATATGGAAATTGGTGGAGTAGAAAGAAGTTTGATTGGTTTATTAAATACAATTGATTACAGTAAGTATGATATAGATTTAATGTTATTTAAACATGAAGGAGGATTTTTCTCTTTACTACCCAAAGAGCCGAATTTATTAGAAGAATTGCAACAATATACTACTTTTAGAAAATCAATCAAACAGATATTACAAGAAGGGCATTTCTCAATTGGAATTACTAGGGTGATAGGAAAAGTCATGGGTGTTATGCATGGAAGGTTTGTAAATAGTAAAGAACCTGGATACTTTGTCATTCAATATGGATGGAGAATATCTCTTCCATTTCTTCCAAAATTGAGAGAAGAGTACGATGTTGCGATAAGTTTTTTATGGCCGCATTATTTTATAGGAGATAAAGTTCGAGCGAAAAGAAAAATTGGGTGGATTCATACTGATTATTCGAACATACAACTTAACAAAGAAATGGAATGTAAAATGTGGGGGGAAATAGATGATATCGTGGCGGTTTCTGAAAGTTGTAGAGAGACATTCCTGAATAGTCTACCTTATATTAATAAAGAGGTACAAGTGATAGAAAACATAATAGATTCTGAATTTGTTTGTGAACAATCCAATGAAGGAGATATTACTCAGGAAATATCAATAAATAGCAAGCGAATCAAGTTAATTACTGTTGCTAGACTTTCGCATGCTAAAGGAATTGATGACGCTATATATGCGCTTAGACAGTTATTAGATCAAAGGTATGATATCGAGTGGTACATAGTTGGATATGGACCGCAAGAAGCGGAACTTAAATTGTTGATAGATAAGCTAGGACTTCATGATAAATTTGTTTTACTAGGTAAGAAGATTAATCCGTACCCGTACATAAAAGCATGTGATATTTATGTACAACCTTCTAGGTACGAAGGGAAGGCAGTAACAGTTCGGGAAGCGCAAATTCTTAAGAAACCAGTATTAATAACTAATTTTTCAACTGCCAAAAGTCAGTTGGAGAACGGAGTAGATGGATATATTTGTCCAATGGGTATAAAGGGAATTGTCGAAGGAATAAAAAAAATGATTGATGATGTTGAATTCAGAAATGAAATTGTTAATAATGTAAGCCAAAAAAATTATGGTAATGAAATAGAAGTGGAAAAGATATATAGGTTAATTGAATTAGAATAGATTAAGCTATAAAACTAAAAAATCTTTTACTATTTATAAAAGATACTTGGGGGAATTATTTTTATGGATAATGTTTTAGTATTAGATACATCAGTAGGTTCTCTTAACAAGGGTGACGATATAATAATGAAGTGTGTAAAGCATCATCTTTCTGATATAACTAAAAATGCATATGTTTTAACATTACCTACTCATGTTTCACCTTTTCATTGGTACCAAGTAGCGAGAAAATCAAATAGGGTAAAGATTTATAGTGATGCGAAATATAAGTTTGTAGGTGGTTCGAATTTGCTAGCGATGGATATGTTTACTCATTTTCCGCAGTGGAATATAAATATATTTAATTATGGTCCTTTAAAGGGGAGTATTCTGGTTGGAGTGGGTGCAGGCAAAGGGAATAAAATAAATCCCTATACAAAAATGTTATATAGAAAAGTTTTATCACATGAATATATACATAGTGTTAGAGATGAAAGAACAAAAAAATTTTTAGAAGAAATGGGGTTTAAAGCTCTAAATACTGGTTGTGCAACTTTGTGGTCTTTTACGCCTGATTTTTGTAGGGGAATTCCGAGTGGAAAATCGGAATCGGTTGTTTTTACATTAACTCATCATTCTAAAGATCGTGAAAAAGATCAATTACTGATAGATATACTTAACAAAAGTTATGAAAATGTCTACTTTTGGATACAAGATGCTGATGATTTTGAATATTTAAAATCTTTAGAGGGTATACAAGGTATAAAAATTATATCTCCTACTATAGAGGCATATGAAAAAATCCTAAATACAGCCGTTGATTATATTGGAACGCGTTTACATGGCGGTATATTTGCTATGCGTCATAAAAAACGTGCAATAATTATCTCTATAGATGAAAGAGCTAAGGGGATGGGGGAAACGTATAATTTAAATCTGATTGATAGAGAAGATTTAAATTATCTCGAAAAAATGATAAATGCAGAGTTTATCACGGATGTTCAAGTGAATTTTGATGTAGTAAATCAATGGTTAAAACAGTTCTCTAATTAACAAATGTATTGTGATAAAAATGGCGATTTATTAGGAGGCTCAAATGAATAGTATAATTCTCGATAAAATTGTCGTAAGAAATAATAGAGTGGATTATTATTTTAGTATTAAGGGGGATTTACAAAAGTATTTTAAGACAAGTAATCATATGTTTCTTGAATATAACTATGATGTATCTGATACCCCTTTAAGTATTTTGGCTATTCCGTTTGTTGCGAATGTAGTTCCTCTTGTATGGATTACTAATTCAACAATAGTAATAAATGAATTAGATAAATCTTTTTATATTTGTTTAAATAATATAAAAAATGCATATCAAAACATGTTTCCTGGTGTGAAATTTAAAGGATCCATGGTTGTAGGAGAAATTATTGATAATGTTTACATTCCGGAACTTGAAGCGGCATCTTTATTTAGTGGTGGATTGGATGCACTTACTACATTTATAAGAATAAAAGATAAACACCCCTTGCTAGTTACTGAATATGGATGGCATGAAAATGAAATAGAGGGTAGTAAAGTATGGGAGGCAGATAAAGAAAATGCCGTAAATTTTGTAAAGGATAATGGACTAGAAAATATTTTTATACAATCTAACTATGGGACCTTTATAATTGCAGGGAACATTGACCATGATTTTAGAGAAAAGTTAAACGATACATGGTGGCATGGATTGCATCATGGTCTAGCAATAATATCTGCAGCTATTCCAATAGCTTTTAAACTTAAGATAAAATGTATATATATTGCAAGTTCTAATTCCCCATTATATCAAGTTACTTGTGCATCTGATCCAACTGTGGATAATGAAATAAAATATGCATCTGGAACAGTCTTTCATGATGGATACGAACTTACTAGGCAAGAAAAGATTAAAGTTGTTGTGGACCATTATTCAGCTAGTAAAGAACCTGTTAATATCAGGGTATGTTTTAAAAATGAAGAAAATTGTTGTAAATGTGAAAAATGTTTAAGAACAATTATGGGAATTATTGCTGAAGGGAGAGACCCTCGTGAATATGGTTTTAATATTCCAAGTAATCTTTATCAGTACGTTAAAACTTCTTTAAATAATGAGGTGAAGTTTTTTACTAATACATTCATTGAAATGTATTGGAATTTAATCCAAGTGCGAATGAAACAAAATTGTGATTGTATTACAGATAAAAATTTACTAAATTGGTTTCTAGATTATGATTTCAAGGCGCAACGAAGAAAAGCGTTATTAAAATACAGGATAACAAAGTTTTTCCCGATTTTAAAGAGGAAGATTAGTGCCAAATTTAGTAGAGTGGGTACGCAAAACAATTAAAATATAGAAGGTATTACGATGAGAATACAAAACTCCTTAAAAAATATTTTATTCGGTTTGTCTGGACAAATAATTAGTATTGGTATGGGATTTGTTGTTCGAACTGTTTTTATTTTTACACTCGGTATAGAATATTTAGGTGTGGATGGGCTTTTTACAAGTATACTATTGATGTTTTCCCTAGCTAATTTAGGATTTGATACAGCTATAATATATAGTTTATATAGGCCATTAGCTGAGAAGGATATTTATAAAATACAGGCATTAATGAATTTATATCAAAAAGCATACAGATTAATAGGAGTAGTAGTTTTATTAATAGGGTTATCTCTATTGCCATTTCTTGATCATTTAGTGAATGCAGATACTACGATTAAAGACATTAACATTATCTATCTTTTATTTTTAATAAGTTCAGTGTCATCATATTATTTTGTATATAAACAATCTATTATTATTGCTGATCAAAGTAACTATATTATTTCTAAAATACACACTTTGTTCATGATTATATCTAATGCATTACAAATTGTTTTATTAATAATTATTAGTGATTACATTGTAGTACTGGTAGCTCAATTAACATTAAAAGTAATTGAGAATGTATATATTGCAAATAAGGCAAATAAATTATATCCATTTTTAAAAGAAAAAAATAATGCGAAATTATCTAAGACAGACAGACGTGAGTTTTTTGAGAATTTGTATTCCTTGTTGCTATATAAAATTAGTGGTGTAGTAATTAATGCAACAGATAATATAGTTATATCGAAATTTATTGGGGTTATTTGGGTTGGGGTTTATTCAAATTATTTGTTGATCTTAAATACATTAAATACCTTATTAGGCTATTTGTTTTATTCTATCACTGCTAGTGTTGGAAATTTGAATGTGAAAGAAAATGCAGAAAAAAAATATTTTATTTTTCGTGTAATTAACTTTTTTAATTTTTGGATATATGGATTTTGTACAGTTTGCCTTTGGAATTTGATAAATCCTTTTATAACAATCTGGTTAGGTGAGGAATATGTGTTTAATAAGTATGTATTATTTTTCATATTACTTAATTTTTTCACTTCAGGAATGCAAAATACAACTACAATGTTTAGAGAAACCACAGGTTTATTTAAAAAAGGGAAGTACAGACCTATTATAGCGGCAATTATAAATATTGTAGTTTCTATAATTCTTGCGAAACAAATAGGAATAGCAGGAGTGCTTTTAGGGACTGTTATTAGTAGATTATGTACTTACTTTTGGTATGACCCTTATATTATATTTAAAATGATTTTCAAAAAATCTGTAAAAGTATATTTTATTAGATATATTTTGTTTGTAGTGCTTGTATTATTTTCTATTATAGCAACGGATTTTATTGGTTATATTTTTCACATAAATATATTTATGGACATGGCAATACGTAGTGTTTTGTGCCTGATTATTCCAAATCTGATCTTTTGGATGGTATTTAAAGAGGTGGAAGAGTATCGATATTTCCTTAATTTAACCCGGATATTAATAAAAAAAATAAAGTCGAAAATATTAACTCGGAAATTTTCGAATAATAATTATCCATAAATTAGCATTTTTATTTTTTCCATATCACAGTAAAAAATGCTTTATTTACGGAAGAGATTTTAGGTTGTTCTGAAAATAATAGTAGGTAATAATAGGGGGGTATGTATAAAGAGTATAGTGTCTTTTTAATAATATTGTAAGTTTAAATAGTATAAATAAAAGAGTATTGAAATAAAAACAGCTAGTAAGAATAGACCTTTTTAGGAAGGAGAAAGGAATTGTAAAAAGGCTTTCTAAATAATGGATCTCTAAAAACAATAAAAAGTGATATTACTTCTCTTATATCCAATCAATTTACCTTATGAAACATAAGATGTAGAAAAGCAAAAAAGAGGTGTGAATTGATGTGGAGAAGAAGGGATAATCTTGGGAATTTGAATGATTTAGATTTGGTGTCCAAGCCTCCTTTTCATAATGACATTTTAACTTATGATAGTACGCAATTAAAATGGATTCCAAAATCATTTGAAGCTACAAATCCTACAAGTATATATGTATTAGAATTAGATAGATGGGATGTTAAGAATGATGGGACTGATGCTATCAATACTTCCCAAGGTATTAATAATGCTCTAGTATGGGCGGCTCAACAAGGTTATACGGAAGTTGTGTTACCTAGAGGAATATATTTGATTGATAAACAAACACCCATCGAACCACCAAGTCATTTAACTTTGAATCTAAACGGTTCGACATTAAAAATGGAAACAAATAATTTGACTGGATATGCAATTATAAGTTTTCGTAGAAATCAAGTATATTCTAGGATAACAAATGGTATTATCCAAGGAGATAGATATACACATGATTACTCTAGTGGGGGAACACATGAGGCAGGGTACGGCATTGAATTGGGGAGTTTTACTCCACCTGCTGATGGGGGGAACAATACACGGTTTGTATCTTTAGATAATCTAGATATTTTAGATTGTACAGGAGATGCCATTACACTGAACAGTACTTTTGGGCAGATTTCACCTTTTCCTACAGCATTAGCAAGTTCATTTGAACAGGGAGCAATTAATACAACAGATGGTTCATTGGTAAGTAGTACAATAAAGATACGTTCCAATTTGCAAATTGATATGACCCAAGTGGCTATTGTAAAGTATGGTTACTTTGGATTATATGGAAATGGATTTGGAGCATTGGGTTCTGAAATAAAATGCGATTATTATGATGTCATTTTTTACACTTCAAACAATATATTTTTATCTTCAAAAACCAATGTACAATTCTTTGATGAAGTAGAAGTCCCTAATGGAGCCAGTTATGCTAAAGTTGTTTTGCATCAAGGGAATGTTCCTGCTCCTGCAAATTGTTTAATAAATGTTCGGGTACCTTCTTTTTCGCAATATACTTATATAGAAAAATGTAATTTACATGATTGCCGTAGACAAGGGATTAGTGTATGTGGGGCAAAGAATGTATATATTCGAGATAATGATATTCATCACATCGCAGGTACCAATCCACAAAGTGGACTAGATATTGAAGATGGATATGATTTAAATCAATATATATATATTGAAAGAAATAATTTTCATGATAATAAAAATTATAATATTATTGTTGTAAATGGGAAATTTATCTATATATCGAATAATTCTATTATGAATACCATTACAAATGCTTATGTTGGGTTGTCTATTAATGGTGGTGCAGATAGGGTAATCGTAACAGGGAATAATATCCGATTAACCAAGGTCTCTTTGTTAGGAGATGTTATTTTTTCCAATAATTATGTATACGGAGCGCAAGTAAATGTTCAAGGTGTATATGTAAATCGATCTATTAATATATCGGATAATGTTTTTTCTAATAGTAAAATGATTATTGATACTCCCTTTCCATATGCGGTTAAAGTTGATTCCTGTCGTTTTATAAACGATACAGATAAACTTAATTCCTTGTCATCATTGTATCAGTGGACATTAGAGCTGAAAAATGAACCGCAAACTATCTCAAATTGTATATTTGAAGGACAAGACGTTTTGTATTTAAATTATGTACCAGTAGGAACAGTTAAATCAGGATGGATATTTGAAAATATTATATTTAATAATGTTAAACCCCCAACCCTAGTTGCAGGGACGTATACAAATTGCTTTTTTAAGGATGTAACCTTTTTGGGGATAGCAAGTACAGGAAGTACTTTAGAATTAAAAGGTTGCAAGTTCTTTAGTATAGATAGAAATAACACGTTATTTACAGTGAATAACCTCAAAGCATTCAAGATGATGGATTGTCATATAGAAAAACCAAATGGTACGGTCTTGAATATTCAAAATGTATCTGATGAAATAGTGTTAAGGGGAAATACTATAAAAATTACAAATGATACTCTTCAGAGAGCTATTATTGTTTTGGATGCAGCGTTTACTGGTAAGCAAGTGATAATTCAAAATAATATTATAAATTCTACAAATTTGATGCAAGTTGGGATAGATAATAGAACAACGAGTAGTACACCTCAAGTAGTAATTCAAAATAACGTGTTAAATAATGCGAAAATTACAATTACGGGGAGGGAATTTTTACAAGGAAATATTGTTAATGGTGTAATCGATTCAAATTAATGCATGGTGATAATTAAATTTGAATAGTTTCAAAAAATTATGAGAAATGAAGTAGAGTGGCTCTTAATAAATATGTCTATAAAGTATTATATAATGGTACATGGAAGGGTTTTGTCCAATGTAATCATTCGAAATAGTCTAATTCCTAATAGATAATATGCTTATTGACTTTTAGTTACTACTATAGAAAAGAGAAAAGCTATTATGTTTTTTATAAACATAATAGCTTTTTGTTATTACGTTAACTGCATACTAAAAAACAGTGAGTAGGAGAATGTTTTAATAATAAATGTTTTTTTATACTATTAAGCGTTGTTTATAAAATTGTTTTTGTGAATATATTTTTTGAGATTTTTACAGTGTGTAATAGTCTCTTGGATAAGCATTTGGAAAATATATTTTGCACCTATGTGTATTGCTTTCTTCTACTTATTAAGTTTTAAAGTTGTGTACTAAAGAAAATGTTTGCAGGTGATAAGTAAAGAAAAATTGAATACAATTCTTTACTTACAACTTGAAAATACTTGATTTCAACCCGTAATGAATACTTTATATATTATTTCACTTTGGAAAAGCATTTGTAATAATTTAAGATGGGGGAATGATTGGTAATGAAGAGGCTGTTGGATATCTTTATTTCTTTATTATTATTAATTTGCTTTTTTTTCATTATTCTTTTAGTAGCAATTATAGTTAAAACCCAGATAGGATCACCTATTTTATTTAGACAACAACGTCCAGGGTTACATGGAAAACCCTTTTATCTTTATAAATTTCGTACGATGACCAATGAGCGAGATAATAGCGGGGAGCTCTTACCAGATTACGCTAGATTAACTAAAGTTGGAAAATTCCTGAGGAAATATAGTTTGGACGAATTACCACAATTAATAAATGTGCTAAAAGGTCAATTAAGTTTGGTGGGCCCTCGACCATTATTAATGGAATATATGCCTTTATATTCGCAAGAGCAAGCTAAAAGGCATAATGTTAAACCCGGAATCACTGGATGGGCTCAAATTAATGGAAGAAATAGTATCTCATGGGATGAGAAATTTAAATTAGATGTATGGTATGTTGAGAATCAAAGTTTTCTTTTAGATTTGAAAATTTTATATCTAACTTTTAGTAAGGTTTTAAAATCGGAAGGGATAACAAATAATAAGCATGTGACTATGCCAGTTTTTAAGGGGGGAATCGAGCATGGGGGGGAATAAAATGAATATTTTGTTTACTAGCTCTGGTAGGAGGGTCACTTTAATTAAAAAATTTAAGGAGGTATTTGAACAAGTAGGAATCAAAGGGAAAATCTTTACTGCAGACTTAAAAGAAACTGCTCCTACCATTTACTTTAGCGATAAGCATTTTATTGTTCCGCGTGTAAATGAAGAAGGGTATATAAATGAATTGTTAAAAATATGTAGATCTGAAATGATAAATCTAATAATTCCGTTAATTGATACAGAATTAATCCTTATGGCTAATAATTCGGAGGTTTTTGAAGGTATTGGTGTAAAAGTACTAGTTTCTAGTATGGAATTAAATAAAATTGCTAATAACAAAAAATACACATATAACTTTTTTGTATCTAATAATATACCAACGCCTAGAGTGTATAGTGATGAAGAGATTGGAAGAAAGGAATATCAATTTCCACTATTGATTAAACCTTATGATGGCAGTTCTAGTAAAGGTGTAACAAAAATAATGAATGAAAAGGAATTGGAATTTTTTAAGGAGTATATACCTAACGCTATGATACAAGAGTACGTTTCAGGAGAGGAATACACTATAGATGTCATGGTAGATTTCTATGGGAATATAAAAACGATCGTTCCTAGATTGCGTATAGAGACACGAGCAGGTGAGGTAAGTAAAGGTATAACCAAGAAAGATTTTGACATTATCCAAGCAGCAGAAACTGTAATAAAAGCTCTTCCTAATCCTATTGGATGTATTACTTTACAATGTTTTAAAAAGAAGGATGGACAAATTACATTTATTGAAATAAATCCTCGTTTTGGTGGAGGAATTCCATTATCCATAGAAGCTGGAGCGAATTTTCCACTTTGGACAATTAAAATGTGTCAGGGAGATGTTTTTACAGATAGAGACTTTAATTGGAGAGAAAATTTAACAATGCTTAGATATGATGAAGCGGTTTTTATGGAGAGTATTTAATATGGTGATTCAAGCAATTGTTTTTGATATGGATGATACTTTATATAAAGAGAAAGATTATGTCGTAAGTGGCTTTAAAGCAGTGGATGATTGGATTAAAGATAACTATGGAAAAATTGGTTTTTATAATATCGCAATTCGATTATTCAATTCAGGTGAAAAAAAGTTTGTGTTTAATAAAACACTTAAAAAGTTAGACATTGATTATGATGAAAAATTGATTAGTAATTTGATAGAACAGTATAGGTTCCATAAACCAGATATTCAATTGTTGGATGAAGCGGATTGGGTACTAAATAATTTGGTTAATACCGTTAAAATAGGACTTATTTCAGATGGATATTTAGTTGCTCAAGAAAGAAAAATAAATGCATTAAAGTTAAAAGAGAGGGTTCATTCAATAATTCTCACTGATAAGCTAGGAAAAGAATGTTGGAAACCAAGCAAAATTCCTTATGAAAAAATAAGTAAGGAATTACAGGTGCCTCATGAGCAATGTGTCTATATAGGAGATAATTTAAGTAAGGATTTTATAACGGCCAAGAAATTGAAATGGTTAACGATCCATATTAGTAGAGAAGATGGAATTTACCATAATCTTATAGTTGAGCAAGCTTATAAAGCACATTATACAATTGATAATTTAAGGAGATTATCTGATATATCTGTATTAAAGCATATGTTTTTAGATACATAGTATTGAAATATGTATAAAGGATGTGTTTACATGCACACAGTTCAGCATAAAAAGCGAATTTACCTTTCCTCTCCGCACATGAGTGGGAATGAACAAAAATATATCCAAAATGCATTTGATACAAACTGGGTTGCTCCTCTTGGGCCAAATGTCGATGGGTTTGAACGAGAACTTGCATCTTTTGTAGGAGTTAGGGGAGGTACTGCAGTTAGTTCAGGTACTGCTGCTATTCATTTAGCTTTGCAGTTATTAGGTATTCAAAAGGGAGATACAGTATTTTGTTCCAGTTTTACTTTTGTAGCGAGTGCAAATCCGATTGTTTATTTGGGAGCGGAACCGGTATTTATTGACTCAGAACCGGAAACCTGGAATATGTCACCGAGTGCATTGGCACATGCATTATATGAAGCTAGTAAAATGGGGAATTTGCCTAAGGCTATCATTCTTGTTCATTTATATGGTCAGAGTGCTAAACTAGATGAAATTCTCTCACTTTGTCATCAATATAATGTTCCTATAGTTGAGGATGCAGCAGAATCTCTTGGATCTACATATAAAGGAAAAGCAAGCGGTACATTCGGAAAATTTGGTGTTTATTCATTTAATGGAAATAAAATTATTACAACTTCAGGTGGTGGAATGCTAGTTTCTAATGATGTAGAAGCATTGGAAAGAGCGAGATTTTTAGCGACACAAGCAAAGGATCCAGCTCCACATTATGAGCATAGTGAGATAGGGTATAATTATCGACTAAGTAATATTTTAGCTGGTATTGGTAGAGGACAATTAGAAGTGTTAGAAGATAGGGTGAGAGCTAGAAGATTTGTATATAAACGGTATTACGAAGCGCTATCTCACATGCCAGGGTTTTATTTTATGCCTGAATTAGAACATACTCGCCCAAATCGTTGGCTTACTACATTGACAATTGATGAAAAGGAATCTGGGATTTCTATTGGGAAATTGTTGAGAATTTTAGCAGAAGAGGACATTGAAGCGCGTCCTATGTGGAAGCCACTTCATATGCAGTCGCTCTTTAAAGAGAAGAAGTATTATCCGCATAGCAAAAATGAAGATGTGTCGCAGTACCTATTTCAAAGTGGAATTTGTTTGCCTTCAGGATCTAATATGTTAGCAGAAGATCAACAAAGGGTAATTCAAAGCATTTTAAAAGTTGTAGAATGGAAGAATTAAAAGAAAAGTAAGTGAAAATGGAATTTGAATTAGATTTGTATACGTACCACTAATTGTTCTTTATAATGAATTCTTTCTAGTGTTCAGTTTCAATTTACATAAAAAAAGGGAGGAGTATAGATTTGAAAATGTCTATAATATATAAGTCTGAAAGTAAATTAAAGCATGTAATTGAGAAAGTAATAAAAATAAATAATTTCGTTCTTTAAAAAGAATGATAAAGGGGTATGTTTAACGAATTTAATATGTAAATAGTAATTGTAGTAACTTTTCATATATTAGGAGGAAGAAATGAGCGCTATAACTGGCATTATTCACTTTAATAATGAACCTATATCAATTGAACATGGCACACGATTAATGAGTGAATTACAAAAGTACCCTGCTGACGATATTCAAATATGGCACAAAGAAAATGCTTTTCTAGGATGTCATGCACAATGGATTACACCAGAGTCAGTTGGTGAACAATTACCCTTTTATAATTATGAAAAGCAATTGGCAATTACAGTAGATGCTATTATTGATAATCGTGATGAGTTATTTGAAAAATTACAAGTGGATTATTCGGATAGAAAAAACATGACAGATAGTGAGTTGATTTTACTCTCTTATCAGAAATGGGGGGAATCGGCTCCGAAATATTTGGTAGGCGATTTTGCTTTTATGATTTGGGATGAGAAAAAACAAATTCTTTTTGGTGCCAGAGATTTTTCAGGAAGTCGGACTCTTTATTTTTATCGTGGTGAGGAAAAATTTGCTTTTTGTACCATTATAAATCCGTTATTTACTCTACCGTATATTGAGAAAAAATTGAATGAGCAGTGGCTTGCTGAATTTTTAGCTATACCTGTAAATTTCGAATCGGTAGATCCACAGTTAACAGTTTACAAATATATAGAACAAGTGCCTCCATCACACACTATTTTGGTAAAGGAAGGCGAAGTGAAGTTTTCACGATACTATACACCAACTGTTGGGAAAATGCTTAATTTAAAATCAAATGAAGAGTATGAAGAGGCGTTTCGAGAGGTGTATAAAAGTGCAGTGAAGGCACGTTTGCGAACACACCACCAAGTCGGAGCCCATTTGAGTGGAGGGTTAGACTCAGGTTCTGTCGTTAGTTTTGCTGCAAGGGATTTACGGACTGAAAATAAAAAATTACATACGTATAGTTATGTTCCAGTAGAAGGATTTGAAGATTGGACACACAAAGGTAGGATAGCTGACGAAAGACCATTTATTCAATCGACTGTAGAGCATGTAGGGAATATACAGGATTATTATTTAGAATTGCCAGAGAGAAGCCCACTATCGGAAATTGATGATTGGCTGGAAACAATGGAGATGCCATATAAATTTTTTGAGAATACTTTTTGGTTGAGTGGAGTTTATGAAAAAGCATCTCAGCAGGGAATAGGAGTACTTCTTAGTGGTCAAAGAGGTAATTGGACAGTATCATGGGGACCTATTTTAGATTACCAGGCAATGTTATTGAAAAAGCTACATTGGATTCGTTTTTATCGTGAACTATATTTATATAGTAGAAATATAGGAGTAAAAAAATCACGTGTTTTTGAAGTGGTAAGACGAAAGGCATTTCCATTTTTGCATCAGTTACTTTTTTCAGGAAAACAAGATGCAAATTCCGTAATAATTAATCCGGAATTTGCAAGGGAAATGAATGTTTTTGACAGACTTAGAGAACAAGAAATCGATATAACAGGCACCTCTATTTCTAATGCATATGACATGAAAAGAGAACAGTTTGAAAAACCATATTATTGGAGCATAAATGGCACGTATGAAACGAAATTATCATTACGTTATGCCTTATGGGATCGTGATCCCACAAATGACTTACGATTGATTCAATTTTGTTTATCAGTCCCAGAAGAACAGTATGTTCAAAATGGTTTAGATAGAGCCCTGATCCGGAGAGCCACAAAGAGCTTCCTTCCTGATAAAGTACGATTGAATCAACGGGTTCGCGGTATTCAAGGTGCAGATGGTGTTTACCGTATGGCTCCTTTTTGGAATGAATTTATTGAGGAAGTTGAAGAACTTAGTGTAGATCCAGTTATCTCTGAATTTCTAAATGTAGAGGTAATTAAGAAAGCTATCTCAAAAATTTGTAAAGAACCTCGACCAGAATATGCATTTGATTTAGATTTTAGAGTTTTAATGCGCAGCTTAATCTTTTATCGATTTATAAAAAAAGCAATATGAAAGGAGGTGATACGTATGAAAAAGGAATGGAAACAACCTGTATTAGAAGTACTTAATATTAATATGACTATGGCTGGGCCTGGGCATAAATATCCAGATGCTGTTCAACCTGACCCAGATGACCCAGTGAAGTACAGTTAAGTCACTGGAAAAATAAAGCTCTTATATAGCTTTATTATATAAGAGCTTTCAAAAAATTGACAATGTGGGGGATAGGATGTTTGATTCTGTGGGGAATGTGTTATATCAAGCCTTCGGGTTAAAAATAGTAAGTGAAATTCCATTACCCGAATTGTCTCAGCTGAATGAAAAAAAAGAGATGGCAGATGTTCAAGTTGAAATAACGGATTTGTCAGAACAGTGGAGTAAATATAGCGCAGAAAAGCAAAAAACAATTGTAGTGGAGGATGATGTAGTTATGTTTCATGTTCCTCAAACTGCAATATTTTCTGTACAAGCCGGCGAGAAAATCACCTTTTCACCTATGGCAGACGCAGAAGAAGATAAAATTCGCCTATATATTCTGGGCACTTGTATGGGGGCGCTTTTAATGCAACGTAAAACACTCCCATTGCATGGGAGTGTAATTGCCATAGATGGAAAAGCGTATGCATTAATTGGTGATTCAGGGGCTGGAAAATCAACGTTAGCCTCGGCTTTTTTGAATAAAGGATATCAGCTTTTAAGTGATGATGTAGTTGCCGTGTCTCTTTTGAATAAAAATACTGCAATAGTTCATCCTTCTTACGCACAACAAAAATTATGGCAAGAGAGCATAAATGAGTTAGGAATGGAAGTAGCGCAATTTAGCCCTTTATTTGAAAGAGAAACGAAGTATGCTGTTCCTGTGAATTCTCAATTCTTTCCAGATCCATTACCTCTTGCTGGTGTTATTGAATTAGTAAAAACACAGGGAGAAGATATTGAGATGACCCGTATAGAAGGGCTCGCACGCTTGTATAAATTATACCGTCACACTTTTAGGAGTTCTTTGATTTCTAAATTAGGATTGATGGAATGGCATTTTGAAACTTCAACTCATCTTGCAAGTGGAATGGAAATGTTTCAAGTAAGTCGCCCGATTTCAAGGTTTACAGCTCATGAGCTTGTGGAAGTTATTTTAAATACTATACAGAAAGGGAGTATGGTTGATGGTTGTCCACTCGAGAAAAATATCATTAAAACATAACGTTGTCCAAAGTAAAGGTAATATAGTAAGCGATATGGATGGAGAAAAAGTGATGTTAAATGTCCAGAAAGGAAATTACTATAACTTAGGTGAAATAGGCGGAGAAATATGGGAGCTTATTGAAAAGCCAATAATAATTAATCAGCTTGTTACTATGCTAGTATCCAACTATGATATTGAACAAAAAGATTGTGAAGAGCAAGTTCTTTCCTTTTTAGAATGTTTATTTCAAGAAGGGTTAATTCAAATAAAAGATCAGCCTAATAGATAGATTTGTAATTTCAAAAGAACTGTTAGGAAGGGATTAAT
Source organism: Bacillus cereus group sp. N31 (assembly GCF_016483245.1). NCBI lineage: Bacteria > Bacillati > Bacillota > Bacilli > Caryophanales > Bacillaceae > Bacillus > Bacillus cereus group sp. N31. The sequence goes on along the minus strand of NZ_JAEHCH010000006.1, from coordinate 175,237 downwards.
GAATATTGTGAAAAGGTTAAGGGTATTTTTATTGCTGAACATGGAAACAAAGCTTTTATTTTTAGAGGCTTTTATTTTTTTAGGATGGGCGCGTGTACTAAAAAGTATTACCTTTGCCAAAGTTGCACCTTCTTTAGGGGATTATATGAACGAAACATCAGTTGCTCAAATTCAGCAACACGAGGATACACTAAAGGAGGTGTCCGAAGCAATTTCTATTATGAGCCGTTATACTTTTTGGGAAAGTCAATGTCTCGTTAAAGCGATAGCTGGGATGAAAATGCTTGAAAAACGTGACATTGAGAGTACTCTTTATTTAGGAACTGCTAAGGATAATAGTGGGGAACTAATTGCACATGCATGGTTACGTAGCGGTTCTTTTTATGTTACTGGATCGGAAGGAATGGAGAAATTCACTGTCGTTGGATCATTTGCAAAGAGGCTAAGTGAGAACACTATTAAAGGAGAGTAAAATGGAGAAAGATTTTGGTCTTAATGTAGAGTTCATGTCTAAGGAATTGAAACTTCTTTTTGCAATTTTGAAGTTAAAAGATGATGAAACAATGCAAACTTACAGCAATGAATGGTTTTCGGATATTGATTGGGAATTATTTCTTGAACAGGTTGTGCATCATCGCGTTTATCCGGTGATATATCAAAAACTTAAACAGGTAGATGAGGAAATAATTCCTTCACATATTGTACAATCCTTGAATAGAAAATATAAAAAAAATACATTTCAAATGCTTTATTTAAGTGCTGAAACGGAACGAATAAATAAAATATGTAATGAAAATGAGATTCGTATGATTTTTCTAAAAGGGCCTGTACTATCTCAGGATTTATATGGAGATATTTCTTTACGAACATCCTGTGATTTGGACGTTCTTATTCCAATTCAAAATTTAGAAAAAGTAGAAATGTTACTTTTAGAGCAGGGGTATGTAAAAGACGATTATATTCAAACGATATTAAATGATTGGAAATGGAGGCATCATCATATAACATTTTTTCATCCGACAAAACAGATTAAGCTTGAGATTCATTGGCGGTTAAATCCCGGACCTAGTAAGGAACCTGGGTTTGAAGAGCTTTGGAAGCGAAAGAGAAAAAGCACCCTTACGAGTAATTCCGTATATATGCTAGGGAAGGAAGATTTATTTTTATTTCTTGTATCTCATGGTGCTAGACATGGTTGGTCCAGATTACGCTGGTTAGTAGATATAAAAAAAATTGTCAATCAAGATCTTAATTGGAGTGAGATTCATAAACTAATGAAAACATATCAAATGCTACATTTAGGAGGACAAGCATTAATTTTGTCATCTCAATTGCTAGGTGTACGGATGGATGAAAGAATGATGGAATTAGTAGCTAAAAAACATTCAAAACAGTTAGCGCAAGAAGCCTTGTTTTATTTCAAGCAAATGATAAACTTGCATACCGATCCGGTTCCTGAAGAAGTACTTGCTTATCATAGTCGACATTTATTTTCGTTAATGTCTAATCAGCAAAAAACTTTATTTATTATGAGCCAACTATATCCTTATCCAATTGATGCGAAAACATTGCCGTTACCTAAATTTCTTCATTTTTTATATTTTCCTTTACGTCCGTTTCTATGTATTTGGAGAAAAACGAAGAAGTTTGCTTTGTTATTGGGGGAACATCGATGAATTATATTATATATTTTATGAAGAAATTATATTCTTCAGCAGGAAAAATACTGTATGTGAATTTATTTGGTATGGTGTTAATAAGTTTACTTGAAGGGATAGGTATTATTTTATTACTTCCTATGATAAGTATGACTGGAATAATTAATACAGGTGAGGAGACTTCTTTTATTGCACCTGTCTATAAAATTTTGCAGAATTTCCCTAAAACAACAAGTTTAATTTCTATTTTAGGTATATATGTATTAATAGTGTTAAGTCAAAATATACTGCAAAGAAATATAACGTTAAGAGATGCGAGAACGCAACAAGTTTTTGTACGAAAGTTAAGAGTAGAAACATATAGTATGATTTTAAAAGCAAAGTGGAGATTTTTTTTAGAAAAAAGGAGAACAAATCTAATTAATATATTAACTACAGAATTAGCTCGTGTTAGTTATGGGATTAATTTAATTTTACAATTGCTAGCTACTATTCTATTTACATTCATACAGGTAGGGCTTGCGTTTTTATTATCTCCCCAAGTCACTGTATTTGTTTTGGGCTTTGGCTTATTGTTCTTGGTAGCTTCTCGTGTTTTTATAAAAAAAGCACGGATACTAGGCGGTAAGACCTCAGAATTGGCAAAAGACTATCTTTCTGGTATAACAGATCATTTCAATGGAATTAAAGATATAAAGAGCAATACTTTGGAAGGATCACGTTTGGATTGGTTTCAATCTATAACAAAAAAGATGAGTAGCGAACAAATGGAGTATATGAGAATAAGGTCAAACTCTCAATTGTTTTATAAAATTTCAATGGCTATATTAATTGCATTTTTTATATTTTTGTCAGTAAATATGTTTCAAGCGCAAACGGCCCAGTTACTATTAATCATTCTCATTTTTTCAAGATTATGGCCAAGGTTCATGACGATTCAGTCAAATTTAGAGCAACTGGCTGCAAGCATTCCTGCCTTTAAGTCATTATGGGAATTGCAACAGGAGTGTAATGAAGCGGTTGAAATGCAGGATATATACATGCAAAAACATATAAAGCCGATTTGTATAAAACAAGGTATTGAGTGTAAGGATGTTTCTTTTCGTTATAATAAGCAAGAAGCTTTATATGCACTTCAAAACATTAATGTACAAATTCCAATAAATAGTATGACGGCAATTGTAGGACATTCTGGTGCTGGGAAAAGTACATTAATTGATGTGTTAATGGGGTTAATCCAACCAGAAAAAGGTCAAGTGTTAATAGATGGTATCCCTCTTACAACTGATAATTTATTATCATTAAGACGGGCTATTAGCTATGTACCACAAGATCCGTTCTTATTTAATGCTAGTATCAGAGAGAATTTAATGATGATTGACTCGAATGTAAATGAAGAACAAATTTGGGCTGCATTAGAATTTGCGGCAGCAACTGAATTTGTACGAATGCTTCCAAATGGACTTGATACACTGATTGGAGATCGTGGGGTGAGGCTTTCAGGTGGTGAACGTCAGCGACTTGTATTGGCTCGAGCTATTTTAAGAAAACCGTCGATTTTAGTATTAGATGAGGCTACGAGTGCGTTAGATACTGAAAATGAAGTAAAAATCCAATCAGCAATAGAAAGATTGAAAGGAACAATGACTATTGTTGTTATTGCACATCGCTTATCTACTATACGCAACGCAGATCAAGTTATTGTTTTAGGAAAAGGTGAAATTGTTCAAAAAGGTGAATTTAATCAACTAGCTAAAGAAAGAAAAGGTGTATTTCGAAATTTACTAGGGTCACAAATGGAAGTTGGTTCTTAGAGGAGAAAAATTGAATGAAGCTTTGTATGAATGCAGTTCGAATCGAATAAAATCTCGAATAATGGTGAACCACAACAGAATCTTATTCGGGATTCTATTTGCGCGTTTTTAAAATCAGTGAATACATATAAACAAGTACCTTGCAATAAATAGTACCAAGTGGTATATTATGGATATGTCTAGTACCGTGTATTGAACAGTACTAAACTAAGAAAGGAGGATTACATTTGAACGTTCAGTTTAAAAAAGGTGTGTTAGAGCTATGTGTTTTGGCACTTGTGAAACGTAAAGATAGTTACGGTTATGAACTTGTACAGCAAATTTCAAATAAATTTTTAATATCGGAAGGTTCAGTATATCCATTATTACGTCGTTTAACGAAAGAGGGATATTTTCAAACGTATTTAAAAGAGTCCACGGAAGGACCGCCTCGTAAATATTATCAGCTAACAGAGCAAGGGGAGACGCAACTTCATTTGTTAGTAACAGAGTGGAGTGATTTTGCGAAAGGGGTACAAGAAATTATTGAAGGGGTGAATTGGGATGAATAAAGAACAATTCCTTAGAGAATTATCGAATCAGCTTAGAAAGTTACCGGAAGAAGAGAGGAAAGATATTTTATTTGATTATGAAGAGCACTTTCAGTTTGGGATAGAAGAGGGGAAAACGGAATTAGAAATAATAAAAGGACTTGGTTCTCCTAAAGTAATTGCAAAAGAATTACTTGCGATGTATCGTTTCGATGAAATGAAAAAAGATCCATCGACTTCAAATGTTACAAGAGCTGTCATGGCGGCGATTGGACTTAGTTTATTTAATTTTATTATCGTGTTAGGCCCTTTAGTTGCAATTATCGGTTTTATATTTTCTTTTTGGGTCGGTGGGATTGCTAGTGTAGTGACACCATTTTTCGTTATCGTAAAAGTATTTATGGGCACTTTTATATGGTTGGATCTTTTCGTTAGTATAACATTTGTTGGAGTAGGTTTGTTGTTATGTATGATAGCGTATTATAGTACGAAGTGGTTTAAAAGATTGTGCGTACGTTATGTGATATGGAACTTCAAAATGATAAAAGGGGAGTAGATGATGAAAAAAATATTGTTAGTAGCTATCGCTTGTATCATTATTGGAGTAATAGGGATTTCACAAACATATGAAAAAGCAGTGCAAACTGCAGAAAAAGGCGATAAAGAAGACGTAATTAAAAACGAAACGTTAAAAAATATAGAAGTTAAGTTAGGTGCTGGGGATATTGTCGTCCAAAAATCTCCGGATGCCTCTTTTTATGTAAAGCAAACAGGAGATGTAAGTAAACAAGAAATTCGTATTACTGAAGATGGTGACACATTAAAAGTTATTGGGGAAAGAAAAAAAGATGTTTCGTTTGATTTTTCCTTTTACAATTTCGGATTTCAAACGTCTACATTGACTATATTTGTACCAGAACGTTCTTACCAAGAGATCAAAGTACATTCAGCAGCTGGACAAATAGAAATAAGTGATGTGAAAAGTGACCGCGTAAATGTTGGAACGCTGGCAGGAGAAGTGGATTTGAAGTATGTAACAGCTAAGAACGTAGAGGGATCTACAAAAGCTGGTGAGGTGAACTTTAAAAAGGTTATGGGGAAAGTAACAGCAAAAACGACTAGTGGGGATGTATATATTATGGATCATGATCCTAAGTATGATGTAGAGGCAAGCTCAACTGCTGGAGATGTAACTATTACTTTATCGGAAAAACCAAAAGATGCAGTAATAACTGGGCAAACTCCTGCTGGAGATGTGACAATTTTTAATGAGGAAAATAAAAACGTAACAATTGGTAATGGGAGTAAAAAGATTAGTGGCAAAACGGCTGCTGGAGATGTTACGATAGAAACACGTTAATAATAGATGAGAAGATAGATTCATTCGAGTTTTTTGGAATGAATTAAAATCTACCAATATATAAAAGAAGATAATTCCCTATATAAATAAGGGAATTATCTTCTTTTATTATTTTTAATGTAAATCACGATATACGCCAATTACTTTTCCAATAACTGACACTTGTTTTAAAATGATAGGTTCTAATGAAGAGTTTTCCGGCTGTAGACGGAAGTGGTCTTTTTCTTTATAGAAACGTTTAACAGTTGCTTCGTTATCCTCTGTTAAGGCAACGACAATTTCACCGTTGTATGCAGATTGTTGTTGGCGGACAACAACTAAATCTCCATCAAAGATACCAGCTTCAATCATGCTATCTCCAGAAATACGTAACATAAATACTTGATCTGATCCAGAAACGATACTAGCTGGAAGTGGGAAGTGCTCTTCTACACTTTCGACTGCTGTAATCGGTAAACCGGCAGTAACTTTTCCGACGATTGGAACTTGAATAACAGATTGTGTTTCTGTAGCCATTCGGTCATCGCCTAAAATTTCGATTGCTCGTGGTTTTGTTGGATCGCGTCGGATATAACCCTTTTCTTCTAGTCGTGATAAATGTCCGTGCACTGTAGAACTAGAAGCGAGGCCGACTGCTTGACCGATTTCACGTACGGAAGGTGGATATCCTTTTTCTTGTACTTTTAGCTTAATAAAGTCGAGAATGTCTTGCTGGCGTTTCGTTAACTTTTCCATGTTTTCTAACACCTCGTTTTCTTTCGTTTTTCTTATTAATAAGTATAACATGCGAAAAAACATTCTACAAACATAAGTTCGAACAAAAGGGAGATTTATGATACACTAGAGAGAAAATATAGCGAGAAAGAAGGGTTCAAAATGAATGCAATTGTTTATGCACGTGTGAGTACAACAAAAGAAGCACAAGAAACATCGTTATTGCGTCAAAAGGATGAATTATTGCATTTAGCTGAGCGCTATGAAATGAATGTGACAAAAGTGATTGAGGAACAGGCTAGTGGCTATACAATTGAACGTGATGGCATATTAGAAGTATTAGATACAATTCGAGATGAACAAGTTGATGTACTTCTAATACAAGATGAAACACGTCTTGGTAGAGGGAATGCGAAGATTGCATTAATGCATTGTTTACATAAAGAGGGAATAAAAGTATATACACATACGCATAATGGTGAATTACAATTGTCGGATTCTGATTCGATGGTATTAGATATAATTGGTATTGTTGAAGAATATCAAAGAAAGATTCATAACTTGAAAATTAAACGTGGTATGCAACGCGCGGTAGAAAAAGGCTATCGGCCAGAAAATAATTTAAAAAATCGTCATTTAAGCGTAGGGCGAGAGAAAAAAGAAGTGCCAATTGAGGAAATTGTACGTTTGCGCAAGAGTGAACTCACTTTCGAAGAAATTGCGGCAACGCTTCGTGGATTTGGTCATAATGTTTCAAAAGCGACTGTACATCGTAGATACGTAGAGTATACAAAGCAATTGCTTGATAAAGAAGAGTAACTATTGTATGATAATAATCAGTTTTGATTAGAAGGGGGATTCGAGATGCTTAATCACGAACTCGTTGAACGCATTAACTTCTTAGCGAAAAAAGCAAAAGCTGAAGGTTTAACTGAAGAAGAACAACGTGAGCGTCAATCGCTACGAGAACAATATTTAAAAGGATTTCGTCAAAATATGTTAAACGAACTTAAAGGAATTAAAGTCGTTAACGAAGAAGGTACAGATGTTACACCAGCGAAATTAAAAGCTTTAAAAAAGCAAGATAATGCAAAATTAAATTAAAAGATGGGCGAAGCCCATCTTTTTTTATTTGTTATTTAATAACTTTCCAGTTGTTATTTCTCGTTGCTTCTATTCTTTTATGCTTCAATATATAGTTAGCAATAAGTTCAGACATATCTGTTGGAATATCTTTTATTACTGGTTTATTTTGAAACATGAAGAAGTTCCCTCCGCCGTTTGCTCGATAATTATTCATAACAACGTCATATTCTTCATTTATATCGAGTGTAGCGCCTTTATACTGTAAAGACTCTACTCTTTCACCAATTGGTTTTGAAATGTTTAATACATACGAAATCCCTTCCCACATATCGTAATTATAATGCGCAGGTTTTGGTTCTATGAATGCAGGATTAACAATTATATCTCCAACTTTATTTAATGTGAAATAAGAAGCAGAAAGTTCGAGAGCATCTTTTATATCGGCTCCAGTCACTCGAATAACTTTTAATGTGTTTGGGTAAATATAATTGGAAACGATATCCCGCATTGTGACATGTTTCGGGAATCCTGGAGATGTATTATGAAACAAACTTGTACAAGAAATAGAAACGTTAGCTATATCCATCTGGATTTTATTTATGAATTCAATAAAAGGATGGTCTTGCAAACGAGTTTGCATAGCATCTGAAATTCGCATGTCTCCATGAATGATGCCAATAGGCTGATCAAGCCATTTTTGTGTTTTCTCTTCATAATCGGCGACCAAGGAAAGAACATCTTTGTCGGCCTCGATTCCTTGCACAGGCAATAATTGTGCGTAACTATTTTTCTTTACCCATTTTTGTTCTGTTTTTTCGAATATTACTTTTACCTTTCCAACGGAGTGTCCATTGCATCCGGTCTGTAAAATTGTTACACCATTATCTAAAGTTTGAGCAATTTCTCGGTGTTGGTGACCTGTTAGTAAAATATCTATACCATCAATTTCATCATACATTGCGTATCCTTGGTTTTCACCTGTTAAAACTTCAGTCGGTACTCCAGTTTGAAAATCGCATTCAAATCCCCCGTGATAGGCTACGACTAGTAAATCGGGCTGCTCATGTTTACGGATGTAAGGAACCCACTTTTTTATTGTATTTAATGCATCTTCAAATAGTAAATCTTTAATATGATGGGCCTGTTCCCAATTCGGGATGTAATGTGTTGTTGCCCCTAAAATAGCAATTTTTATATTTGATTCAATATGTTTTATTATATAAGGTTTCCCGAAATAAGGTTCTTTTATGTTTTTATCTAAAATGTTTGCTGATAAGTACGGGAAGTTTGCAGTTTCTACAGCATGATTTAATATATCCATTCCATAATTAAATTCATGATTGCCGATAATTGCAGCATCATAATTTAAATAGTTGGCCAATAAGGACATTGGATTTTTCTTATCTTTTTCGTATGTAGCGTAATGATAAGTTAATGGTGTTCCTTGTATGAAATCACCGTTATCAACTAAAAGAACGTTTGTATTTTTGGAACGTTCTTTTTTTATAAGAGTAGAAATTTTAGCTAAACCAATTTCTGCTTTGGAGTTATCTTGGTAGTGAATTGGATACACAGTACCATGTACATCGCTTGTTAATAAAATATTTAAAGTTACAATTTGATTTTGATTCAATACCATTCACCTTTTCTATTGTTATCTTTCAATTAATCATATCAAATATATGAAAAGAATTTTAATGAGAATGTATAGAATGTGTAAAGATTCTGTAAATAAGTAATTGTTTGTAAAAATATGTGATATATTTCTTCATGTTTACGGAAGGTTATTTTATAACAACGAAAAATGGAGGCATTCACATGTTGAAAAAAGTTTTTGCAATGAGCACAACCGTTGTACTAGCAGCGGGGTTATTAAGTGGCTGTGGAACGAAGGAATCAAGTGCAAGTAAAAATGAGGATACGAAAAAAGGTTATGTACCGAAGACGTTAAATGTTCAATTTGTTCCTTCTCAAAATGCAGATACGTTAGAGGCAAAAGCAAAACCATTGGAAAAACTATTAAGTGATAAATTAAACATTCCGGTAAAAGTTAGTATTTCAACGAATTACAATACAATTGTAGAAGCTATGGCATCAAAACAAGTAGATGTAGGATTTTTACCTCCAACAGCGTATGTGTTAGCGCATGAGAAAAAGGCTGCAAACGTAATATTACAGGCGCAACGTTTTGGGGTAGATGATGAAACTGGAGCTCCCACAAAGGACTTAGTAGATTTTTATAAATCAGAGTTTGTTGTTAAGAAAGATTCTAATATTAACAGTGTAAAAGAATTAAAGGGTAAAAAAATTGGTTATCAAGATGTAACATCATCAGCAGGGTATGTATGGCCTGCAGCTGTATTGTTAAAAGAGGGAGTCGATCCGCTAAAGGATGTGAAACCTGTTACATTAAAAGGTCATGATCAGTCACTTATTGCTCTTTTAAATGGTGATATTGATGCAGCTGTTGTATTCCAAGATGCTCGTAATATTGTAAAAAAAGATTATCCGAATATATTCGATCAAACGAAAATAGTAAAATTTACGGAGAAAATTCCAAACGATACGATTTCTGTACGTTCTGATTTAGATGCGGAGTGGAGCAAGAAATTACAAGATGCTTTCATTGAAATAGGAAAGAATGAAGAAGGGCACAAAATCATTAAAGAGGTATACTCACACGAAGGATATGTGAAATCTGATGATAGTAAATTTGATATCGTTCGTGACTATGGAAAGAAAGTGAAAACACAATAATACATATGGAAATGGCGACTAACTGGAAAGTGTGTGATTTCAGTTAGTTTGCCGTTTTTCAGTTATTGATAATACATAGAAGGTAGGTAAGATGTGTGATAGAGTTTCAAAATGTCTCCAAAGTGTATCAAAATGGTACGAAAGGATTGAAAAACATAAGTTTAAAAATTCAAAAAGGTGAATTTGTTGTAATGGTCGGGCTATCTGGGGCTGGAAAATCTACACTCCTCAGATCAGTAAATCGCCTTCATGAGATTACAGAAGGAGAAATTATTATTGAAGGTGAGTCTATTACTGCTGCAAAAGGCAAAGAGTTACGACGCATGCGCCGAGATATTGGTATGATTTTTCAAAGCTTTAACCTTGTAAAGCGATCCACGGTACTGAAGAATGTATTAGCCGGGCGTGTTGGATATCATTCGACATTACGTACAACGTTAGGCTTGTTTCCGAAGGAAGATTTGGAACTTGCATTTCAGGCTTTGAACAGGGTAAATATTTTAGAAAAAGCATATGCACGAGCAGATGAATTATCAGGAGGACAACAGCAACGTGTATCGATTGCTAGAGCATTGGCACAAGAAGCGAAAATTATATTGGCAGATGAGCCTGTTGCTTCGTTAGACCCACTGACAACAAAGCAAGTAATGGATGATTTGAAAAAAATTAATGAAGATTTTGGAATTACGACAATTGTAAACTTACATTATATTGATTTAGCGAGGCAATATGCTACACGCATTATTGGATTACATGCAGGTGAAATTGTTTTTGATGGTGTAGTAGATGAGGCAACGGATGAAAAATTTGCTGAAATTTATGGGGACGTAGCTCAGAAAAGCTCACTATTAGAGGTGGCAGCTAAATGAATGACGTGACGATATATTCGAAATCGATACCGAAGCCGCCGAGTAAATTGAAACATATGTTAACGGTTATTCTAGTTATTTTACTGTTGTGGGGTAGTAGTGTACAGGTCGACGCATCATTTTCAAAACTAGTAGTTGGTTTTCCAAATATGATGGATTTATTGAAGGAAATGGTGCCACCAGATTGGAGTTATTTTCAAGTTATTACAACAGCAATGTTAGATACAATACGCATGGCAATTATTGGAACGACTTTAGGAGCGATTTTAGCCATTCCACTTGCACTATTTGCAGCAAGTAATGTATTTACTAGTGTATTTTTGTACAGTCCAGCTCGATTGATTTTAAATTTTATACGAACGATACCAGATTTATTATTAGCGGCTATTTTTGTAGCGATTTTTGGAATAGGACCACTTCCAGGTATTTTGGCTCTTACTTGTTTCTCGGTTGGGCTCGTAGCGAAATTATTGTATGAGTCAATTGAATCAATTGATCCAGGTCCATTAGAAGCGATGACAGCTGTAGGAGCGAATAAGGTGCAATGGATTGTTTATGGGGTCATTCCGCAAGTGAAAGCGCACTTTGTTTCCTACGTACTTTATACATTTGAGGTGAATGTACGTGCCGCAGCCGTTCTAGGTTTAGTAGGAGCAGGTGGCATTGGTTTATATTATGATCGTACACTTGGATTTTTACAATATCAACAAACTGCTTCCATTATTATTTATACCCTTGTTGTTGTATTGTTAATTGATTACATAAGTACATTGTTGCGGGAGAAATTATAATGAGTAAAACGACGATAATCGTACCAAAACCGAAGAAACCGAGTGTAAATCGCTGGATTATTTTTATAGCACTAACAGTTATATATGTATGGGCCTTTTCAGGTGTCCCACTCGAGGGAATAAAGAATACAGCGGGAGAAATTACAAAAGCAATTATGACAGGCGTGTTGAACCCAGATTGGTCGTATGTATCTTTGCCTGATGGTGAAGATTTATTACATGGTTTGATTGATACGTTGGCAATTGCGATATTAGGTACATTTATTTCTGCCTTTTTATCTGTTCCATTTGCTTTTTGGGCAGCAACAAATATGAGTAGTGGAAAATTAACTTCAGGTGCTGGGAAATTTGTACTTAGTTTCGTTCGTACATTTCCTGAATTAGTTATGGCTCTTTTATTTATAAAAGCTGTTGGGCCAGGCTCTTTTGCCGGAGTTCTAGCTTTGGGATTACACTCTATCGGAATGTTAGGGAAACTATATTCGGAAGGAATTGAAAATATAGATAAGGGACCGACCGAGGCGTTAATAGCAACAGGTGCAAATCGGTTTCAAATACTTTGGTATGCGGTATTACCACAAGTGTTACCAGATTTTCTATCGTATACGTTATACAGGTTCGAAATTAATGTAAGATCCGCTGCGATTTTAGGTGTAATTGGAGCAGGTGGTATTGGTACGCCATTAATTTTTGCATTAAGTTCACGGAATTGGTCTCGTGTGGGAATTATTTTATTGGGCATCATTCTAATGGTAATTATAATCGATTTTATTTCAAGTTCGATTCGAAAACGGATTGTTTAACGGATTTTAAAAGCATCGAAGTCAGATGCTTTTTTGTCTTTTTAAGTATTTATTAAAAGAAGTCTGTACATTTGTATAAATATACAGATAATTCCCTTTCTTTTTAAAATAAAAACAATAAAAAAGTATGTCATATTGAATACCCATACATTCCCGGAATCATTGGTTTTTTTATAAAAAATCAAAAAAACATCAACATATTTGTCGATACATGTTGTATAATCTTGCGTGGGAAGCTATCATATAAATGTATAAAACGTTTACTAATATAAGCGAAGGGAAGAATAGCATGTCACATTCAATCGAACAACTTTCTATCAACACGATTCGCACATTATCCATCGATGCGATTGAAAAAGCAAACTCTGGTCACCCAGGAATGCCAATGGGTGCAGCACCAATGGCTTATACATTATGGACTCAATTTATGAAACATAATCCAAATAACCCAACGTGGTTTAACCGCGATCGTTTCGTATTATCTGCAGGTCATGGTTCAATGTTATTATACAGCCTACTTCACCTATCTGGTTATGATGTAACAATGGATGACTTAAAGAACTTCCGTCAATGGGGAAGTAAAACTCCAGGACATCCTGAGTACGGTCATACTGCAGGTGTAGACGCAACTACTGGTCCACTTGGACAAGGTATTGCAACTGCTGTAGGTATGGCAATGGCTGAAAGACATTTAGCGGCTAAATATAACCGTGATGCGTATAATGTAGTAGATCATCATACATACGCTATTTGTGGTGATGGAGATTTAATGGAAGGCGTTTCTGCTGAAGCATCTTCATTAGCTGCTCATTTACAATTAGGTCGTCTTGTTGTGCTTTACGATTCAAACGATATTTCATTAGATGGCGATTTAAATCGTTCATTCTCTGAAAGTGTAGAAGATCGTTACAAAGCATACGGATGGCAAGTAATCCGTGTTGAGGATGGAAACGATATTGAAGCAATCGCGAAAGCAATTGAAGAAGCGAAAGCTGACGAAAAACGCCCAACGCTAATTGAAGTAAGAACGACAATTGGTTTCGGTTCTCCAAACAAATCAGGAAAATCAGCTTCACACGGTTCTCCACTTGGTGTAGACGAAACAAAATTAACGAAAGAAGCATACGCTTGGACTGCTGAACAAGACTTCCATGTAGCAGAAGAAGTATATGACAACTTCCGTAAAACAGTACAAGATGTTGGTGAAACAGCGCAAGCAGCTTGGAACACGATGTTAGGTGAATATGCACAAGCATATCCAGAATTAGCAAACGAACTGCAAGCAGCAATGAACGGTCTTCTTCCAGAAGGTTGGGAACAAAGCTTACCAACTTATGAATTAGGATCAAAAGCAGCAACACGTAATTCTTCAGGTGCTGTAATTAATGCAATTGCAGAGTCTGTACCATCATTCTTCGGTGGATCTGCTGACCTTGCTGGTTCTAACAAAACATACATGAATAACGAAAAAGACTTTACAAGAGAAGATTACAGCGGTAAAAACATTTGGTACGGTGTACGTGAATTCGCAATGGGTGCAGCAATGAACGGTATTGCACTACATGGTGGTTTAAAAACTTACGGTGGTACGTTCTTCGTATTCTCTGACTACTTACGTCCAGCAATTCGTCTTGCAGCATTAATGCAATTGCCAGTAACGTATGTATTCACACACGACAGTATCGCTGTTGGTGAAGACGGTCCAACACATGAGCCAGTTGAGCAATTAGCAGCGCTTCGTGCAATGCCAAATGTATCTGTTATTCGTCCAGCTGACGGTAACGAATCTGTTGCGGCTTGGAGATTAGCTTTAGAATCTACAAAAACACCAACTGCTTTAGTATTAACTCGTCAAGATCTTCCAACATTAGAAGGCGCAAAAGACGATACGTATGAAAAAGTTGCAAAAGGTGCATATGTAGTTTCTGCAAGCAAGAAAGAAACAGCTGATGTAATTTTACTTGCATCTGGATCTGAAGTAAGTCTAGCTGTTGAAGCACAAAAAGCGTTAGCAGTAGACGGCGTTGACGCAGCTGTTGTCAGCATGCCATCTATGGATCGCTTTGAAGCTCAAACTGCTGAGTACAAAGAATCTGTATTACCAAAAGCAGTAACAAAACGTTTCGCAATCGAAATGGGTGCTACATTCGGATGGCACCGTTACGTAGGTCTTGAAGGAGATGTGTTAGGTATCGATACATTCGGTGCTTCTGCTCCTGGTGAGAAGATTATGGAAGAGTATGGATTTACTGTAGAGAACGTTGTTCGTAAAGTAAAAGAAATGCTTTAATGATTTTAGAAAAATCTCTCCGGCATGGAGAGGTTTTTCTATGTAAATGAGTTTTTTCGACAGAAAAAGTTTTTTATCTCTCCGCAGTCAGACAATCATTGCAAATTTTCTTCTATATAATGAAGAGAAAAGGTTGTCCAGATTGGGAGGCTGAAAATGAAAACGTATGAATTGTATTTAATTCAAGAGGATATTGCGAAAGCTTATTTTGGTCGTGAATATTTGTTTTTTGATTTATTTGCTCGATTTTCAGAATCTGGGTCCCTTTCGGAGAAAAAAGTGTTATATAAACAAATGATGTATATAACGATGCCATTACAAGTAATGAAAATTCATCATAAATTAGAGCAAGCTTTGCGTGTTCTTGGTAAATATGATAGAACACATCATACGCATACACTTTTTACGGGAGCGGAATATGGCGAAATAATAGTGAAACCACACTATATTCGCATGAATACCTCTGGAAATGTCTCTATGGAAACGACTTTCTTTGAGGTGTTAAGAAAGTGTGAACTAACATTTTTAGCTATGGATTATGAAAATACAAAGTACGGATGGTTGAATCCTTTAAAACAAGTACGAACATATGTGTAAAAAATGTCGAATTCTATCTTGTCTTATTGAAAAGGTTTTAGTACACTGTAAGGTAGACAACATGAAGGAGGAAAATATATGCCAATTTGGTTAGGTATTCTAGTGGGCGTAGTAGCACTAGTAGCAGGCGTGGCGTTAGGATTTTTCATTGCCCGCAAATACATGATGAACTACTTAGAAAAAAATCCACCAATTAATGAACAAATGTTAAAAATGATGATGATGCAAATGGGACAAAAACCTTCCCAAAAGAAAATCAATCAAATGATGAGCGCGATGAGCAAGCAACAAACAAAATAAGCGCTAAAGGGCACTCGATAAGAGTGCCCTTTCCTATTGGATTTTGAAAGTGATTAAAACTTTTAAAAATTCTGTATTTTTGTTAAACTGAAAACATCGCTCATTTTAAGGGAGGAGGATAAATATGAAAGTATTTTTTAATTTAGCTTGGTTTTTTAAACAAGAAAAACGAGCGTACATAATTGGGATTATTATGTTATTTGGTGTCGCGCTTCTTGAACTTGTAGCCCCGAAAGTACTAGGTATTG
Source organism: Bacillus cereus group sp. N31 (assembly GCF_016483245.1). Lineage (NCBI taxonomy): Bacteria > Bacillati > Bacillota > Bacilli > Caryophanales > Bacillaceae > Bacillus > Bacillus cereus group sp. N31. Next base: position 159,420 of record NZ_JAEHCH010000006.1, on the reverse strand, counting down.
TAGTAGATGAAATTAATAATGGAACATTAACATCTGAAAAGTTGTTGAAGTGGGTTATTCTGTTAGTTGTTGTAGGAATTACTATGTACATATTGCGTTATTTGTGGCGTATTATGATTTTTGGATCTTCTTTGAAATTAGCCCGTCAATTACGAAAGAATTTATATGAACATTTTACAAAGATGAGTCCAACTTTCTATCAATCACGTCGTACAGGCGATTTGATGGCACATGCGACCAATGATATTCAGGCAATTCAGCAAACTGCTGGATCGGGTGTTTTAACACTTGTTGACTCATTAGCAGTTGGAGGATGTGTACTTGTGGCGATGGGGTTTACAATTAGTTGGAAGTTGACATTATTAAGTTTAATTCCGATGCCAATTGTAGCGATTTCTACAAATTATTATGGAACTTTATTGCATAGAAGATTTCATAAAGCGCAGCAATCGTTTTCTGAAATCAATGATAAAGTACAAGAAAGTATGAGTGGGATGAAGGTGATTCGCTCGCTTGGACAAGAGAAAGAGGATTTGGAAGCATTTCGGAAGAAATCAGAAGATGTCGTACATAAAAATATGTTAGTCGCGCGTATTGACTCGTTATTCGACCCAACGATTGCACTTATTGTCGGGTTTTCGTTTTTAATCGCAGTTTGTTACGGATCTTTATTAGTAGTACAGGGCGAATTAACTGTAGGAGAGCTAGTAACGTTTACAACATACTTAGGGACTCTTGTATGGCCAATGTTAGCCTTTGGATGGTTGTTTAATATTATGGAACGTGGACGCGCTTCGTATGATCGTGTGGAGAAAATACTTTCACAAACTTCAGATGTAGTAAATAAGGAAAACGCTATAAATACTATAGCAAGTGGTGATGTTTCATTTGCTATTGATTCATTTTCTTATAAGAAAAATGAATTATTAAACTTAAAAGATATTTATGTTAATTTAAGAAAAGGTGAAACGCTAGGTATTGTGGGACGTACCGGTGCAGGGAAGACGACGTTGTTAAAATGTTTAATTCGAGAATATGATCATTTTAATGGTGAATTAAAAGTTGGTGAGCGGGACATTCGAGATGTAACACTTCATGGTGTACGTTCTGCCATTTCATACGTGCCGCAAGATCATTTTTTATTTTCAGCGAGTATTGGAGAGAACATTGCATTCGGAAAGGTCGATGCTACATATAAAGAAATTGCGCGTGCTGCTGAAATTGCTTGTATTCATAATGATATCGTTCAATTTTCAGAAGGGTATGACACGGTAGTAGGTGAAAGAGGTGTTTCACTATCAGGAGGTCAAAAACAGCGGATTTCAATTGCACGTGCTTTATTAACGAATGCTGAAATTTTAATTTTAGATGATTGTTTATCAGCTGTCGATGCAAAAACAGAAGAAACTATATTATCCGCATTGAAACGGGAAAGAGCAGAAAAAACGACGATTATTACTGCACACCGTTTAAGTGCAATTCAGCATGCAAACATTATTCTTGTGATTGATGAAGGAGCGGTAGTGCAACGAGGAACACATGAACAATTGATGGGGGAAAATGGTTGGTATAAAGAAATGTACGAAAGCCAGCAACTAGAGGCGTTAGTAGAGAAAGGAGGCGTATGATGGCTGAGAAAAAGCGGAGTGATTTAAGAAGATTACTTTCTTATATGAGACCATATAAAAGGTTATTAGCATTAGCATTTTTATTCCTAGTTGGTGCAACTGTAACTGAAATGATGGGTCCTTTTTTAATTAAACAATTTCTTGATGAACATTTAGTACCGCGTAACTTTGATCAATCAGCACTTGTTACTCTATTTGTAGTGTATATAATTGCACATTTATTAAAAGTATTATTTACGTATTTAGATTTATTGTACTTTCAAAATATAGCTTTTAAGATTGTTCAAGATATGCGAGTTGAAGTGTATGAACACGTTCAAAAATTGTCATTAAGTTTCTTTGATCGTACGCCGATAGGTACACTCGTATCTCGCATAACAAATGATACGGAAGCGATTAAGGATTTTTATGTTAGTGTACTATCAACATTCGTAAAAAATGTAGTGTTTTTAGTAGGGATTTTAGTGGCGATGTTTTTATTAGATGTAAAATTAGCACTATTTTCTCTTATATTAATTCCAATTATGTTTGCTATTATGGTGCTATATCGCCGGAAAAGTGCAGCTTTTTATTTAGAAGTACGTAATCAATTAAGCGTATTAAATGCGAAGTTAAATGAGTCCATTCAAGGAATGAATATTGTTCAAGTATTCAGACAAGAAAAACGCATGAGAAAAGAATTTGAAGAAGTGAATAATAAACATTATAGTGCAGGACGACGCACGTTAAAGTTAGACGCGTTACTTTTACGTCCAGCAACGGATTTAGTTCATATTGTAGCAATTGCATTAGTACTTGGTTTATTCGGAATTGACGCTTTAAAGAGTCCCGTTGAAGTAGGAGTTTTATATGCGTTTGTTAACTATATTCATCGTTTCTTCCAACCTGTAAATGAGATGATGATGAAATTATCATTTTTCCAACAGGCACTTGTTTCATCATCACGTGTATTTCATTTAATAGATGAGAAAGATTTAGCGCCGGTTCAAAAAGGGGATGGGAATCCTCAAGTAGTTAATGGAGATATTGAATTTAAAAATGTTACTTTTTCGTATGATGGAAAGCGTGATGTTTTAAAAAATGTATCTTTTCACGTGAAACAAGGGCAAACGGTTGCTTTTGTTGGGCATACTGGTAGTGGAAAAAGTACCATTATGAATTTACTAATGCGATTTTATAATATTAAGTCGGGAAATATTGTAATAGACGGTGTAGATTTAGAGAAATTTGAAGAACGAGAAATTAGAAAGAGAATAGGACTCGTATTGCAAGATGCATTTTTATTTGCAGGAAATGTAAAGCAAAATATTCGTATGTACAATGAAGAAATTACAGATGAAGAAGTAAAAGAAGCTGCGCAATTTGTGCAAGCCAATACGTTTATTGAAAAATTACCAAAGCAGTATGAAACAGAAGTAGTAGAAAGAGGAGCTGCATTTTCTAGTGGTCAACGACAATTAATTGCTTTTGCTAGAACGATAGCAACTAATCCGAAAGTGTTAGTATTAGATGAGGCAACAGCTAATATCGATACAGAAACAGAAGAGGCTATTCAAACAGCGTTGCAGCAAATGAGAAAAGGTAGAACGACGATAGCGATTGCTCACAGGTTATCTACAATTCAAGATGCAGATCAAATATTCGTTATGCATGATGGAGAGATAGTAGAAAGGGGAACACATCAAGAGTTACTGAGTGAGCAAGGGTTGTATTATAATATGTATTTACTACAAAATAAAGGAAGCTTGCAAAAGGCCTTGTAATATACAAGGTCTTTTTTACTTTGTATATAAAATATATTTACTCTTTGTTTTTATAGCATACATGTCGTGTCCATTTAGTAAAGTTGTACATATTGTATGTATACGGAATGAAAAAATTTGATAGGAGATTTTATATGCAAAACAGATCGAGTTCAAATGTTACGTTTATCGATGTGTCTCATTGGGAAGGGAGTATTGATTGGAATGCAGTGAAGGCATCTGGCATTCCAGCAGCATATGCAAAAGCGACAGAAGGTGTAAATTATCTTGATCCTACTTTTGTTCAAAATGTACAAGCGGCACGAAATGCGAATGTATTAATCGGTGCATACCATTTTGCACATCCAGAACAAAATGATGCAATTTCAGAAGCGAAATATTTTGTGAGTATATTACAAAGCAATCAAACAGACTTAATGCCAGTTCTAGATTTAGAGTCACCAACAGATCCGAGTAATAGTAATTTAACTGGTACCGCTATATCTAATTGGGCAAGAAGTTTCATAAGTTATGTGAAACAGGCTACTGGAAAAAATGTAATGTTATATACAGGAGTTTGGTATATTAATGAGTTTGGAATTAACGGGTTAAGTGATATTCCACTTTGGATTGCTAGATATTCTAGTACACCGCCTGCTGATGCTGGTGGATGGACAGAGTGGACAGCGTGGCAATACACTGATTCTGGTCAAATTTCAGGTGTAGGAAATTGTGATGTATCAGCAGCAGTTTCATTAGAAGCTTTGCAAGGGAATGGATCGAGTGGTGGAGGGAATGTTTCTCCGCCTAATAATGCAACTCCAGTTTACGGTGTTGCTGTAATTAATGGCGATAATGTAAATTTACGGACTGGACCATCTTTACAATCTAGTGTAATTCGCCAGCTAAATCGAGGTGAATCATATGAAGTTTTGAGCGAACAAGATGGTTGGCTTGCTTTGGGTGGAAATGAATGGATATACTATGATTCGAGTTATATTCAGTATAAACATTATGTGGCGACTATTACTGGTGACAATGTGAATCTACGGGATGCTCCATCATTAAGTGGAAATGTTATAAGACAGTTACATCATGGTGAGGCATATCGAGTATGGTGTAAGCAAGATGGCTGGCTCGGATTAGGTGGAAATGAATGGATATATTATGATTCGAGTTATATTCAGTATGGTGTATAATAAAGTCAACGTAAAAGGTATCTCGTCTGAGATGCCTTTTATCCCGCAATTTGCAGGCAGTAAGAATCTCGGCGAATGCGAGGAAGATAGGTGGGAGTCAGGTTGCCCGTAAAAGGCCGATTGGTGAGGGCTAATAATGAGTGGGTGATAGAACAAAACACTGATTAAAGTGTCACTCTATGAAAAAAGTAATTTTCACAAGTTGTATATTAAAAGCATAGTATAATACAATGGGGATATTTATAAAAAATAATCGAAAATTGAAATGAAGGAGTAAAAATATGGATTATGTGCTAATAGGTGTAATTTTAATATTATTAGCTGCAGTATTCGTACTGTTTTATAAAAATAAACAGTTGGAATCAGAGAGCCAGCAGGTGGAATTTGAAAAAAAACAAGCGATTGAAACGTATGAAAGTGAAATTGCAGCCACGGTTACAGAACATAAAGAGCAACAAAATACGTTAAAAAATATGGAACAGAAAAAGTATAATGATTTACAAGTTAGTACAGCTAGAGAACTTGAAAATATGCGTATGATGAAAAATCAATTAGCTATGCAACATAGTAAAGAACGTAGTGAAATGCAAGATAAACATAGTAATGAAATACATATGTTTCAAAAGTTAATTGCAGATTTACGAGAGTATACTAAAAATAGCGCTGAAGTAAATACGCATGAAACATTACATTATATGAAGCAAGGATTTTTAGAACAAGAAATCATACAAGAAGATGAATTTCATATTATGCCGAATGTTTTTATTAGAGATAAACTTGGAATAAACGATATTCGAATCCATCATCTTATCTTATATAAAACTGGTATGTATTTACTTGAGACGAGAGAGTGGACAGGAAAATTAATTCATGGTGTAACGAAAGAGAATGCTAGTATATATTCATTTATGCTTGATGAAATAGGTAAGTATCAACAAGAAATTAAAAAAGAAGAGACGCTTGAATGTATTACAGGTGAAGATTCGTTAACTATACAAGTGAAAAATGAAGGGAATCCAGTATATAAAGCGAAGAAACAATCTCAAATTTTATACAATTGTTTGAAAGAATTGCAAGTTGATATTGTAAAAGAAAACGTAAAGCCAATTGTATATTTTTATAATGAGAGTGGTAAAGAAGTACTAGATCTTTCTAATGAGGACACACCTAGATTAAAAGATAGGGAGCAAATCGTAGCGTTTTTCAAAAATGAAGTTTTAACAGGGGAAGTAATATATACAGCGCAAGAGTTACAAAAGATAAGAGAAATGCTTTGCCAGGTGAATTAAAAAGGGGAGATTTTTCTGGGTGCTCTATTACACGGGATTTTGTATGTTTATTTTTGTTTGTATATAGTCATGTACATTGCGTTTATTTTTGTTATTGATATAGTTCATATGTCATTAAGTGTAAAGAGTATTTTTGTAGTAGTTATGCCATTTATTTTATTAGTCATGATTCAAAGAGTCACCTTACGTGCTTCTACAAGTCGTAATAAAGAAAAGAAACAAAAGTTACGTGTAATGATAGTAGGGATCATTCCATTAATAGTGTGTGCTGTACAATTAAGTATGAATGAGTACACTTCCAAGTTTAATCGAGATCGGTGGTTAAATGACGAAGAGAAACGGGTACATATGATAGATGATTTCATGCAAAAATATAAATTAATAGGGAAATCAAATGAAGAAATTACAAAATTGTTAGGAACTCCTACTGAAACGAGAAATGAGGAAGAAGGGGTCATCACTTTGTATTATCTTGGAACAGAACGTGGCTTCATTCCAATAGATAGTGAACAGCTTGTTTTCCAATTTGATAGAGATGGTAGAGTTTTGAAATATAAGGTACAGAGAGGGTAAAGAAACTTAGAGAGAAGCTATATGTTATAGCTTTTTTTTATTTTTCAATATGTTATAGAAAGGGAATATGAAATTTGGATGGAATAAGGAATGAAAGTGGAGGTGATGCATATATATGGATGTATTGGGTTGTTTTTACCTCGTAAAAGCCTGGTTGATGAGGGCTAATAATCAGTGGGGGTGGCCAAAACCCCCACTGATTAAAGTGTCGCTTTATCATATTGTATAAATGAAAAGGAGGTAAGACGGTGAAGACGATACCGACTGAAGTCCTGAGTAAAGAATTGATGGAAAGAGAAGGCGTTATATCTATTACAGTAAAGGAATTTGAAAAGATAGAAGTAGCTGGGGTAGTCGTTGCTGGTCCTGCTGTTATTTTAATTAATCCAGATTGATTACATATGTTCAATATAGAAAAGTAGTGAAAGCATCCGGATAGGATGCTTTTTATTTGTATGGAAGAGGGCGTATAGTAGATAATTGGGATACTGGAGGGAGAGTATGTGGCAATTATTATAACGATGTTATTAATGGGTATTTTATTAGGATTTGTTGGAGCAGGGGGAGCTGGATTTATTATCGCGATACTCACTTTAGTATTTCATATTCCTATTCACGTTGCACTTGCAACATCTTTAACTGCTATGGCATTTACGACGTTATCTGGAGTTATAAGTCATTATCGTGAAGGAAATGTTGTACTTATGATAGGCGGGATTGTTGGTGGATTTGGAGCGCTTGGTTCTTATATCGGTTCAAAGTTTGGTTCGCTTATACCAGCACATCTTCTTCATTGGTTTACAGCTGGGATGTTATTTTTATCAGCAATTTTTATGTTTATTAAATTGATTATGTCTCGAAATAAGCAAAAGCCACCCTTATGTGGACAGAAAAAACTTTCAAAAAACAATTTGATGAAATGTATATGTTTAGGATTAGTTACTGGAATGTTGGCTGGTTCATTCGGGATTGGTTCAGCTCCTTTTATACAACTTGGACTAATGGTTCTTTTAGGATTAACGATACAGCAATCTGTAGGAACGACTATGCTTGTTATATTACCGATTGCAATTGGAGGCGGGATTGGATATAGTTCGGAAGGGTATTTAGATTATATATTGTTATTGCAAGTATTAATTGGGACGATGTTAGGAGCATATATCGGTGCGAAGTTTACAAATTATGCACCACGCATGCTGTTGAGATTTTCAATGATTATGACGCCAGTTTTAGCCGGATGTATGTTATTGATGGAATAAAACTACTATAGCAAGGTATTAATATATTTTACGAATGAATTATATAAGTAATTCATATTTCCCATATAAAAGAATTTGCATTAATATTATGAGTATAAAGTTCGAGTATTCGAAGTACTACTTGAATTATATCCCTATCCCTTTTCTAAAAATGCGAACAAGTTTTGCCCTATTCTATTCAATACTTAATTGCATAGAAATATATTGTTCGATGACCATTATGGAACGTACATAATGGTAAAATCCCGATCCTTAAAGAGGGTGCCCCTAATCTTCATGTGAAAATATGATCGGACAAGAAAGCTGGCCAATTGATGGTCAGCTTTCTTTTTGTTCCAAAACTATTTCTTCTTTAACCTCTGTTTGCAATAATAACGTTTTTCCAAAGCGACGTTTACATTCAGCCCGCACTTTTTGAATAGCTAGTAGTTGAGAAGTGGCGGGAACTGTGACGGTAGCTTGGCGAAGTTTTCGATTTTCTTCACAAAAGACACATTCCACAACATATTTAGAAATCATAATTTCATCCTTCCGTTTTTAATTTCTAAGAAGGGACTGCCTATGAAGTTGATGTATTCTTTCGTCACCGTTTTATTTTTTTCCTCTTTTTTCAAGGGGAAAATAAAAAAGAAGGCGAATTTTAGTAGGGGAGGGATGTTTATGGAGAGATGGATAGGTACGGCAGCTATATGTATGAATGACAGAAATGAAATTTTAATGGTGTTGCAAGGCAAAGAAGGGGAAGAAAAAAGGTGGTCTGTACCAAGTGGAGGACTTGAAAAGGGAGAAACACTAGAAGAATGTTGTATCAGGGAAGTTTGGGAGGAAACAGGCTACAATGTGGAAGTTGTAAATAAAATATACGAAAAAGAAGGTATTACATACGGAATTCCAGTGTATGTTCATTATTACTTTGTTAAAAAAATAGGCGGTAGTATGAAAATTCAAGATCCTGATGAGTTAATACATGAAATTGACTGGAAAGGGATACAGGAAGTTGAAAAATTATCGTTAGCTTTTCCGGAGGATTACGAGTTAATATGCCAATATATAAATAAAAAAGCAAGTATGTAAATACTTGCTTTTTAATGTATCCAAGATAAGAAAAGCGGAACGATAACTAAACTAGCACCCGCTGTTAAAAGCATGGATAAACTTGCGATTGTTCCTTCAACAGGGCCGATTTCGAATGCTTTTGATGTACCAGTTCCATTTGCGCTCGTTCCTAACATAATACCTTTTGCGAGCGCGGTTTTAATGCGGCAAATACGTATAAGGGAAGGACCGAGTAATGCTCCTGTTAAGGCAGTTAAAACGACAAATACAGCTGTTAATTGTGACATGCCACCAATCATTTCTGAAATAGCCATTGCGATTGGTGTCGTTACAATATGCGGTGCTAAACTATGTTCTAGTGACGAATCAATTTGAAAATAATTTGCTAGTAGTGCCGAAGTAATAACTGATAAAAATGAACCAACGATGACGTTAAGTAAGATGGCGATTCCGTGTTTCTTTAATAAATCAAAGTATTTATAGATTGGCCATGCAAAAGCAACTGTTGCAGGTTTTAATAATTCTGTTAGCCATTGACCACCAGATTCATATGTTTCATAAGGTGTGTCTAGTCCAAGCAATAAAGCGATTAAAATAATGGGACAGACAAGGAGAGGAGAAAGTAAGCTCCAATTCCAACGTTGATACATTTTTTTAGATATCCAATATGTCAATAGTGTTAATAGTAAACAAAGAAAGCCGATCATTGCGTTGATCCTTTCCGCTTAAGTAGCAATTCTGTTAATAGTCCTGTTACGAGAGTAACGCAAAGTGTACTAATCATAATAATTAAAATGAGATCGATTCCATATTGTGATAGTGTATCTTTGTAACGAATAACAGCGACTGCAGAAGGAATAAAAAATAAAATAAGTTCTTTTAATAAAAAGTCTGCTCCGTCCTGTATCCACTCTTTTTTTACTAGGTTAAATTTTAATGAAATTAATAATAAAAAAATACCGATTATACTTCCTGGAACTGGGAGGTGTGCCTGTTTTGCGATCCATTCACCTGTCCAAGCGAAACAAAATAATAATAAAATTTGTCCGCTTAACTTCCACCATTTCATACAGTAACCACCTCTTTCTTTTTTTACATAAAAATTGTAAAAAAGAATTAACAATTTCTACTATACGTTCATTCAAAATATTTGTCTAATATATAAATTATATGTTATTAATATATTAGACGTATTAATTGAAAGTGAAAAGGGTGTCCAAAATGGAATTACGGCATTTGCAATATTTTGTTGTTGTGGCAGAAGAGTTACACTTTGGACGAGCGGCTGCTCGTTTACAAATGACACAACCACCACTTAGTCAACAAATTCAGCAATTAGAAAAAGAAATGGGAGTTCTGTTATTTTCAAGAACGAAGAGAAAGGTTGAATTAACAGAAGCAGGAGAAATGTTTTTAAAAGAAGTAAAAAAAGCGTTTGAGCAAATTGAAAAAGCAGTAGAAGTTGCACAAAGTGCGCAAAGGGGAGAAGTTGGATCACTCTCAATTGGTTTTGTAGGTGCGGCGATATATGATATTTTACCGTCTATCGTCAGGGAGTATAGAAAGAAATTTCCGAGAGTGTCTGTCGCATTACATGAATTATCTACACCAGATCAAGTGCATGCACTTCATGATAATCGTATTGATATTGGATTTTTACGGCCGCCAATTTCAACACAATTATTAGAGTTAGAACCAATTCAAAGGTTATCTTGTACTTTATGTTTGCCAAAGGCACATCCACTTGCAGAGAAAGATGAAATACATATAGAAGATTTACGCGATGAACCGTTTGTATTTATTACGAGACCAGTATGGCCGGCGTTGTATGATACAATTTTATCTCTTTGTCGAGAGGTTGGCTTTAGTCCTCAAATTGTACAAGAAGCAACAGAATATCAAACAGTTATGGGGCTTGTAGCAGCAGGGATTGGGATTACAGTAATCCCTGTATCGGCAAATAAATTATATAAAACAGAAGTTGTATATAAAGAGTTATATGATTCTAATTTTGTTGCAGAAATGTCGGTAGCTTATAAAAAAATGAATAGTAGTCCAGAGCTGTTAGAGTTTTTAAAAATTGCAAGAGAGAAGAAACGAATAGAAGTAGAAGATGAGTAATATTAGTAACGGTAAATAGATTTAATTTGAATATATAAAAGTACACCTTATTAAACAATAAAGCGGAAATGCAGCTTAAGTGCATTTCTGTTTTATTTTTCTTTTTTTAGCTCGATACTGAAAAGATAAACGTGTTCATTTTCTTTTAAGAGTAGATCAATACCTGTTTCTTCATCAATTGTAGGGACGCTTACAGTTTCTTTACTTGTTTGGATTACAGCAGCTAAAATTGTTTTCTGATTATATCTTAAATTTTTTGCAGATTGAATTGTAGTAGTTGCAGAACTATTTACACCTAGAGGTGCTTCTTCAGGAGCAAGCGTTGAACCACCGTCAATATTAATATACCATTGACCTTTTTCTTCTACATCTTTATCAAATTGGAAATGTGGTGGTATGAAAGAGAGTTTTATTTTCTTTTCTAGAAAATGTGATGAAGCGAGGTTAGTAATCTCTTTTACTTTTTTACCATTTTGATAATAATCAATCGTAGCATTTATTTCATCTTTATCATTATTAAGTGTAACGTTATAAAACATACTATTTCCTTCTTGAATAGGCGTCATTTGTAAAATAGAAGACTGTTCTTTTGTTAACTTGTAAGCTTCTACAGAAGCAACTTCATTATTTTTTATTTGGTTACAACTAGTAAAGAAAAGTAAAGATAAGATAAATAATACTTTTATACGCATAGTATAAACCCTCCTCTTTTTACAATTATAATTTAAATATGAATAAATCCCCATTTGCCTTTCTAGGACTAAAGACTTAGACAAGATTCAGATTGTAGTGCGATGTTTGTAATGTCATATTTTTATACACTAGTAGTATAGAATGCGTATGTTATAAGGTAGGGGAAGAAATTTATGTCTTTATGTCGGTTAGCGAAAAAAAATATAAGAACATTTGCTGTCAAAAGGATGAAGCAATTCATGTGGATTGCCATGTGTACTGCAATTTTGTTTTTTATGATGTCGCTACAATTTAATGAACTAGCGACTGGGAAAGTAGGGGCAACATTTTTGTTTCAAATGTGTTTTTACACGCTGTTTATTGTATTGATTTTTATATGTATTTTTATTACGTATAAAATGACGAATTCTCTTCTGCAAGTGAGGAGAGAGGAATTTAAATCTTATGTAGTAGGGAATATGAAAAGAAATGAAATACTATGTTTATTATGTCAGGAGCAATTATTCATTTATGGAGCAGCGTTTGTTTTCGGTCTAGTTCATGGGATGTTATTTTTGAAATTATTCACGATTATCTTTATGAAAATAGCAGGGATACAAGGAATAAATAGTGCACCAATTACAATATATGCAATAGCAGTTGTTGGTATAATTATGATGGCTGTCGTCGTATTATCGATGATGCAATGTTGTCGATTTGTTCGAAGTTTAAAAGACGGAAATTTGTTTCAGTTTGAGAAAAAGGCATGAGAAATCATGCCTTTTTCTATTTTACACATGAAAATAATCGTGTTAGAGTGAAAAGACCTGACAAAGAATGGGAAGGAAAGGTTGTATAGAATGACAAATGAACAATCAATTGTAAAAGTTGAGCGGTTAACGAAGCGAATCGGTTCAAAGACACTTGTAGAAAATATTAGTTTCGAAGTTAAAAAAGGTGAAGTTGTTGGCCTGCTAGGACCAAATGGTGCTGGAAAAACGACTTTAATGAGAATGATGGTCGGTATGATCCGTATGACAGAAGGTGAAGTATGGATTGATGGTCAATCTGTAAAACAGCAATTTGAAAAAACTGCTGCGAAAATTGGTGCAGTAATTGAGACACCGGAATTTTATCCTTTTTTGAGCGGCTACGAAAATTTAACATATTTCGGCCGAATGAATGGGAATGTGACAGAAGAACGTATCGATGAAGTAGTGAAATTGTTAGGAATGGGACAAGTAATTGACCGTAAAGTAAAAGCATATTCACTCGGTATGAGACAACGTTTAGGGATTGCTCAGGCGCTTATTCATAATCCAGATGTATTGGTACTAGATGAACCAACGAATGGACTAGACCCAAGTGGAATACATGAAATGAGAATGTACATAAAGAAAATTGCACATGAACAAGGAAAAGCAGTACTTGTATCTAGTCACTTACTTTCAGAAGTTGAATTAATGTGTGACAGAGTTATTATTATTCAACACGGAGAATATGTAGCGACGCAAAATATTCAGCATAGTCATAGTGAAGAGATGGAGACGATCCGTATACGTGTAGATGATGCAAATAAAGCAGCGGAAATGTTAGAATGTGATGTTGTAATAAAAGGTAATGATCTACTTATCAATGTAAAAGATGAAGAAATCCCAAATGTTATTCGTACTTTGCTTGAGAAAAATATTCAAGTTTATCGTGTATATGAAGAAAGAAAAACGTTAGAAGAGCAATTTTTAGAATTAACAGGGGGAAAAGATATTGTTTAATTTAGTGTATAACGAGCTGTATAAAATATTTAAGCGTAAAAGAACGATTATTCCTTTTGCGGTTATTGCAGTATTAATAATTGGATTAGGATGGGTTACGGTAAAGTATTTAGAACCAGAAACAAAGGGTTGGAAAGCAGATTATACAGAACGTACGGTAGAAATTGAGAAAAAGCTTGGTATGAAAAAAGAAGCTATTTTAGCAGAAAGGTCGGGGGACGAGCTTGTAAAGGAATATCAGCTTAAAATGAAGCATTTAGATACGGATATAGCACCAGCAAGCAGTTCTCCACTTTCTTTCATGAGAGATACGGGTTTTATCGTATTTCCAATTTTGTTTCCATTTATCCTCGTGTATGCAAGTACAATTTTTGCGAATGAATATAGCTGGGGAACATATAAATTTTTAACAATCCGTCCGGCGAGTCGATTTAAAATTTTAACAGCAAAATTTTTAGCAATCGTTATATTTGCAGCTTTATTGTTTATATTTAATATGATTTTCTCCGCTTTAAGTGGACTTGTTATTTATAAATTCCAACAGCCTGCATGGAGTGAATTTATTTTTCAAGATGGAAATATTATAAAACAAAATATTTTTGTGGAAGTAAGTAAATATTACATTTTATCGTGGTTGCCAACTCTTGTGTACGCAGCGTTTGCATTTATGATTTCTGTGTTAACAAGATCTAGTGGGGGCGCGATCGGTATTTCACTGTTTCTTGCTTTATCAGGAAATATTGCGTTACTAGCAGCAACTAGATATAATTGGGTGAAATATTTATTGCCGGCAAACACAGATTTATACGGTATTGCCAAGAATGGAAGTTTTATTGAAGGAGTAACCTTCCCATTTGCTTCATGTATGTTATTGCTGTATTTATTTGTATTTTTAAGTATTTCCTATACAGTATTTTTAAAACGCGATTTAACTTAATAAGAAAAGCCGTTAAGTACCCCTTAACGGCTTTTTTCTATGAGAATTGTTTAAGAGCTTTTTCAGCTAGCAAAGCAAAGTATTTTGCACTTATAGGGAGTGCTCGTTCATCAATTGTAAAAGAAGGATGATGCCACTCATGTGTACCGCTCGTTCCCATAAAGACGAATGAACCTGGTATTTCTTGTTGGTAAAAGGAGAAGTCTTCTCCGGCCATTGATGGGTTAGGAGAAATAATATTTAAATTCATTTTTTCGGCAACTTGAGTAGATAAGTTGGTTAGAGATGTATCGTTATGAACAGCAGGAGGACCTGAATAAAAACGGAATTCTGTTTTTACGCTTAATGCATCAGAAACTCCTTTAATAATACGCTCCATTAAAGCTGGTATCTTTTCTCGTGTTTCATTTTGGAATGTACGAACTGTTCCTTCTAATGTTGCTTTTTCAGGAATAACGTTCCACGTATTTCCTGAATGAATGTTTGTAACACTTACAACGGCATTATGTGAAGAGCTAATATTTCGACTTACAATTGTTTGTAGTGCCATAACAATTTGAGAGGATGCGACGATAGGGTCAACACCAGCATCTGGTACAGCTGCGTGCGTCCCGACACCGTGAATTTCAATTTCAAATCGATCTACTCCAGCCATTAGTGGACCATCTTTAATGCCAATTGTACCTACTGGTAAATCAGGTTTATTATGCATACCGAAAATAGCTTGTACATCATGTAAATGTCCAGCTTCAATAACTTTGCAAGCACCATTGCTACTTTCTTCAGCTGGTTGGAATATAAAGCGAACCGTTCCATTTAGGGAAGATTCCTTTTCTTTTAATAAGAAAGCTGTACCTAAAATAGCTGCTGTATGAAAATCATGTCCGCAAGCATGCATTTTACCTTGAATTTTTGAAGTGTATGGTAAGTTTGTTTCTTCTTGAATAGGAAGGGCATCAATATCAGCACGAATTGCTATAATTGGACCATTTTGATTACCAGAAATTTCAGCGATAATTCCTGTTTCTAAATTGGAATCAATAATAGCAATATTTGCTTCTTCTAACCAATTTTTTATCGCTTTTGTTGTTTCAAACTCTTCATATGATAGTTCTGGATACTCATGTAAATGTCGGCGAATGGAAATAAGTTTTTCTGTTAGTTGATTTGGAATAGATGCCACGTATTATGCCCTCTTTCTTAAGCGAAGTATTTACTATAAGTATACAACAATAAAAGAGAGGATTCTCAAATGAAAATCCTCTCTCGTTAATGCCCGAGTGATGTGAGCTAATAATCAGTGGGGATGAATAAAATCTCCACTAATTAAAGTTTCACTTTATGCTGCCACTTTTTTATGTGTATGATGTTTTTGATAACGTCCACGCATTGCATATGCAATTTGCGGAATTGCAATACCGATTAAAATAAGTGATACACCTATCCACTGTGAAGATAGTACAGCTTCTTTTAAAACGAATACAGACATAATTGTTGTAACTGGTAGCTCTGCTGCACCAAGAATAGTCGCTAAGCCAGAACCGATTTTTGGAATACCAATTGTAAAGGCAATAGACGGAATAACGATACTAAATATTCCTAATCCTAAGCCGTATTTCCAAAGTCCTTGAGAAATGGCACCGTTCATAATAAATGTTGGCGGGAATACGATCATAACTAAAGTTAAAGCGCCAGCCATTAACAGGACACCACGTGGTAATGAAGGTACTTCAACAGCAACTTTTCCGCTCACAAAAATGTATGTTGCAAATGTAATAGCAGATAATAGCCCTAAAATGATTCCTGTTGTATCGAAAGTACCTGCCGATTTTTCCAGTAAACCACTTGATAAAAATGTACCTACAAGTAAGAAAATAACCGAAATAACTTTTTCCCTTGAAGGTAATGTTTTTGTTACAATAGCTTCAATAATAATACCGACCCAAACGAATTGGAACAAAAGAATAATTGCGATAGAAGCTGGTACAGTTTTTAATGAAGCATAATAAAAAATTCCAGTAAAACTTGCAGATGTTCCTGCAACGAATAAAATTAATGCTTGTTTTAATGGAACGCGGTGTCTAGAAAATAGAAGTGTAATAGCCAGCAAAATAATCCAACCGAACAAATATTGGCTGCCAATTACCTCTCCAAGTGAAAATCCTTCTGCATATGCAAGTTTAACAAAAATAGCTAAAATTCCATAACTACACGCTCCTAATAAAACTAAAAGAGAATAACGAAGCATGAAAAATTCCTCCCATCTATGTGAAGTTGTTCCGTAACGAAAATATATCTAGAGGGAAGTATACAAAATTAAAAATGTAGGGTCAAATAAAAGAAAAGTGCGACATTTTATAGAATAATAATAAAAGTATGATATTTATGCATAATCTTGAAATTGTTAATTATAAAAGTATTGTAAAATCAGCTTTGTATTGTATAAAGACAGCATTTGAAAAAAATTTTTTAAATCAATATGTATATAAACGTACGTATACGTGCTAATCATTTGAGAAACTATGTTACCTTTGTTATGTTAATAACAATTAAAGGAGTTTCCTAATCCAATTGAGATTTTTCTATATAATAGAAGGAAATGAAAACGTTTTATTAGAAACTGTGAGAAAGAGTGGTTTTTCTTATTACCACGTTGTAAAAGTGAGTTCACGAATTGTTCATAGTATTTTTATGTGTTTTTGCTACAATATGTAAGGAGAGGAGTGGAATTATGCAAGATATTAGTATTTTTTTAGCGTTTGGCGCTGGGTTCTTATCATTTATTTCCCCATGTTGCTTACCGCTTTATCCGGCATTTTTATCGTACATAACAGGTATGTCGGTTTCTGAATTGAAAGAAGAAAATGCAATGCTTCGCAAAAGAAGTATGATACATACAGCGTTTTTCTTACTTGGATTTTCAATTATATTTATTGCAATTGGATTTGGTACAAGTTTTATCGGAGGAATCTTTACAGATTATAAAGATTTAATTAGACAGCTAGGTGGTATATTTATCATCGTGTTCGGTCTTATTATTGTCGGGGTATTTAAGCCGAAGTTTTTAATGCAAGATCGTAAATTTACATTTAAAAATCGTCCGAGTGGCTATTTTGGATCAGTTCTAATTGGATTGGCCTTTGCTGCAGGATGGACGCCATGTACTGGACCTATTTTAGTGTCCGTAATTGGATTAGCAGCAACAAACCCAGAATCTGCAATGATTTATATGATTGCATACATACTTGGATTTGCTATCCCGTTTTTCGTACTTTCATTCTTTATTACGAAAATGTCTTGGATTAAAAGAAATAGTATGGCCTTCATGAAAGTCGGCGGATACATTATGATTGTTATGGGTGTCTTCCTATACTTTAATTGGATGACGAAAATTATCGTATATTTCTCAAGTTTATTTGGTGGTTTTACCGGTTTTTAGTATTATTCTGCGAAAATGTTGGAAATACTAACGGAAAAGCATATAATGAAAGTATATTTTGCATATAGCCACAAAAAAGGATGAGGAAATATGAACATAGTTCTTTTATCAAGTATCGTTGCTGTTTGTATGGCTGTCGGTGCGATGTTTATTCGTTTAAAAGCAGCTAAGAAACCTGCAACATTGAAAAAAATTATACTTCCACCATTTTTTATGAGTACGGGAGCATTGATGTATGTTTTTCCTGAATTTCGATTAACTCCAGCAGAAATGTTAGAAGCAATTGGTGTTGGTTTGATTTTCTCTATTTTTCTTATTAAAACATCTAAATTTGAAATTAGAGGGCAAGAGATTTACTTGAAGCGTTCAAAAGCATTTGTTTTTATATTAATTGGATTACTTGTAGTGCGGATTGTATTTAAAACATACTTAAGTCAATCTCTTGATTTAGGACAACTTAGCGGCATGTTCTTCTTACTTGCGTTTGCGATGATTGTATCATGGAGAATTGCGATGTACCGTTCCTTTACGAAATTACAGAAGGAAATGGAAAAAGAAGATGGTTTTTATAATGAAAAAGATATGAAACTAACTTAAAACTGTATATGCATAAAATAAAAAAGACAGCGTCAAAGGCGCTGTCTTTTTTATCGAAAATAATGTGAAGTTATTTTGCGAGCAAAGACTTATAGTTTGAATAATCAATCTCTTTTTCTTGTAGTTTTTTCACCAAAAATTTATGATCACGCTTTGGTGTGGCAATAATATATCCTTTAATAATTAAGTCTTGTGTAATTTGAGAGGCATTTTCTTGTAATGCAAGTTCTCCAATTTTACCAGCAATTTTTGATTTAGCAATGTCGCGAAATAGTTCTGGAACAGGACTTACAAGCTCTTCTAGCAATTGTTTTTGTTCGTCAGCCCATAAATGTCTCGTTTTATTTATGTAGTGTTCTTCCCAATCTAAAATGGACATACCATCTTCTTTTGGTAATCGTTTTAAAAATTTTCTGAACATAAAGTATCCACCGATAGACATAAGTCCTAATAAAATGACAGTCCATAATACAATGAACCAACTGAACCATCCTTCGAGCAAGTATATCCCCCCTTAAATGATTTCGATTTTCTTTTATTCATATTATAAACATTGAGATTCATAGAAAGCAAGAACGCTTGGTCATTTTGACCAAGCGTAATCATTTAAACAAAGTATAGTTGTTCAACACATAAATTATTATTATCGTCTTCAACATACTCAATAATAAGTGTGCCAACTTTACGATCTTTATCTTCAGTTGTGAAAATAGAGTAAGAAGTAAAACGTGCTGTTGATAGGCCGCTTATATGTGTAGGTAAAGAAATGTAGTCGTTATCGCGGAAGAATTCCATTAGTTCAATATCTTCAAATTCTTTTCGGTCAACTTGTTTGTTTGTATAGCGGCGTTGAAGTTGTTTTAAGGATTCATTCCAAGAAATTGCTTTTGTGTCGTATACCATTGTTCTATCTCCTTACTGTATGTAATCGTTGAGAACATACGTTCTAATCTAGTATACTCTTTTTATTAGAAAAGGGAAAGCAAAAAATAATGTAAGCTTGGATTTCCAAGCTTACATTATTTTTGCGTTCGTCATAATCTCTATCTTTTATTATAAGTTACATAAGAATAAGAAACAAGATGATATATATTTTGTTGATAGTTTTCAAAATTCTGTATATTATCAATATATTATACGGAAAGGGAATGAGTGGGATGGCATATGTAATTTCACTACAAGGACCGATGGCAAGTGGGAAAACAACAGTAGCTAAAAGGTTAGAAAAGAGAGGGTTTCGAGTTATATATGAAAATCCATATCCAATTGTAGAGAAGCGAAAAAAATTGAATTTAGATATGAATTCAAAAGTAGGGTTTATTATGAATCAAAAAATGTTTATGGAAGCAAAAATAAAGGAGTTTCAAAATGTGAAAGATTCAGTCGTAATTTTTGATCGCGGACCAGAAGATATTGAGTTTTTTACACTCTTTTATCCAACGATTATAGGAGAAGAGTGGGATATAGAAAATGAATTGAAAGATGAATTATATAAATTAAGGGAATGCCGTTCGGATGTGATTTTTTACTTAGATGTTACGAAAAAGAATGTATATGATAGAAAAAATAATGATAGAACAAGAAACAGAAGTACGTTTGAGGAGCAATTTAAATTAGTAGAAACTGAAAAAGACTGGTATAAACAATTTCCTGTAACTTATGTGGACACGAATAGATTAACAGTGGACGATTTAGAGGTATATTTTATGAAATGGTTGAAGGAGAGAGGGTTATGAAAAAAATACTTTTATTTGTGTACCCAACATTTGCAGAGTTTGAAATAACGGTAGCAACGGCATTGCTGAAAAATAAATATGAAATCATTACAGCAGGTTTAACTAAGGAACTGGTTATAAGTGAAACGGGGTTGCAAGTGCAGCCACATATAGAATTAAGTGAAGTGCGTGTAGATGAGTATGAGGGGATACTTATTCCAGGTGGAGAAGAAGTACAGTTGAAAGATGCAAAACCTCTTTTTTCAATCATTCATCAATTTTATGAACAAGAAAAATTAGTGGCAGCAATTTGTGCTGGACCGTATGCGTTGGCAAAGGCAGGCTTATTGAAAGGGGGATCTTATACAGCGACCATAGATTATAAAAGATTCGATTGTTTTCCAGTAGAAAATTTCGTGTATAAAGAAGTTGTGCAGCACTCAAATATCATTACAGCACAAGGGCATGCGTTTGTACCATTCGGAATAGCGATTGCTTCTTATTTTGGAGTAGCAGACGAACATAATACAAATTTTTATTGTGGTAAAGGCAATGTAGTGATGGAGAAACTTTTATGAGAAAACGTGTAAAAGCTAGCATTTGCTAGCTTTTTTCTTTTTTACATCGATAAATCGCTATCGTTTTCGGATCATGCCATATACCGTTATGAAGTGATAATTCATTTTCTATTTCTTTTTGTAGCCATTCCTTCATTTCGGCGTGAAGATACATATTGTCTGGTATATTCAGTGATGGGAACATGCTAGAAATATAGTTTACGATCGGAGTAGCGTGATGAAAAACGAGCGCATTATGAATAACTGTTTCTACAACAGTTGGAAAAACAGATTGTAATATCTCCTTACCATTTTCTAAACAAAATGGAGCAACCGCTGCTGATGTTTGCGGTAAATCAAATGCGACTAACATGTTGTTACACATTTCAACTATACGAGGTAATGAAACGTTAGAATTTGTTGTAGCTAAAAGTGTACCGCCAGGACGAATGACTTTATAAAAGTCTTGAATTGTTCTTTTTACATCTTTCACATGGTATAACATATGTCTTGCGATTATCCAGTCATAACAATTATCTTCGAATGGAAGTTTACTAGCATCACCCTGTTTCCATTCAATTCTAGTACTTTTTTTAGCGGCTTCAGAAAGCATGGCTTTCGATTGATCAAATCCAGTTAATTGGCCTTTATGACCGTTAGTTTGTAAAAGGGAAAGGAATTTTCCCCTCGCACACCCAACTTCTAATATGTTTTCTTTTCCTTGAAGTTGTAAATGTTCAATGACGACTTCATCTAAATTCACTTGTTTCTCTTCGAAACGTTTATGCGTATGGATACGTGTTTGTAAATGGTTGCTGACGCTGTATTGGCGTTTTACATCATTCATTTTTTCGGATTCCACCTTCGTACAAAATTGCTGAATCGCATGTGTTAATACATCTGTCTTCTTTAAGCCTTCGTAATGGAGTGCTGCTTCAAACCTTTCAAGTAAATTTTCTTCAATTCGAAAATGAATATCTTTTCGTTTCGCCACTGAAAACTCGCCTCTTTTCATTTGTTAGTGAGAATATAGCATGCCTGGAAATTTTGTGTAAATAATTTGTGTACACAAAATTAGGGGAGGTGAAAAAATGTTTGAATATGAGTTTAAACTATTGACGATTTAACCGTTTTCATTTATTCTTAAATTAAGAAATATTCAAATAATTAAAAGAAATGAGAGAGTCACATGCTTCTTCAAGGAACACATCGAATTGGTCGTATGGCCATGCTGTTGGCACTTGCGGATGAGAATGAAAGCCCTGTATTATCTATTCCAAAAGGTTGGAAATATTGTACAGGGAAAGTGGGTTCTATGAATTCGCAAAAGGTCGTAGCGGCAATGGAAACAGCGGCTAAAAGCAACCGAGTTATTGAAACGGATGTTTACAGAGAAACACATGCACTTTATCATGCAATAATGGAAGCTTTGTACGGAGTGACGAGAGGTCAAATTCAGTTAGCAGACGTTCTTCGTACAGTAGGACTTCGTTTTGCAATTGTGCGCGGTACACCATACGACGGAAAAAAAGAAGGCGAATGGGTTGCTGTTGCACTTTATGGAACGATTGGTGCACCTGTAAAAGGATCTGAGCATGAGGCGATTGGTTTAGGAATTAATCACATATGATTTGCCCATAGTCTATTAGTTAGAAGGGGGCCTTACTTTTTCGGACAGAAGTCTGTCTTAAAAAGATAAGGTCCCCTTTTGCCTTTTTAAGGAGGAAAAAAGAATGATTACGTTAACAGGACATACATTGACAGTTGAAGAAATGAAGAAGTTATTACTTGAAGGGGAAGGTGTAACAGCTTGCCCAACTAGTATGCAAAAGGTGGCGGAGTGCCGCGAAGTAGTTGAGAAAATCGTAGAAGACGGAAAAGTTGTTTACGGTATTACAACTGGATTTGGAAAGTTTAGTGATGTGCTTATTCAAAAAGAGGATGTAAAGGCACTTCAACACAATTTAATTCAGTCACATGCATGCGGGATAGGCGATCCATTCCCTGAAGAAGTATCACGCGGTATGTTAATTTTACGAGCAAACACGATGCTTAAAGGAATATCTGGCGTTAGACCGCTTGTTGTAAATATGCTTCTTGAGTTTGTAAATCGCAAAATTCACCCAGTCGTTCCGCAACAAGGTTCACTTGGTGCGAGTGGAGACTTAGCACCTTTATCTCATCTTGCGCTCGTATTATTAGGCGAAGGTGAAGTGTTCTATAAGGGGAAACGCGTTCATGCGATGGTTGCTCTTACAGAAGAAGGTCTTGAACCGATTGAACTTGAAGCGAAAGAAGGGCTTGCATTAATCAATGGTACGCAGGCGATGACAGCGCAAGGAGTTCTTTCTTATATAGAAGCAGAAGCAACTGCATATCAAGCGGAATTAATTGCTTCGATGACAATTGAAGGATTACAAGGCATTATTGATGCATTTGATGAAAATGTTCATAAAGCACGTGGTTATAAAGAGCAAGTGGAAGTCGCGAGCAGAATTCGTGACATCCTTCAAGATAGTAAGTTAACAACAAAACAAGGAGAACTACGTGTACAGGATGCATATTCACTTCGCTGTATCCCGCAAGTACACGGCGCTTCTTGGCAAGTTTTAAATTATGTGAAAGAAAAATTAGAAATTGAAATGAATGCAGCAACAGATAATCCGCTTATCTTTGATGGCGGAGAAAAAGTAATTTCAGGTGGTAATTTCCATGGTCAACCGATTGCGTTTGCGATGGACTTCTTAAAAGTAGGAATGGCGGAACTTGCAAATATTTCAGAGCGTCGTATTGAGCGTTTAGTAAATCCGCAATTAAATGATTTACCTCCATTTTTAAGTCCAGAACCAGGACTGCAGTCTGGTGCAATGATTATGCAATACGCAGCTGCTTCACTTGTTTCTGAAAATAAAACGTTAGCACATCCGGCGAGTGTTGATTCAATCCCGTCATCAGCTAACCAAGAAGATCACGTAAGTATGGGAACAATCGCTTCACGCCATGCACATCAAATTATTCAAAATGTAAGACGTGTTCTTTCAATTGAGATGATTTGTGCGATGCAAGCAGCGGAATATCGCGGAATTGAAAACATGAGTACAGTGACGAAGAGCTTCTACCATCAAGGCCGTCAGCAAGTACCTTCTATTACAAATGACCGTATATTCTCAACAGATATTGAAAATATTACGCATTGGTTAAAAACGAATGATTCGATAAAAGAAAGATTAGATGTAAACGCAGCACTATAAAATGAGAAAAGGGAGAGATTGAAATGGAAAAAGTAAAACAAACAATTCGCGCGCCAAGAGGTACGGAGTTACAAACGAAAGGGTGGGTGCAAGAAGCTGCACTTCGTATGTTAATGAACAATTTAGATCCTGAAGTTGCTGAAAAACCAGAAGAGCTAGTTGTATATGGCGGAATTGGCCGTGCAGCTCGTAACTGGGAAAGCTATCAGGCGATTGTAGATTCATTAAAAACGTTAGAAAGCGATGAAACGTTACTTGTTCAATCAGGGAAACCAGTAGCAATCTTCAAATCACATGAAGATGCACCTCGCGTTCTGTTAGCGAACTCAAACTTAGTACCAAAATGGGCGAACTGGGATCACTTCCGTGAATTAGAGAAAAAAGGTCTTATGATGTACGGACAAATGACAGCGGGTAGTTGGATTTACATTGGAACTCAAGGAATTTTACAAGGAACATATGAAACGTTTGGTGAAGCGGCTCGTCAACATTTCGGTGGTTCATTAAAAGGTACATTAACACTTACTGCTGGTTTAGGTGGGATGGGTGGTGCACAGCCTCTTGCTGTAACGATGAACGGCGGTGTTGTTATTGCTATTGACGTTGATAAGCGCAGCATCGATCGTCGTATTGAAAAGAGATACTGTGATATGTATACAGAATCGTTAGAAGAAGCATTAGCGGTTGCGAACGAGTATAAAGAGAAGAAAGAACCGATTTCTATTGGTTTATTAGGAAATGCGGCAGAAATTTTACCAGAACTAGTGAAGCGTAATATTACGCCAGATTTAGTTACGGATCAAACATCTGCTCATGATCCATTAAACGGTTATATTCCAGTAGGTTACACATTAGAAAAAGCAGCGAAACTTCGTGAAGAAGATCCAGAACGTTACGTACAATTATCAAAAGAAAGCATGACAAAACATGTGGAAGCAATGCTTGCGATGCAAGAAAAAGGCGCAATTACATTTGATTATGGAAATAACATTCGCCAAGTTGCTTTCGATGAAGGTTTGAAAAATGCTTTTGATTTCCCGGGATTCGTTCCAGCATTTATTCGTCCATTATTCTGTGAAGGAAAAGGACCATTCCGCTGGGTAGCACTTTCTGGTGATCCAGAAGATATTTATAAAACAGACGAAGTAATTTTACGTGAGTTCGCTGATAATGAACATTTATGTAACTGGATTCGTATGGCACGTCAACAAGTTGAGTTCCAAGGTCTTCCATCACGTATTTGTTGGTTAGGTTACGGTGAGCGCGCGAAATTTGGTCGCATCATTAATGAAATGGTTGCAAATGATGAATTATCAGCACCGATCGTTATCGGCCGTGACCATTTAGATTGCGGATCAGTAGCATCTCCAAACCGTGAAACGGAATCGATGAAAGACGGTAGTGATGCAGTAGCAGATTGGCCAATTTTAAATGCATTAATTAATAGTGTAAACGGTGCAAGCTGGGTATCTGTTCACCACGGTGGTGGCGTTGGCATGGGGTATTCACTTCACGCTGGAATGGTTATCGTTGCAGATGGAACAGAAGCGGCAGCAAAACGTATTGAGCGCGTATTAACTTCTGACCCTGGAATGGGTGTTGTTCGTCACGTAGATGCTGGATATGACTTAGCTGTTGAAACAGCGAAAGAAAAAGGCGTTAACATTCCAATGATGAAATAAGGAGGAGAAAACATGCTGGACACTTTACTAATAAATATCGGTCAATTACTAACAATGGATCAAGAAGATGGCTTGTTAAGACGGGAAGCGATGAACACGCTTCCTGTTATTGAAAACGGTGTGGTTGGAATTGAAAATGGCGTAATCACTTTCGTTGGAACAGCGGAAGAAGCAAAAGGAATACAAGCGAAAGAAGTTATTGATTGCGGCGGTAAAATGGTTTCTCCTGGTCTTGTTGACCCGCATACTCATCTTGTATTTGGTGGATCTCGTGAAAATGAAATCGCGCTAAAATTACAAGGAGTTCCGTACTTAGAAATTTTAGAACAAGGTGGAGGCATTCTTTCGACTGTAAATGCAACGAAACAAGCATCGAAAGAAGAACTTGTTCAAAAAGCGAAATTCCATTTAGACCGTATGCTATCTTTCGGTGTGACAACTGTAGAAGCGAAGAGTGGTTACGGATTAGATGATGAGACGGAATGGAAACAATTAGAGGCAACTGCACAATTACAAAAAGAGCATCCAATCGATTTAGTTTCAACATTTTTAGGTGCCCATGCAGTTCCGAAAGAGTATAAAGGAAGATCAAAAGAATTTTTACAATGGATGCTAGACCTACTGCCAGAAATGAAAGAGAAGCAATTAGCGGAATTCGTTGATATTTTCTGCGAAACAGGTGTGTTCTCTGTAGAAGAATCAAAAGAGTTTTTATTAAAAGCGAAAGAACTTGGCTTTGACGTGAAAATTCATGCAGATGAAATCGACCCTCTTGGTGGTGCGGAAGCAGCAGCTGAAATTGGTGCAGCATCAGCGGACCATTTAGTTGGCGCTTCTGATAAAGGAATTGAAATGCTTGCAAACTCTAATACAGTAGCAACGCTATTACCAGGAACAACTTTCTATTTAAATAAAGAAAGCTTTGCTCGCGGTCGTAAAATGATTGATGAAGGTGTTGCAGTTGCGTTAGCTACAGACTTTAACCCAGGCAGCTGTCCAACTGAAAACATTCAGCTTATTATGAGCATCGCAATGCTCAAACTGAAAATGACACCAGAAGAAGTTTGGAACGCGGTAACAGTTAACTCTTCGTATGCTATTAATCGAGGTGATGTAGCTGGGAAAATTAGAGTTGGTCGCAAGGCAGATTTAGTTTTATGGGATGCTTACAATTATGCTTACGTACCGTATCATTACGGCGTAAGTCATGTGAATACAGTATGGAAGAATGGTAATATCGCATATACAAGAGGTGAACAATCGTGGAGCACGGCCACTATTTAAAGAAAAATGCAAAGTTTATTGATCGTGAAGTGACGAAATGGAGTGAGATGATTAAAGATTGGGAGGAAGGCGTGGAAATATTCGGTGCTGCCTTAATTGGAGCACCCCTTTCTAAACCATCTATTAGTCATTCAGGAGCAAGTTTTGCTCCAAAAACAATTCGTGCGATGTTAGATGCATATAGCACGTATGCAATTACAGAAGAACACGATATGAAAGAAAGTGTTTTATATGATTGCGGTGATATTACGATGCATGTGACAAATATAAAAGAAAGCCATAACCGAATTGCGAAAACGGTTGGGCATCTAACGAAAGTAAATCCAAACATGATACCAATCGTTCTTGGTGGGGACCATTCGATTAGTTTTCCAAGTATAACAGGATTTGCAAATAGTAAAGGAAAGGTCGGTATTATTCAATTTGATGCTCATCATGATTTGCGTAATTTAGATGATGGTGGTCCATCAAATGGTACACCGTTCCGTAGTTTACTAGAAAATGGTGTCATTACAGGAAAACAACTCGTTCAAATTGGAATTCGTAATTTTTCTAATGCACGTGCGTACCATGAATATGCAAAAGAGCACGGTGTGACAGTGTATACAATGAAAGATGTACGAGAGCGAGAAATAAAAGATATTATGACAGAAAGCATTGAAGTATTAAGAAAACAAGGTGTGACTTCTATTTACATTTCTCTTGATATGGATGTACTAGATCAAGCATTCGCGCCAGGTTGTCCAGCAATTGGCCCTGGAGGAATGGATAGCTCAACTTTACTTGATGCGATTGAATTTATTGGCAAAGAACCCCTCGTGCAAGGGATGGATATAGTAGAAATTGATCCAACTCTTGATTTCAGGGATATGACGAGCAGAGTAGCTGCGCAAGTAATTATGAGTTTTCTTTTAGCGCGAGAAACGATTCGTAAGCAAGTTAGTATATAGGTTGGAAATTAAAAGTGAATCTTTAGCTATGTCTTATAAAAACACATTACTACTTATATTGTAGTAATGTGTTTTTGTATTGTAAGAGGTTTGTAAAATTAAAATGGGTGCTTATGAAAAAGTTGGAGGAATTGCGGTTTTGTAGTGTTATTTTGTGGATTAATTAAATTGTTTTGAATGAATTGACATGGGAAATAATTTTATGATAAAATAAAAATTTTGCTAAAAAAATGAATATATGTTAAGCTTGAGAAGGTTACCATATATGGAGGTGGATTATTTGTTTCAAATTGGCGATAACATTGTTTATCCAATGCAAGGAGCAGGTATAATTAAAGCCATAGAAGAGAAAGAAATCGCAGGAAAAAAACAACAATATTATGTTATAAAAATGTCGGCTAACAATATGGAAATAATGATTCCTGAAGGCAAAATATTGAACTCAAATATACGACCAGTTACAGATATCAAGGCATTACTACACATAATAGATATTTTTTTGCATGGGGAATCAGATAGATTACTTACGTGGAAACAAAGGTATAAAGTGAACACTGATAAAATAAAAACGGGTAAAATGCAAGAAGGTGCTGAAGTTGTGCGTGATTTAATGCGTATACAGAAAGAAAAAGCACTTAATGCAAGCGAAAAGAAAATGTTAGATAACGCACATGAATTTTTGATTAGTGAACTTGGATTAATTGAAGGTATCACAGAAAATCAAATAAAAAGCTTTTGTTAAGGTTCATTACAAATAATGTATTGCATCCCAAAAAAGATCTTGAATTTTTTGGGAACATAATTATAGGCAATCAATCATTTCAAAGACATTCAACTCTTTCAAACCACTTTTAAAGCATTAACCTCTTTTGTTATTACTACAATCAAATCCATTTTTATTTTAAATTTCTTTTACGAATGTTCGAAGTTTAATTCAATACTTCGATAAAATAGTTACTTGATTTTTGCAATCCTGATTCACACTGGCACGGACGAGGAGCCGTAAGGATGAAAGAGAGGTAGGGCTTTCATTGTTTTAGGTATATAAGTTATTATTTTTAGAAGAATACGGAACCATTTTCACTTCTATTGATAAGGGATTCTTTATATTAAAGAGATAAACAAATTGACAGCCATATATGATCAACTAAAAAAGGTTTCCTACTAAGGAAACCTTTTTAATTTTATTTATAGCATTCTATTTTTTTGATATTCGAATGTTTTATGGCAAAGTCGTATAAATTGACGTTACTATTTAAAAGTAAGTATGATGCGAATATAGTTAGAATTTTTAAGGGGGAAGAAAAATGGCAAGTTCAAATAATAAAGCGGCAAGTATTTATGAGGGAACAAATGTAAACGCTGGGGGATCTTTTGAAAACATTGAAGAAACGAAGTTGTTTAATCCGATTCAAATTGGGTCTTGGTCTCTTCATAATCGCATAGCGATGGCGCCGATGACGAGATGCTTTGCAAATAATGAGACTGGTGTAGTTGGTGCTGATGTAGTTGAGTACTATAGAAAGCGTGCTGCGGATGGAGTTGGACTAATTATTACAGAAGGAATTGTCATTAGCCCGAGAGCGAAAGGGAATCCAGGAGTACCAGGGATTTATACACAAGAACAAATCGATTCGTGGAAGCCGGTTACAGAGGCAGTACATAAAGAAGGCGGGACGATTATTGCTCAAATATGGCATGTTGGGCGTATGAGTCATCATGAAATAATTGGTGGTCAATTGCCACAAGCACCGTCTGCTATTGCTGCAGAAGGGAATGTTCCGCGTTTTCGTAAACCGTTTGATACACCAGAAGCATTGACGTTAGAAGAAATAGAAGAAGTTATTGGTCAATACGCACAAGCTGCGAAAAATGCAATCGAAGCTGGGTTTGATGGAGTAGAAATTCACGGTGCACACGGATATTTAATTGATCAATTTACTTATGAGTTTGCGAATAAGCGAACAGATAAATACGGTGGTGATTTAAAACAAAGGTTAACATTTATGAAAGAAGTAACGGAGGCTGTAATAGAAGCAGTTGGAGCCGATAAAACACTTCTTCGTTTCTCTGCTTTTAAAGGTGATAACCCTACTTATATGTGGGAAAATCCAGAACTTGCGATTGAAATGTTTGTAAAAATGTTTAAAGAGGTTGGGTTAACGATGATCCATCCTTCAACGATGAATTATACGCAAGAAATTGCTGAAGGAAAGAATTTTCATCAATTAGTAAGAAAATATTGGGATGGTACGATTGTTGGGGTTGGTAATTTGAATCCGAAAGAGGCTGAAGAAGCACTGCAAGAAGGAACAATTGATGTAGCGGCATTCGGAAGACCGTTAATTGCTAATCCAGACTTTGTTCATCGAATTAAACATGCTGAAAGTTTAGTTGAATATGATGCGAAAGAGCATCTTGCTACGTTAGTATGAATAAAGATAAAAGGAGAACACATCGAGTGTTCTCCTTTTATTATGGGATTTCATAGGAGGAAGCGGGATGAGTGAAACGCTACTCGTTATTATTAGTATATTGCTCTTTTTGATGTTACTTTTAATCGTCTTTTTTATCATTACATTTTTTATTAAAAAACGAACACATCATTCTATATTAAAATTGCATCCATACTTAGGTAGAATGCGCTATTTACTTGAAAAGATAGGGCCTGAATTTCGGCAATATTGGTTTGATCATGATACGGATGGAAAACCTTTCTCACGTTATGATTTTCAAAGTGTTATGTTTTTAGCGAAATATCGCTCTGAAATACTTGGTTTTGGATCGAAAAGAGATTTTGAAGCTTCTGGCTATTATATTGCTAATACATTATTTCCGATATTAACTGAGGAATTAAGTGTGAATCTTTCGCAAGAGCGGGAAGGTAAAAAGTACGTGATTCATAAAGAAGGATTATTTTCAAGAAGAGAAAAATTGACAGCGGATACAACAAATCTTTGGTTATACGAAGAAGACGATGCAATTACCGTCGGCGACAAACGCAAATATCCGTGGCAACTACATGGCATGTTTGGGGCGTCTGCGACTTCTTACGGCGCGATTGGAGAAAATTATATTTTAGCAAGTGGCTTTGGAGCGAAAATGGCAGGCGGATCATGGATTAATACAGGAGAAGGTGGCGTTATTCCAGAGCATTTACATACAGGGGCGAATATCGTTGCACAAATTGGTCCAGGGTTATTTGGATACCGTGATGAAGACGGGAATTTTTCAATGGGAAAATTTATGGAGAAAGCGAAAGAAAGTAATATTAAAGCATTCGAATTGAAATTTGGGCAAGGAGCTAAAATACGTGGTGGTCATTTAGAGGGACAAAAAGTAAATGAGAAAATTGCTTCTGTTCGCAACGTACGAAAGGGAGAGACGATTAATTCGCCGAATCGGTTTTCATTTTTAAAGAATGCAGCGGATACACTTTATTTTATTCAACAGTTGCAAGAAAATGGTGGTAAGCCAGTCGGGATGAAAATTGTAATTGGACAGCAGGAGCCTTTGGAAGATTTAATAAAAACAATGAAAGAACTAAACATTTACCCAGATTTTATTACAATAGACGGTTCAGAAGGCGGATCAGGGGCAACGTATAAATCGATGGCAGATAGCATGGGAATCCCTCTTATTCCTGCTTTACTTACATTTATCGATACAGCAAACCATTATGGTGTCCGTAACAAGTTTAAAGTATTTGCATCGGGTAAATTAATCACACCAGATAAAGTGGCGATTGCTTTAGCGATTGGGGCGGATGCTGTAAGTTCAGCCCGCGGTTTTATGATGGCGAGCGGTTGTATTATGGCGCTACAATGTAATTCCGGACAGTGTCCATCTGGTGTTGCGACGACGAATCCGCATTATCAAAAAGCGTTAGATCCGTATGAAAAGAAATGGCGAGTAATGAATTATATTATTAGTATGAGATATAGTTTATTTTCATTAGCGGCAGCGGCAGGAGTGAAGAGCCCGCGCCATTTGACGAGAGAGCACATTGTATTTAAAGATGAGATGGGGAGAGTAGTTCCTCTTTCGGAATTGTTTCCTATAGTAAATCAAACCTAAAAGTATATTTGACATGTAAGATTTTTTAAGGGGATAATCATATTTTTTAGAAAATATTAGGAGTATAATGGGAAAGTATTTTAAAAATGATTATTTTTAGGGAGAGATTCACTTGCAGCAAGGTTCGTACAGTATTACAATTTTTTTACTCGTCATAGGGCTCGTGATATTTAGACGTATGCGTTCTATGAATCGACCAATTAAAAATAAAGGAAGACGACTATTATTGCCATTATTCTTTTTATTACCAGGTTTTTCTTTATATGTGGCACCGATACAACTTGCTGGTTGGCAAATTGGGATAGCTGCTGGGATTGGACTGTTATTGTCAATTCCACTTATTATTTTAAGTGGGTATGAAGTCAGAGAAGATGGTCAAATTTATGCAAAAAAAAGTATTGCTTTTATTGCTACATTTTTAGTTATTGTTCTTTTACGTGCTTATTTTAGAAGACATTTACAAGGTTTAGATCCAAAGTCAATCGGCATTCTTTTCTATACTCTTGCGGTTGGTTACATAGTGCCTTGGCGTATTGGGTGCTATATGAAATTTCGGAAAGTATATGTAGAGAAAGAGAAATTTGCGATGCCAATAAGCTAAAAGTCATACATTCGTATGGCTTTTTTAATTTAAAATGAAATGAGTAACTTATTGACAATGAAAAATAAGTAACTTATAATAAATATTAAGTTCGAGATAAATAACATTTTAAATCAAGATTTATTATGATTATAGATCGAACAAATATTTTTTTGAGTATTATCTCGAATTCGAGATAATTTCTATAGGTTAGATAACTAATATGTGATTTTATAATTAATATCTCGAATTCGAGATAAATTATAATGACGGATTTTACTTTGCAGTATGGACAAAATGAATAGTGAATTTGAATGTAAAACAATTTTTATAATGAAATAAAAAAGGAGTGGAAGAAATGGAAAAGAAAACAATGGGGATCCATCATATTACAGCGATTGTAGGGCATCCGCAAGAAAATGTAGATTTTTATGCTGGTGTATTAGGGTTACGTCTAGTAAAACAAACAGTGAATTTTGATGATCCAGGTACGTACCATCTTTATTTTGGTAATGAAGGAGGAAAACCTGGGACGATTATTACGTTTTTTCCATGGGCAGGTGCTCGCCAAGGAATTATTGGAGACGGTCAAGTAGGAATTACTTCATATGTCGTACCAAAAGGTGCAATGGAGTTTTGGGAAAAGAGACTAGAAAAGTTTGATATTCCATATACAAAGGTGACTCGATTTGAGGAGCAGTATTTAGAATTTGATGATCCTCATGGTTTGCATATAGAATTAGTTGAAAGAGAAGAAGGCGAATTAAATAATTGGACTTTTGGAGAAGTTACGTCTGAAGTAGCAATTAAAGGATTTGGCGGTGCTGTTCTTTTATCTGCACAGCCTCAAAAAACGGCTGAATTGTTAGAGCATGTTATGGGTCTTGAGAAAATTGGAGAAGAGGGTGAATTTATTCGATTCAGTTCTTCTGCTGACATTGGAAATATTATCGATTTGAAAGTATCAACAATCGGTCGTGGCCAAATGGGCGTTGGTACAGTTCATCATATTGCTTGGAGAGCGAGTGACGATGCTGATCAACTAGACTGGAAAGAGCATGTGTCTCGTTTTGGATATCACGTAACTCCTGTACAAGACCGAAATTATTTTAACGCAATTTATTTTAGAGAACACGGCGAAATTTTATTTGAAATCGCAACAGATCCGCCTGGTTTCGCTCATGACGAATCGTTAGAGATGATGGGTGAGGAATTAAAGTTACCGGAACAATATGAACAACATAGAAAACAGATTGAACAAACGCTTTTACCATTTGAAGTGAGAAATTTAGATTAAAGTGATTGAAAGGGGAAAAGGATTATGATGAAACATGTTTTTCAAAAAGGAAAAGATACGTCAAAACCAGTGTTGTTATTACTTCATGGCACAGGTGGTAATGAATTAGATTTATTACCACTTGCAGAAATAATTGACCCGGAAGCTTCGGTATTAAGCGTTAGGGGAAATGTGTTAGAGAATGGGATGCCGCGTTTCTTCCGCCGATTAGCAGAAGGTATTTTTGATGAAGAGGATTTAATTTTCCGTACGAAGGAATTAAATGAATTTTTAGATGAATCGGCTAAAGAATATGAATTCGATAGAAATAACATTGTAGCTATCGGTTATTCGAATGGAGCAAATATTGCGGCTAGCTTATTATTCCATTACGAAAATGCGTTAAAAGGTGCTGTGCTTCATCACCCGATGGTACCTAGAAGGGGAATGCAATTAGCAAATTTAGCAGGGAAATCGGTATTTATTGCAGCTGGGACAAATGACCCGATTTGTTCATCAGCAGAGTCAGAGGAATTGAAGGTACTATTAGAAAATGCAAACGCTAATGTAACAATGCATTGGGAAAATAGAGGGCATCAATTAACAATGGGCGAAGTAGAAAAAGCAAAAGAGTGGTATAACAAAACGTTTTAAAAAAAGAAGCATCTGCTAACGATTAGCAGATGCTTCTTTTTATTTAAGACTGGATTGCAAGATGAGATGAAGAAAGTGGTAACTGAATATCGACGATAGTACCTTTATTTAATTCACTTGAAATGTGTAACTTACCATGATGTTCTTCAATTATTTTGTAGCATATCATTAATCCTAGTCCGGTACCCTTTTCTTTTAAACTATAAAATGGTTCGCCTAAACGAGAGATACGATTTTCTGGGATACCGCAACCTTCATCGATAATACGTATTAAGATAAAGGAATCTTCTACTGGTTTTGTTTGGATTAAAATATTTCCGCCATTTGGCATTGCTTCTATAGAATTTTTTAATATATTTATAAAAACTTGCTTTAATTGGTTACCATCACATTGAATATCATGTTTATAATCAAAATGATCCATAATGATATGAACACTATGCATAATAGCAGTCGGTAAAATAAATGTAACTACCTCTTCGATTAAAGTTTGTATGTTACAAGTTTGGATAGACAATACTTGTGGTTTAGACATTGCCATAAATTGACTCGTGATAGATTCCATTTGTGAAATTTCGCTTAACATCACATCGACATACCATTTATTTTCCGCATTTATTTCAGGGAGTAGTAATGTTAAAAAACCTTTTAGAGAAGTGAGCGGATTTCGAATTTCATGGGCAATTCCAGCTGTCAGTTGTCCGACTACTGCGAGCTTTTCTGATTTTCGTAATAGCTTTTCAGTTTCTTTTAGCTCGGTAACATCTCTTCCCATTACGATAAGACCTTTGCGGGAACCGTCGGGGTGATAAAGAGGGACTTTTGATATACTTAAGATTAAATCGGAATCATCCCTATGTATAATAAATTCTTCTCCGTGAAGAATTTGTCCTTGCTGCCATGCTAGTTCATCTACTTCTTCACAATGTAAAAAGGCTTCCCGGTAAGCTTCATTATATTGAATGAGTTCACTATCCTTTTTTCCACGATAAGGTACATGATGGAAATTGAAGCATGAAAGTGCATAGTCATTTGCTTCAAGCCAGCGTCCTTCATGATCCTTAAATATAACAAATGCAGGCATTGCATCCATTAATGTACGTAATCTTTTTTCGCTTTCTTTTAGCATTTTCTCAATTCTTTCAGATTTTTCAAGAGGCTTCATAATCGCATAGACACCTGTTAGACGGTTTTGGACAAAAATAGGAACTAGTTTTGTTACGACGTCTAATAAATATCCATTTTTATGATAAATAGATAAGATATATTCTTTTTGATTTTCCGCTTTAGTATTTTTTATATATTGTAATACTTGCTCAGAAATATGAGCTTCTAAAATAGAGGTAATGGTTTTCCATTCTAATTCTAAAGAAGTGTAACCAAGTATTCTTTCGGCAGAAGGATTGATATGTAGAATAACTCCTTCTAAATTGAGTGAAATAATACTATCAGGATTGTGTTCGAACAGAGATGCGTACATTTCTGTTAATGAACGGTCATGTATATGGTTTCGCAAACGTCCAGAAATGTTCGGATGACGTTTTCTTTGAGTTGATGAATATTTTTTACGACTCATAATATTTCCTCCGTACAACTAGCATCTAAAAAGATTTGTCTATTTATAACTATAATATAGGTGTAACCTATATTTCTATAAAAAATGAAAGTTCTGGGAGTAAATTTATTTTTTTTATTTATTCAAAGCATAAAACGCAGTAATAAGAGAAGCTTATATCGTTTTATTATTTTTTTGTAAGTTACATTGAAATGCTTTCGTTATAACATAAGGATAGAGGAGGGGATGGAAAGTGAAAAGTTATATTAGAGGGATTGATCATGTGCAAGTAGCTGCGCCTGTAGGGTGTGAAGAAGAGGCGCGTGATTTTTATGGGAATAAAATAGGTATGGAAGAAATTCCAAAGCCAGAAGAGCTGAAAAAACGAGGTGGATGTTGGTTTAAGTGTGGAAATCAAGAAGTTCATATTGGTGTTGAGCAGAACTTTACAGCAGCTAAAAAGGCTCATCCAGCTTTTTATGTGAATGAAATTAATGAATTTAAGCAAACATTGATAGAGCAAGGTGTTGAAGTGATTGATGATTATGCACGGCCAGATGTAATTCGATTTTCCGTGTCAGATCCATTTGGAAATCGAATTGAATTCATGCAAAATAAAGACTAGGTGGATTCCCACCTAGTCTTTAGCCTCTTCTGAAAAGTCCTAACACTTCTACAGTTTCTGTAATATTAACGAATGCATTCGGGTCGATTTCAGAAATTGTTAGTTTCATACTTGCTAATTCTTCACGAGAAACGACTGTCATAAGTACACGCTTTTTCTCGCTTGAATAAGCGCCTTCGCCATCAAGTAATGTGATTCCACGTACAACAGTTGAAAGAAGCTGTTTTTTCATTTTTTCTGCTTCATTTGTTACAATCATAAGTGTAACTTTACGATGTTTTGTATGAACAGCATCAATTACTTTACCAGTTACATAAATAGAAAGTAAGCTTGTAAGTGCAACATCCCAAGTGAAGAAGAATCCTGCGATTATTACAACGACTGTATTTAAAACAATAAGAAATCCGCCAAGTTTAATGTCTCGCTTGCGGGATAATAGCATACCGATAATATCAAACCCACCAGTGGATCCATTGCAGTTAAAAACAAGACCAATACCAGCTCCGGCGATGACACCTCCGAAGATAGAAGATAACAATGGATCTGTTGCTACGACTTTTACTGGAACATAGTATAAGGCAACAGATAAGACAACTACAGAGACAACTGTGTTGAAAATTATTTTTTTTCCAAGACCTATGTATCCTAAAATAAGGATAGGTAAGTTTAATACAAAGTTAATAATGCCTGTGTTTACAGGGGTTACAATCCCTAAAATAATAGCAATTCCGCCAATTCCACTACTTAAAATTTTGTGGGGGATAAGGAAAAGATTAAAGGCAACCGCAATAATAATAGAACCGATAATAACACCAAGGAATCTGACCATTTCTTTCCCGTCCTTCACTGAAAAATTCATATTATTTCAAGATTATATATGATATTGAAAGTTTTGGGTAAAAACAGTTTATTTTGGTAAATTAGATTAATCAAAAGAATTTGAGTATTTTATCATTTGAAAGGGGATACAGTTGTGAAGATAAAAACATATCAACAGAAAAGCCCGTTGAAGCAAGAATGTGAGGATTCTTATTTTTGTAATAAAGATAAAAAGATTTATGGTGTATGTGACGGTGCAACACCACTTGTCCCGTTTCGTGATGAAAAGGGACATAATGGAGCATACATCGCTTCGCATTTATTTGCAAGTTATTTTACTTCATTACGCGAAAATCATAGTTTACAAGCTTCAGTTGCAAAAGCAAATGAAGCACTGCAAAGCAAAATGTTGGAATATAAAGTAGATACGGGAAAGAAAGAGCATTTGTGGTGTACATGTATTGCGGCAATTCAAATAGATGGTGAGAAAATTGAATATGCACAGCTCGGGGACTGTATGATTGTCGTAACTTTTCAAAATGGAACGATGCAAGTAGTAACGAAAGACACAGTTAAAGGAATTAGTAAACGAGCAAAAAAGAAGAGGGAAGAAGATCGTAAGAAAGGTTTATCTGTGCCAGAAGAACATATTTTTCAAGATGTTCGAGAACAGTTGAAGTACAATCGTTATCTTGCAAATATGCCAAATGGTTATTCAGTTGCAAATGGAATGAAAGAAGCGATACATTATTTACAACATGGTGAATTACATATAGATGAAGTGAGTGGGATTTTTATTTGTTCAGACGGGTTATTCCACCCAGATTGGTCATTAGAACAAACTGTTGCATATGTAAGAAAGGATAGTATAAATGAATATGTAGCAATCATCGAAGAGCTGGAAGGGGAAAAGAGAATAAGACCAGATGATAAAACGATTATTATGATTGATTTTTAAGAGGAGGCAGTTCAAATGGAAATTAAACGTGTCAATCTAACATTTCAAGATGAATTAGTTCCTTTAGAAAAAGTAAATAAACTTATTATTCACCATACAGCTGAAGATGGATGGGATGTGTATAAAACGCATGAATTTCATCAAACTGTAAGAGGGTGGAGTGGGATTGGTTACAACTATTTTATCGAAGAGGACGGAATTGTAGTGGAAGGACGAGGTTTACATATTGGAGCGCATGCGAAAAATCATAACCGTCATACAATTGGAATATGTATGACGGGAAATTTTGATAAATACGATCCAACTCCTGCACAAGTGAATGCATTATATTCTTTATGTAAAATGTTTATGAAGCAATTTGCTGTAAAGAAAGAAAATATACTCGGTCATAGGGAGTTAGAAGGAGTTACAAAAAGCTGTCCTGGTAATCGTTTTTCTATGGTAGAGTTAAGGAAGATACTATCTTAAATATAGAGGAGTAACAACGATGATGAATATAAAAATACCAAATGATAAAAAAGAAGAGCTTGTAGCACAAATTCAGCAATTTTTTATGGAAGAAGATTTAGATGAAATTGGACGTTTCCAAGCAGAGCGTTTAATAGAAGAAATGATTAAATTAGTTGGACCATTTGCATATAATCAAGCAATTGGAGATGCAAGAAAGCTTGTAAGTGAGAAATTAACGAATATTGAAGAAGATTTATACGTGCTAGAGAAGAATGAAGGGAAATAAAAAAAGAGCCGATGGGCTCTTTTTTTATTTGATTGATAGCAAAAAAACATGGAGAAAACACGGAAAGGACATTGAAAATACACCTTTTATTTTTAGAATATTCTTAGTTTTAAAATACTTCAGAAAGGAAGAGTGTAATGAGATTAACGCCAAGAGAAATTGATAAACTGCTAGTAGTTGTTGCGGCTGATTTAGCTTATCGACGAAAGGAGAGGGGACTTAAGTTAAACTATCCAGAAAGTATCGCTATTATTACGTATGAAATTTTGGAAGGAGCAAGAGATGGTAAAAATGTAGCGGAATTAATGGAGCTTGGAAAAAACATTTTAAGTGCTGAAGATGTTATGGATGGTATTGCAGACATGATATCAGATATTCAAGTTGAGGCAACTTTTCCTGATGGAACAAAATTAGTAACTATTCATCAACCAATTCATTAAAGGAAGTGAATGTTATGATTCCAGGGCAATATATCCTTGCGAAAGAAGACATAGTATGTAATGAAAATAAAAAAGCAACGAAAGTCAAAGTGCTAAATCAGGGAGATAGACCTATTCAAATTGGATCTCATTACCACTTTTATGAAGTGAATGAGGCGTTAAAATTCAATCGTAGTGTAGCAATTGGACAACATTTAAATATTCCAGCAGGTACAGCCGTAAGATTTGAGCCTGGAGATGAAAAAACGATTGAATTAGTTCCATATTCAGGGGAACAAGAAGTATATGGATTTAAAAATAAAGTGGATGGCGATATTCAATCTTACACAAAAAGAGGGAGATAGCATGAGTTTTAAGATGTCACGTAAACAATATGCTGATTTATATGGTCCAACTACAGGAGATTCTATACGTTTAGCAGATACACAATTATTCGCACATGTTGATCGAAATGCCACTGTATATGGTGATGAAGCTGTCTTTGGTGGTGGAAAATCAATTAGGGATGGTATGGGACAAAATTCACAACTTACAAGAGAACAGGGGGTTGTGGATATTGTTATTACCAATGCAATTATTATTGATTATACAGGAGTATATAAAGCGGATATTGGTATAAAAGATGGAAAGATTTCAGCAATAGGTAAGAGTGGTAATCCTTCAGTTATGGATAACATTGATATCATCATTGGAACGTCAACGGAAGTAATTTCTGGTGAGCGAAAAATCGTTACAGCTGGAGGTATTGATACACATGTGCATTTCATATCCCCACAACAAATTGATACAGCGTTAGCTTCAGGTATAACTACACTAATCGGTGGAGGAACGGGGCCTGCGGAGGGTAGCAAGGCAACTACAGTAACACCTGGATCTTGGAATTTAAGAAAAATGTTAGAAGCTGCAGAAGCTTTTTCAATAAATATTGGTTTTTTAGGGAAAGGAAATAGCTCTAGTTTACCTGCCTTAGAAGAACAAATATTTGCAGGAGCTATCGGATTGAAAATTCATGAAGATTGGGGAGCGACTTCTTCAGCAATTAATCACTCGTTACAGATTGCTGATAAATATGATATTCAAGTCGCTATTCATACGGATACTTTAAATGAATGTGGTTTTGTGGAAGAAACAATAAAAGCTATTGATAATCGTGTTATTCATACGTACCACACTGAAGGAGCTGGAGGTGGGCATGCACCAGATATTATAAAGATTGCTGCGCTGAATAATATTTTACCATCTTCAACGAACCCGACCTTGCCATATACAGTAAATACGCTGGATGAACATTTAGATATGCTCATGGTATGTCATCATTTAAAAGCGAATATTCCAGAAGATGTAATGTTTGCAGATTCAAGGATTCGAAAAGAAACAATCGCGGCAGAGGATATTTTGCAAGATTTAGGGGTTTTCAGCATGATTAGCTCTGACTCACAGGCGATGGGAAGGGTTGGAGAGGTTATTATTCGCAATTGGCAAACCGCCGATAAAATGAAAAAGCAGATTGGTAGTTTAGAGGGAGATAAAGAATATAACGATAATAATAGAATTCAACGTTATATAGCTAAGTATACAATTAATCCAGCTATTACACATGGGATTTCAGAATATGTTGGCTCTATTGAAGTAGGAAAGTATGCAGACCTTGTAATATGGGATCCACAATTTTTCGGTGTTAAGCCAGATATGGTTTTGAAAAACGGGATGGTAGTGATGGCATTAATGGGAGACGAGAATGCTTCGATTCCTACCCCACAACCATATTATGAAAAAAAGATGTTTGGTGCATATGGAAAAGCAGTACAGTCAAGTTCGATTACATTTGTATCGAAAGTAGCTTATGAGAATAATATTAAAGAAAAATTA
This sequence comes from Bacillus cereus group sp. N31, assembly GCF_016483245.1. Lineage (NCBI taxonomy): Bacteria > Bacillati > Bacillota > Bacilli > Caryophanales > Bacillaceae > Bacillus > Bacillus cereus group sp. N31. Next base: position 118,108 of record NZ_JAEHCH010000006.1, on the reverse strand, counting down.
GGTTTAAATAAAGTTGTATTACCTGTTAAAAATACGAGAGAGATTTCGAAGCAAGATATGAAACTAAATAATGCAACACCAAAAATTGAAGTAGATCCGCAGACATATGAAGTGAAAGTTGATGGACAAATAATCACGTGTGAAGCAGTAGATATACTACCTATGGCCCAAAGATATTTTTTATTTTGATATAACGGGGGAGATAAAATGATTATTGAAAAAATTAATAACAACGTATGTAATATGAATGATTTCTCAAATACAAAAAAGCATCTTGATAAAATATTGATTTCTAGTGAGCTTTTACTGAAGAGGGTTCAGAAATTATATTCAGAATCTGGTTTTGAAATTGGGGTGTCTTTAGATAGTGGAGAAACATTAAAGAACGGTGATATTTTATATGAAGATGAACATCGAATTGTATATATTGAAGTATTACCAGAAGAGGTGATTGTAATTACTCCAACATCAATAAAAGAAATGGGAATTATTGCTCATAACTTAGGAAATAGACATTTACCAGCACAATTCGATGAAGGGTGCATGATTTTGGCAAATGACTACTTAGTAGAAGATTTACTTAAAAAGGAAGGTGTTCCTTATCAAAAAGAAAATAGAGTATTACCAAAACCATTCAAGCATGCTTCACACAAACATATTTAACCTACTTAACCTACTCCAAATTAGTGATTCGAACTTCCCAACAGGAAGTTTTAGTCACTCTTTTGGATTAGAAACATTTATTCAAGAGGGACAAGTTACAAATAAAGCCGAATTTTTCAAATGGGTTAATCGATATATAAAAGTCCAATTAACATACACGGACGGCTTAATTTGCAAATATACTTACGAAGCAATTAAGACTAATGAGGGAGAACAAATTACATTTTTAGATGATTTAATAACAGCACAAACAATGCCTTTTGAATGTAGAAAAGCAAATAGAATGATTAGTAAAAGTACTTCTAAATTATTGTGTGAATTGTTCTCATTTGTAAATTTAAATATATATAAAGAAAATATTATGGGGAATAAATTACAAGGTCATCCGAGTATCGTATACGGAATATTAGGTGCTGAATTGAAAATGACAATAGAAGAAACGCTCTTAGTTTTCTTATACTCAAGTGTTGGAAGTATAATTCAAAACGGTGTGAGAGCCATTCCTCTTGGACAAACAGATGGTCAAAAACTATTACAAGAATGCCATGAATTAATCTGTGAATCTATTGATAGAATTCAAATACTTTCATTAGAGGATTTTGGATTGAATGATCCTGAATTCGAAATAAATCAAATGCAACATGAAGATGTAAATGTAAGGGTCTTCATGTCATAGGGAGGAAAAAATAAAATGATAAAGCCTATTAGAATTGGTATCGGTGGCCCAGTAGGTGCTGGGAAAACAATGTTAGTTGAAAAGTTAACAAAACATCTAAATACAGATTATGAAATTGCAGCAATTACAAACGATATTTATACGAAAGAAGATGCAAAGATTTTATTGAAAACAGGTGTTTTACCAGAAGATAGAATTATTGGTGTAGAGACAGGAGGGTGCCCGCATACAGCAATTCGAGAGGACGCTTCTATGAATTTTGAAGCAATTGAAGAACTCATGATTAGACATAATAATTTAGATATTATTTTTATTGAAAGTGGGGGTGATAATTTAGCTGCCACATTTAGTCCGGAGCTAGTGGATTTTTCAATTTATATTATTGATGTGGCACAGGGAGAAAAGATTCCACGTAAAGGTGGACAAGGAATGATCAAATCTGATGTATTTGTGATTAATAAAACGGATTTGGCACCTTATGTAGGGGCTGATCTTGGAGTTATGGAGCAGGATACGAAAAATTACCGACATAATAAACCATACTTTTTTACAAATTTGAAGGATGAGGAAGGTTTACAAGAATTAATAAATTGGATGCGACAAAACATTATGTTAGAAGGATTGAAAAAATGAAATCCCCTACAGGTGTCTTAAATATTGATGTGATGGAAAAGAGACATAAAACCGTACCTATTAAGGTTTATCATAAAGATGCCTTAAAAGTAACGCAGCCAATATATTTGGACGAGTATGGTAGAGCATATTACTATATTATGAATTCTGGTGGAGGCTATTTAAAAGGAGATTTCTATTCTATAAATATAAATGTTGGTAAAGATGCGAAAATATATATAACAAGCCAATCGGCAACGAAAGTTTACAAGACTCCAAATAGTTATGCTTTGCAAGAATTGAATTTTTATATTGGTGAGAATGCTGTTATGGAATATCTACCAGACCCGTTAATTATGTACAAGGATGCAGCATATAAGCAAAAAACAAATATATATATGCAAAATAATTCTACATTGATTTTATGCGATTCAGTTACGCCTGGTTGGTCGCCAAATATGGAGAAGTTCACATACCAATATTTTGATTCGTTAACAAAAATATATATGGAAAATAAACTTGTAGTATACGATCATCTATTGCTAAACCCTTTCAAAGAGTCGTTAGATCAAATGGGAATATTAAATCAATATTCCCATTATGGTACTTTCATAGTTATTAATGAGAACATTACAGATGATTTAATTGCAGCATTGAAAACATCGCTTTCTAACACTAACAATATGAAAATTGGAATATCTTCTACACCATGTAAAGGCTTTGTCATACGCATACTTAGTCATAATACAGAGGATATGGAGTCTATATTTTTTCAGTGTCATCGTTTTGTTAGAGAGAATTGTCTACATGAAGAATTAACATCCTATCGAAAATATTAAGTAAGAGAAGGGGATACTATGACTAATGTGGGATTATTGTTTGTCGGTGCAGTTCTATTTATGAATTCACTAGCAGCTTTTAAACTCATTGATAGCAAAAGTGTAGGATACTTTAATTTATTTGTAGGGGCATTACAAACTTTAACACCATTATATTTATTATTTACAGGAAGTCAATCTGATGAGTGGACTATCCTATCTAATGGAACTATTTTCTTATTTGGTTTTACTTATTTATATGTTGGTCTTACGAATATATTAAAACTTGATTCTGCAGGTGTAGGTTACTATTCTCTTTGGGTTGCTATCATTGCAACGGTTATGGGAATAGTGAATCAATTACATGAGAGTGGAAGTCTACAAAGTACAATAATTTGGTTCTTTTGGGCATTCCTTTGGTTTTTATTTTTCCTACAAGATGGATTGAAAAAGAAGATTCATATTTATGTAGGTATTGTTTGCTTCGTTGAATCCTGGATTACTGCAACAGTACCAGCTCTGTTAACACTTACAAATCATACAGACGTGTTAAATAATTTTGTAATTATTTTAGCGACTATTATAACGATTGTAGTTTTTATTATGGCACTTTTCTTTTTCAAAAGTATTCAATTTAAAGTAGAAAGGGTTAGTAACTATGTGGAAAAGTGAACTGAAAAAGGCAACTAACTTTTTTGTTATTATTATATTTCTTCATGTGCTTGGAATTCTCTTATTATTACCGGCACTGTATAAAGGTAATAGCATAATCGGAATAGCTATTATTGCATATTCTTTAGGATTGCGTCATGCGTTTGATAGTGATCATATTGTCGCAATTGATAATACTGTTCGGAAATTAATTGAAAAAGGTAAAAACTCACAGGGGGTAGGATTTTATTTCTCATTAGGACACTCTACAGTAGTATTTGTGATGATTGTATTAATTGCTTTAATTGGAAAAACTGCAAAACATGGAATGGAGAGTTTTTCAACTATAGGCGGTATTATCGGTACAATCGTTTCTAGTACATTCCTTATTATTATCGGTTTTACCAATCTGTTGTACCTTATTAAAGTGTTACGAAGTCACGAGGACAAACAGCCAGAAAACTTAGGGTTTATATACCGTTTCACGCAGCGCTTATTTACGTTTATTGATAGTCAGAAGCAATTGTATATGATTGGTTTTTTATTTGGGCTTGGTTTTGATACAGCGAGTGAAATTGGATTAATTGCTCTTTCTACAGTAACCGCAACAAGTCAATCTATTCCACTTGTCAGTATATTTGCTTTTCCTATTTTGTTTGCTGCAGGAATGTCATTGATGGATACATTAGATAGTACATTCATGAATACGAATTATAAGTGGGCAATGGAAAATAGTCGAATAAGAAATTCATATAATGTATTCATTACCTCAATATCTGTTATAACGGCTTTTTTAATAGGGGGATATCAACTACTATCTTTGCTTATTGAAAGCTATAATTTACAGGGACCGTTTTGGAATCTCATACAGGTAGTTAATTTTGATTATCTGGGTATATGTCTTGTTGTATTCTTTATTATTTCTCTTATTATTTTTGCTGTATGGAATAGAAATGTCTTTAAAGAACCACTTACAAAGAGTATAGAGAAATAAAAATATATCGTATGTTATTTGGTTCATTATATATAAAGTAAAATAAAAAACACGTTAGATGAAAATGCATCTAACGTGTTTTTTGTTATTTATGTTCCTTATATTCATGTACTTTTTCTTTCACATTACCGACTGTATCTTTAGCAGTGCCTTTCACCTTATCCCATTTTCCTTCGGCTTGTAATTTTTTATTGTCAGTTACTTTCCCGACAACTTCTTTTACTTCGCCCTTTACCTTATCGATGGCACCTTCTACTTTTTCTTTTAAACCGTGTTCGTGCTTAGTCATACATTTCTCCTCCTTGTAGTTTGATTAGAATTCTCTTTTCATATTGCAAGTTGAATGATGTATCTAGTAATAGCGTAACAAATTTAGTTTGAATATTCAAATGATTAATGGGATAGAAAAGAAATTGTCATAAAATGTATACATTCGTAATGGAAAGAAAAAGAAAGTAAATTATATGTCTTTCGCAGTCCATATTGATTTTGTATAAGCGATTTTCATATGAGCACGTTCCATATTATTTTGACTGCCGCTACCGAACCTTGCTTGTCCAACTAGTAAATTACAATGGGATTCAATAGCTGTCTTAATCCGTTTTTGAATTAATGCAGTATGACAGCCTTTACGCTGAAATTCTGGCAAAGTAGCAGAAGCAGCTAGTGATGCGATACCTTTATGTATATAGAGTACACCGATACTGGCTGGTGTGTTTTGGACTTCGGCTATGAAAAAATGCCACCCGGGTTTATTGTAAAGAATTTCGTTATTTTGGCGAACACCATCTTTTGTAAAGGATGGCATGTTAAATCCACGTACATATATATCTGCAAAAATATCAAACTCATTTTCTTTTAGTTTGCGTACTGTAATTTTAGAAGGAAGAAGGGATGAATCTTCTTTCGGTATACTATATAAAGCGGTATGGAAGCCGGAATGGTAAAAACCTTTTTGAGATAAGTATTGAAAGAGTTCAGCTGTGCCTTGAGCTGGTGTAATTTCAAAACGACAAGGAATTTGTAACGATTGATAATAAGAGAGAATTTCATCTATCTGATCTGTATTTGTAAGACCTTTTACCGTATTAAAAGCAGGACCAGCAATTACTTGTGATGAGAAGGCAGTGGCACTACCGAACTTTTTCATTTGCACTTGCATTGGATTTTCGCTCATTGCTTGTAGTCCCTCTAATCTAGAAGAGAGCATATCAATTTCTGCGCTTTCAATTTTTGTTGCTATATCGAGTGTCATAACAGTAGTCATAAGATTCCTCCGTTAATAAATATATTTCATAGTACATATACGATTTTTGTTCTGAGATTCCTGTTGAAATGTGAGAGAATAAGAGGTTTTTTGGAAGGGAAATGGAAGTGAGCTGTCGAAGGGAGTGGAAACAGATTAAAGGTGGTGCTCTCATGAAACAAAAAGCCGTGCAGACATGCTCTAATTGTGGTTCCAAAAACATAGGAGAAGGTGAGTTTGTCGGATATGCACAAATACGGAAAAAGGAAACGATGTTCACATCTTCACCGGTGGATGCTTATATTTGTACAGATTGCGGGAATATCCTTTTACTAAAGGTACGGAATTATGAGAAGTTTAAGCAGAAGCCGTTATGATTCTTAAGAAGTGGTTTTATTAGAAAAGTTAATAAGAGTAATATTTTACATATATATGAGTATGCCTCAGATAAAGAGATGAAAACATATACTGTATATAGTTCGTTATATGACACATAAAAATATATAGAAGAAATTGTGAGTCAATAGGAGAAAGAAAAAGCAGCTCCTCTTGGAATATTTCATATTGAAAACTCCTTTAAATGAATAAGGGAGTTTTTATTTTTGTAACAATAATTACCTTTAATTGTTATAATTGGTTATTAAGAGGGTGTGTTTTATTAACGCCATAATCATAGAAGAAAAATAGCTAAATCGTATATAAAACCGCTATATAACACAATTGCAACCGTAAGTTGACAAAGTGCAACCGCAGGAAGATAGAGATAAGGGCAATGTTTACATACAATTTAGTTAAGAAAACAAAGGGGGACACACATATGAGATTTGGTGAGAAGCTTTTTAAATTAAGAAAGGAAAAGGGCCTTTCTCAAGAAGCATTAGCTGAAAAATTAAACACAACAAGGCAAGCGGTTAGTAAATGGGAAAATGGTCAAGGTTTTCCTGAAACTGAAAAGTTAATAATGATTGGAAATGTATTTGAAGTATCTCTTGATTATTTATTAAAAGAAACTGCTGAGCAAAGTAATGAAAAAGAAAATGGTTATTATGTAAGTAAGGAAATGGCAGAAGGGTATGTAGTGTATGGACAAAAAATTTCTAAATATATTGCGTTAGGATTTAGTTTGCTCATTTTATCGACGATACCATATTTACTATTTAAGGAAAATGCAACAATGTCTACGTTCCTTGTCATTATCATTGCAGTGCTTGGGATTGGAGCAATGATGGCACCTGTAACGATAGAAGAGAGTCGATACAATGTATTGAAAAAAGAAGAACTACTATTTGATCAAAACTTTTTAAAAGAATTGACAAAAAGATATGCAACTATTAAGAAGAAATATGCGGCAGTAGTAATCGTTGGATTTTGTTTTATTGCAGCAGGCGCGATACCGTTTTTGTTTGAGAAAAAGCATATCACTTCAGGGGAATTAGTTCAGTATTATCCGTACTGTGTTGTACTTATTGCTATCGGAGTTTATCTTTTTGTTCGTGTGTTAGGGGTATGGGAGATATATCGAATTTTAGTAGAAAATAAGGAATACAGTAATCGTTTTATTTTTAAACTGAAAAAGAAAGTAAGAAAAAAGGTAGATAGTTTATAATAGATAAAAAACATGTTTCGAATCAATGTATTCAAAACATGTTTTTTATCGTTCTGAATTATTTCCAAAGAAATAATTCAGAAAATACAGAAAAATGTCGTAATCATTTGTAGAAGTCTGCTATAATAAACGAAAAATGAAAACGTTTTAAAGGGGGATATAACCAATATGATGATGAATGTACCGCTAACAATTAGTTCTATGATGGAAAGAGCAGAGAAACTGTTTTCGAAGAAAGAAATTGTTTCACGGACACATGATACAGTTACAACGTTAACGTATAAGCAGTTAGGGGAAAGGACGAGAAGATTTTCAAGTGCGCTAAAAAAATTAGGAATAAAAGAAGGCGAGCGTATAGGAACGTTAGCGTGGAATCATCATCGACATGTGGAGGCGTATTTTGCTATTCCAGGTATTGCTTCCGTTTTACACACAATTAATATTCGTTTATCTCCTCAACATATTTCATACATTATTCAGCACGCAGAAGATCGCATTCTACTTATAGATGAAGATCTCGTACCACTCGTTGAAAATATTCAATCACAATTATCAACTGTACAAGCCTACATTATTATGACTGATAAAGATGAACTTCCAAATACTACGCTAGAACCTGTATATCATTATGAAAAGTTATTAGAAGAAGGCGATCCAAATTTCCAATTTGTAAAAGATATTGATGAAAATACACCTGCTGGTATGTGTTATACGTCAGCGACTACAGGAAACCCAAAAGGTGTTGTATATACGCATCGTAGTACTGTATTGCATTGTATGGCACTTGGTTTAGCGGATACAGCTGCTTTATCGGAAAGTGATGTGGCGATGGCAATTGTACCGATGTTCCATGTGAACGCTTGGGGACTTCCTTTCGCTGCTACTTGGTTTGGAACAAAACAAGTTCTTCCAGGACCGATGTTTACGCCAAAAATTTTATTAGAAATGATTCAAGCTGAAAAAGTAACGATAGCAGCAGGTGTGCCGACAATTTGGCTCGGTGTATTACAAGAGTTAGAAAATAATAGTTACGATTTATCTAGTATAACGAGAATATTATGCGGTGGTGCAGCTGCACCGAAAAGCGTTATTAAAGCATTTGAGCAAAAATATAATGTTCCTTTCGTACATGCATATGGTATGACTGAAACGAGTCCACTCGTAACGCTTGCACGTTTAAAAAGTTATGAAACAGAATTATCATATGAAGAGCAATTAGAAATCCGCTCCAAACAAGGATATCTTGTACCTGGTGTAGAGATGAAAGTAGTCGGTACAAATGGTGAAGTGAAGTGGGATGGTACGGAGATGGGAGAATTATGTTTACGAGCACCTTGGATCGCTGAAAGCTATTATAACGATGATCGTACTGTCGAAGGATTCCGTGACGGTTGGTTATATACTGGCGATGTCGTTACAGTTGATGAGGAAGGCTGCGTGAAAATTGTTGATCGTACGAAGGATGTTATTAAAAGCGGGGGCGAGTGGATTTCTTCAGTCGATCTTGAAAATGCTTTAATGGCACATGATGCTATATTTGAAGCGGCTGTCGTTGCAATTCCTCATCCGCAGTGGCAAGAACGCCCAGTTGCCTGCGTTGTTCAAAAGAAAAATAGTACGGTTACAAAAGAAGAAATATATGAGTTTTTAAAACCGCAGTTTGCGAAGTGGTGGTTACCAGATGATATTGTATTTATGGAAGAAATACCGAAAACATCTGTTGGAAAGTTTTTAAAACAGGCACTTCGAAAAGAACTTGAGCATTTGCATAAAGAGAAATAACAGAATTGTCATTTGTAAACTTATATTAATTTATGGTTGACAAAGGAAAAATAGGAAGATAATATAACTCCTATAATATGTTATCTAAAAACGATTTTAAGTTTACAAATAGGAGAGGCAAATATGAATACAAAAAATTTAGTTTTCGTCGCTTTATTTAGTTCTATTATGGGAGTGTTAGGGTTAATACCTCCAATTGCTCTTTCTATCACACCAGTTCCGATTACATTACAATCACTTGGTGTTATGCTTGCAGGTGGCCTGTTAGGATCACGTCTTGGGGCATTAAGTCAGCTCGTTTTCTTACTTATAGTTGGAGTTGGAGCACCATTACTTGCGGGTGGACGTGGGGGTCCAGGTGTATTTGTTGGACCAAGTGCAGGATATTTACTTGGTTATATCGTTGGAGCGTTTGTAATTGGATATTTAATTGAGCGTTTACGTGAAGTTTCTATTATAAAAGTATTATGTATTAATATAATTGGTGGTATTTTCGTAGTTTACGTATTTGGCATTACTGTACAAGCTTTCTTAATGGATGTTTCTGTATGGGAGACAATGAAAGTGAGTGCTGTGTTTTTACCAGGGGATTGCATAAAAGCAATTATTGCAGCAATTCTCGTGACAAAATTACATCGTTCATTGAAACACATTATTACGCCCGCTTTAAAGAATGGAAAATATACAAATGCGGGATGATAAAGAGAAGAAACACGTTCATTACGTGTTTCTTTTTGTTATTTTGTAAAGAAAGGACGTCTCAAATGGGGATTATAAAAGAATATAAAAAGCATGCCTCTTTACAACCGAATAAAATAGCGATAAAGGAAAATGATAGAGCTTTAACATATAAAGAGTGGTTTGAATCAGTTTGTAAAGTAGCAAACTGGTTGCGCGTAACAAAATCGAAGAATAAAACAATAGCAATTGTATTAGAAAATCGTATGGAGTTTTTACAACTATTTGCGGGTGCTGCTATGGCTGGGTGGGTTTGTGTACCATTAGATGTGAAATGGAAAAAGGATGAGCTAAAAGAAAGACTAGCAATTAGTAATCCGGATATGGTTGTGACGGAACGGTATAAGTTAAATGATATTTCAGATGAAGAAGGAAGAGTACTTGCAATTGATGAATGGAAACAAAGAATAGAGAACTACCTTCCTACAGATTATCCTGGAGAAAATGTACAAAATGCCCCTTTTTATATGGGATTTACATCAGGATCGACTGGAAAAGCAAAAGCATTTTTGCGTGCACAACAATCGTGGGTTCATAGTTTTGATTGTAATGTACATGACTTTCATATGAGAAAGGAGGATTCTATTTTAATAGCTGGAACGCTCGTTCACTCTCTTTTCTTATACGGTGCAATAAGTGCATTATATGAAGGACAAACGGTGCACGTTATGAGAAAGTTTATTCCAGATCAAGTGTTGGATAAGTTAGAGACTGAAAATATTTCGGTCATGTATACAGTACCAACAATGCTGGAGTCTTTATATAAAGAAAATAGAATAATAGAAAATAAGATGAAAATTATTTCGTCAGGAGCAAAATGGGAAGCTGAAGCGAAAGAAAAAATAAAGAGTATATTTCCTTATGCAAAAAAATACGAATTTTACGGTGCATCAGAACTAAGTTTTGTAACAGCATTAGTCGATGATGAGAGTGAAAAAAAGCCAAATTCAGTAGGGAAACCCTGTCATAATGTGCAAGTTCGAATATGTAATGAAGCAGGAGAAGAAGTACAGCTAGGTGAGATAGGAACAGTTTATGTGAAAAGTGATCAGTTTTTTATGGGATACATATTAGATGGTGTTTTAGTTCCAGAGCTAACTGAAGAGGGCTGGATGACAGTACATGATGTAGGCTATAAAGATGAGGAAGGGTTTATATATATAGTTGGTAGAGAGAAAAATATGATTCTATTTGGTGGAATTAATATTTATCCAGAAGAGATAGAAAGTGTGTTATATACGCATCAAGCTGTCGAAGAAATTGTTGTTGTTGGTGTAAAAGATAGTTATTGGGGTGAAAAGCCTGTCGCTATCGTAAAAGGAAGTGCTACGAAGCAACAATTAAAGAGCTTTTGCTTACAGAGATTATCCTCTTTTAAAATACCGAAAGAATGGTATTTTGTAGATGAAATACCTTATACAAATAGCGGGAAAGTAGCCCGCATTGCAGCCGAAAGTATAGTTAGAAATCAGGAGAAGATACATGAATAGAGCAGTTATTGTAGAGGCGAAAAGAACGCCCATTGGTAAGAAGAATGGGATATTGAAAGACTATGAAGTTCAGCAATTAGTAGCACCACTTCTTTCATTTCTAGGTAAAGGAATTGAGAGGGAAATAGACGATGTTATATTAGGGAATGTTGTTGGACCAGGGGGTAATATTGCAAGATTATCTGTTTTAGAAGCAGGACTTAGTTATCATATTCCTGGTGTAACGATTGATCGGCAATGTGGTGCTGGTTTAGAAGCGATTCGTACCGCGTGTCATCTCATTCAAGGTGGGGCAGGTAAGTGCTATATTGCCGGGGGAGTAGAGAGTACAAGTACGTCACCTTTTCAAAATAGAGCGCGATTTTCACCTGAAACAATTGGTGATCCTGATATGGGAGTAGCGGCTGAATTTGTTGCAGAGCGTTATAACATAACGAAAGAAATGCAAGATGAGTACGCTTGCTTAAGTTATAAGCGGACGCTACAAGCATTAGAAAATGGATATATACAAGATGAAGTATTGTTACTTAATGGATTACTAGATGAAGTAATAAAGCGAGAAATGCAGTATGAAAGAATGATTAAGAGAACAAAACCTGCATTTTTACAAAATGGAACGGTGACGGCAGGGAATTCGTGTGGTGTAAATGATGGGGCGTGTGCTGTACTTGTAACGGAAGAGGGGCAAGCTCGAAAATTAGGATATAAGCCAGTTCTTCGTTTCGTTCGCAGTGCTGTAGTTGGAGTGGATCCAAACCTCCCGGGAACTGGTCCGATATTTGCCGTGCAAAAACTACTTAGAGAAATAAATTTAGCAATAGAAGATATTGATTGTATTGAGATGAATGAAGCGTTCGCTTCAAAAATTGTTGCTTGTGCAAAAGAATTACAAATTCCATATGAGAGGCTCAATGTGAATGGTGGTGCAATTGCACTCGGTCATCCGTATGGTGCATCTGGGGCTATGCTTGTGACACGTTTGTTTTATCAAGCGCAAAGAGAGCATATGAAGTATGGAATCGCGACATTAGGAATAGGGGGCGGGATAGGGCTTGCTTTATTATTTGAAAAAGTAGAAGACTAGCAAGCTAACTAGTCTTCTACTTTTTGAGGAACATAAGCATTGCTACCAGGTTTTGCTTTTATTTCGTTCCAAGCAGCGATAACGTCAGCTTTTGATTTTCCTTTGTTATTTGGATCTTCGAAAAAATCGCGAGTAAAACGATTGTATTCAAACTGTGTACCAATAGTTGTTTTATACGTAGGGTCTTTTTTACGTTCGTTTTCCTCATACCAAAACGTTATAGCGTCTTCATATGTTTTTCCGATATTTTCTTTAAAAAAATTTTGAAGAGCTACTGTAAAGCGGAAGTTTTCTCCAATTTTTTCTTTAAAAAAAGCACGTATATCTTCGCTACATCGATGATTTTCAGTGATAATCGTTTGCAGGGAAAGATCTTTATTGGATAGGGAAGCTTTACTCACCTTTTGATGAGAACTGTTTTTTAATACTTTACCTGTAGTTAAATAATGTGAGATACGACCGCTTATTTCGATCTTAGAGCCACTAGCTGGTAAATCATACTCACGACAAAATATTTGTAGTTCAGCTTTCAACCAATAATAGTTTTGGAAATCTTCAAGAGATATAGACTTTGTTAAAGGTGGACGCATGAATGTAACAACTTCTTTCTTCCATAATTTCCTTTAATTATAAAACATACGTTCTTTTTGTGGAAGGATTAATTTGTAAATGTAATAGGAAGAGGAGATTACATATGGAAAATGTAATGCAAGTTCGTGTTACTGGAATTTTAATTGAAAGCGAAAAGGTATTGCTAGTAAAGCAAAAAGTTGCTAATCGGGATTGGTCTTTACCTGGGGGAAGGGTAGAGAATGGTGAAACGTTAGAAGAAGCGATGATTCGAGAAATGAAAGAAGAAACGGGATTAGATGTTAAGGTTAAGAATTTATTGTATGTTTGTGATAAACCAGATGCTCTCCCGTCTTTATTACATATTACATTTCTGCTTGAAAGGATTGAAGGTGAAATCACTTTACCTTCTAACGAGTTTGATCATAATCCAAGTCAGGATGTACAAATGGTGCGAATAGAAGAATTAAGTAGTTATGGTTTCTCTGAGAAATTTACTAAACTTGCATCTGAAAAATTTTTGAATGCAGGAAGTTACCAAGGTTTAAAACAAAATATTGGGTTGTAAATATAAACTACTTTGAATATTGCTTTTTTCGGTAAATCGATATTTCTTGTCGAATCGTCGATATATGGTAAGTTATGATTGATAAAGTCAAAATGTCGTTCCTGAAATTTCATTTACCGTATTAACATGTATGAAGCAAAAAATAAGGAGATGTCCCTAGTTTGAAATTTCGCTAGACGACATCTCCTTAAGAAATGTTTTACACTGCAGATTGTAAAGAAGAAATAAGCTGATGTAAAAACTCATCACCGCTCATAATCGCTTTCCCACCACCGCGAGCGCTCTTTTTATTTCCGCCACCTTTTCCTTCAATTGCAGGAAGTGCATCTTTTAAAAGAGCATTCATATCGAGCGTTACTGTTTTTCCACAAGCGAGGATGCATTGTAGTTTGTCATCATTTTCAATGACGAAATACGTAATTGCATGCTCTTGTTGTTCTATAATGATAGCAGATAGTTTGGCAACTTCTTGCATAGAACGATTTGTAAATACTTTAGAAATAAGGAATCCAGCATGTATTTCTGCAGGCTGTTGTAATAGTTCATTTGCCTCTGCAAATAATAATTTTTCATTCATTGTTTGTATCGCTTTTTCGTTTTCTTTTTGAGAGATAAGAAGTTGTGCTACTTTTGCTGGAATATCAGTTTCGCTACTATTTAATTGTTTAGAAACATCTTTCATAATTTGTTGCTGTTGTCCCATTAATTTCAGTGTGCGCCAGCCAGCGATAAACGTTAATCGTATACCACCTTTATTACGCTCCCAATTAAGTACTTGAATAAGACCTACTTCACCTGTATGTCTCGGATGAGTTCCACCACAGCCGTTATAATCAAAATTTTCGATAATAACAACGCGTATATTTTCGGTTAAAGTCGGTTCTTTACGAAGAGGTAACGTTTTCGCTTCCTCTAAGTTCATCCACTGAATACGGATTGGGTGGTTTTCAAAAACAATATTGTTGGCAATTTGCACTGCTTTTTCAATCGTTTCTGCAGGAAGATTTTCTGTTTCTAAATCAATTGTCACCGTTTCTTTTCCAAGGTGGAATCCGATAGTGGGTATGTTAAAATGATCCCAAAAAGCAGCAGATAAAATGTGCTGAGCTGCATGTTGCTGCATATGATCAAAACGGCGCTCCCAATTAATTTTACCTTCGACTTCTGCTGTTTCTAATTGTTCTGCAATGAAGTGGCGGATTTCTCCATTTACTTCTTCAACATTAGTGACTAAGGTACCATTTAGTGTGCCAGTATCATATGGTTGTCCACCGCCTGTTGGGTAAAATGCCGTTTCATTTAAAACAACATATAAGTTATCTTCTTTATCATAATCTTGCTTTATAATTTTCGTAGTAAAGTCTTTCGTATAAGCGTCGATGTAATATAATTTTTGCTCCAATTTTCTTTCCCCTTTCGTATTCACTCGTTTCATTGTAAAACAATTGAAATAAGTTTCCTAATATTTCAGAAGAAAGAAACTATTTTTAGAATTTTCTTGCTATAATAAGAAAAAGAAAATGCGGGGGTGGAATGAAATGCTATATGAAAACGGCGTAGATAAACTGCTTAGTTTAAACAGAAATATTTCTGAATTATACCGAGAATTAAATGAAATGACCCGGATTTTAACGGAGTGTAATCGAGAAAGCGTGAAATTTGATCGGTTATATGTAAAAGAGTTACTGTGGAAAAAAGAAGATGTGATAGAGAAGTATGATCAATTACTTGTGCAGCTTTGTATGAATGAATGCTTTGATTTAAAAAGTGTAATTACTGGCGAATATAAGTATACATATGAAGAAGTAGAAAGTATTGTTTTACAATTTAATGAAAAGTATAACGTAGCAATTTTAATTAAAGATATTTGTAAAGAATTACAGTTTACATATGGCATTGATATGGACATATCGAGAGCGGCTCGGGTGCAAACATCTCAAGTATAAAAAGGAAAAAGAAAGCAGATCCTTTGCTTTCTTTTTTTATGTAAAAAAAGGGAGAGTAGGTTTAAAGATGAAGGGGAAGTTACAAAATATTCATCCACTTGGCATGACAATTATAATAGGGACATTATTTGCGAGGTTTGCAACTTCAATGAGTATTCCTTTTTTAGCAATTTATTTAACAACTGTTAAAGACGTTTCAGCTGGAATGACGGGTGCTATTATTGGAACGAGTGCGCTTGTTGGAGTGTTTGCTAGTTTTATTGGGGGCAATTTATCGGATCGATTTGGTCGGAAGATGATTATAATATGGTCCATGATTGTTTGGGTGTTTGTATTTATCGGATTTTCAGTTGCAGATCATGTTTTGAGTTTCTTTTTATTAAACGCTTTGAATGGATTATGTCGTTCTTTTTTTGAACCGACATCAAGAGCGTTATTATCAGATTTAACAAAGCAAGAGTATCGGTTACTCGTCTATAACTTACGATATGGTGCAATAAATGTTGGGGTTGCGATTGGACCAATTGTTGGATTACAGCTCGGAAGTGCAAAATCAACAATTCCTTTTTTAGTAGCCGCTGGAGTTTACATTCTATATACAGCTATATTAGCACTGCAATTTAAGAAATATCCACTTAATAAAAAGAAAATGAATACAGAAAATCCTGTTACAATGCTAAATGCAATTCGTATATTGCGAAAGGATGTAGTATTTTTAGTTGCGTTAGTCGGTATTATTTTGAGTAATAGTGGTTTTTCACATTTAACGACGACAGTATCTCAATATTTTGCTAATGCACATATAGTTCAGGATGGGGTAAAGTTGTTCTCATATATGCTAGCTTTAAATGCAATTGTAGTAGTGGTTATTCAATACCCTGTCATTCAAATGTGTAAAAAATATACACCGTTAGCATCAATTATGGTTGGAACGTTATTTGTGAGTGGGGGATTATTTGGATTTGGACTAGTAGAATCTATGTTAGGAGCAGCTATTTGTACCATTATTTTTACATTTGGAGAAGTTTTAATGTTTTCAATGACAGATGTATTTATTGATGAGATCGCTGATTCCAACCTGAAAGGAACATACTTCGGAGCGATGGGGTTTTCAGGAATTGGAGGAGTAATTGGTCCTTGGTTTGGGGGAGTACTACTCGATTATTACGGGTATCAAAATGGGTTTGTAGTATTTTTAGCGCTAGCTCTATTTTCAACTGTAGCATTTCCTGTACTTTTAGTTACAAAAGGCTTATTGAAAAAAAGGTACGATAGAAATTATAAGATAGAAATACAAGTGAAATAAAATAAGCCCCAGCAAGTTACTGGGGCTTATTTTTTTATTTACATTAACTCTCAATTTGAAAAAAGAACCTTCTTTTCATGCTTATCGGCAACTTCATTTTTGGAAATATGAATGGCTAAAAATCCATTCTCTAAGCAGGCTAGCATCTTCTTATAAATGATAGTAGTAGGTAAAGGGATTGTTCGCTGTAAAGAAGTGTTTTTATGAAGTATGCATATATTTAGGCCTGTCTCCATCTTTTTAATGCGTACATTTTGTTCAGTCACATTTGGTACATCTGTTTCCAAAATGTATTCTTCCTCTGTTTCACAAAGATCAATATGAATTTCATTTGGAAAACTAAAGTTGCTACAAGAATCAGAACAAAATTGATCCATCCATTCTTCGAAACCATCAACATGAAAAAGACAATCCTTCTTTTTCTTGCCCATGTAAGACACCCTCCGTAAAATATCAATTCATATCATGTTATGCATGAATGAAATAGAGGTGAAGAATAAATGGCAAAATATAAACATTTTATGTCGAATATACACAGTATGTGAATATTTTCTTATTACATATCATGATGCGCATGGTTTTTTTGGCGTGAATGGTTACGGTTTTTTACTTTATGAGATCCGCTTAATGGTTCAGGTTGTCCTTTTTTTTCTTTCGATTCTCGATTGTTTTTTCCCATTGTATGTGACACCTCCTCTTTCTATTTAGAATGAGAGAAGTTTGTAAATTTATACGAGAATGTTTTTAGAAAAAAGGGTAAAGATAAATGGGACTAACTATTATGGAAAGGGGATTGTATAATGCCATATCATAAAGATAAGCAACAAGCTTTTCAAGCAGCGCAGCAAGGGGTTACACAAGCAGAAAATTTATTTAACAATATCGTGAAAAATGATCCGAACTACGGTCAGGATTTAAAAGAGTTACGCCAAGAGGTTCAGGAAGCGTATGAACAAATTCAAAATGCACTAGAAGTAGCTTCGGAAACACAACGTCCACAACTTGAGCAATACGAAAATAATCTCCAAAATATTATGCGAAATGTAGATCAACTAGAAAAGTAAAAGAGGTTGTTGCGTATTCGACAACCTTATTACTTTAACGAACGCTATGTTAAAACAGAAGGTTTTTCTATTAGTTTTTTCTTTACTATGTGCAGTACATATATTTCAAGTGGAAAAAGTGGAAGCGAAAATGTTGCTTAGAAAAGAACTAGAACCAACTGGCTATGTAACGTGGGAAGTACCTAATAATGAAAAAATTATCGCAATTACATTTGACGATGGACCTGATCCAACTTATACACCACAAATATTAAATTTATTACGTCAATATAAAGCAGAAGCGACTTTTTTTATGATTGGATTCCGTGTGCAGCGTAATCCATATTTAGTAAAGCAAGTGTTAAAAGAGGGGCATGAAATTGGAAATCATACGATGAATCATTTGTATGCGAGTAATTCATCTGATGAAAAATTAAAAAATGATATTTTAGATGGAAAGAAATACTTTAAAAAATGGGTGAAAGAACCTTTGTTGTTCCGTCCTCCAGGCGGATATATTAACGATGCTGTATTTAAAACAGCTAAAGAAGCTGGTTATCAAACTGTTCTATGGTCGTGGCATCAAGACCCTCGTGATTGGGCGAATCCAGGTACTGAGTCCATTGTAAATCATGTTGTGAAACATGCTAAAAGTGGAGATATTGTACTGTTGCACGATGGAGGAAGTGATCGTAGTCAAACAGTGGCAGCGTTATCGAAAATTTTACCTGAGCTTAAAAAGCAAGGATATCGATTTGTAACGGTTTCGGAGTTATTACGTTATAAACATTAGAAAAAAACCAAAAGGCAGACATACCTTTTGGTTTTTTTGTTACTGATTCTTTTTACGTTTCTTATTATTTTGTCGCTCTGCTGGAGTTAACGCCTCATTTGAAAACTCTTCGTTATAACCAGCACCTTGTCCTTGTGCGGATGCAACATTCATTCCTGAAATAGTATGATTTGCTTTTCGTTTACTCATTTTTCTCACCTCTATAATGTTTTTTATAGATAAAACATGAGTTGTTCATAACATATATGAACGTAAAGTAAAGCGCTGAAAGAGTACTTTACTTTATGGTAATAGTATTCATAAGGAGCATGAACACTATTCAAATTTAGAAATATAAAGAAAACTTATGATAATCCATAAGTTTCTTATTATTTACTTATTTAGAAAGTTGTAATAAGATATTATCGTAAGGTATTGAAAAGTTTGTCTACATTTTATATTCAGACAACTTAGTCACGTTTAACAGGGGGGAAACATAATGGTCAAACATAATCCATTTCAATCACGCGCAACTTTCGAAGTAGATGGAAAAACGTATCATTATTATCAATTGAAAGCGCTTGAAAACGCAGGGGTTGGCAACGTATCTCAATTACCATATTCCGTGAAAGTTTTACTTGAATCTGTACTGCGTCAAGTAGACGGACGCGTAATTACAGAAGAACATGTTACAAATTTAGCGAAATGGGGAACGAAAGATGTTCAAGATATCGATGTTCCATTTAAACCATCTCGTGTAATTTTACAAGACTTCACAGGTGTTCCAGCTGTTGTAGATTTGGCTTCGCTTCGTAAAGCAATGGCAGACATGGGCGGAGATCCTGATAAAATTAATCCAGAAATTACTGTAGACCTTGTAATTGATCACTCTGTACAGGTTGATAGAGCGGGTACGGCAGATGCGCTTGCATTCAACATGGACTTAGAGTTTAAACGTAATGAAGAACGTTATAAATTTTTAAGCTGGGCACAAAAATCATTTGATAACTATCGTGCAGTTCCACCAGCAACAGGTATCGTACACCAAGTAAACCTTGAATATTTAGCACCAGTTGTTCATGCGGTGAAAAATGCTGAAGGCGATTTAGTTGCATACCCAGATTCATTAGTTGGAACAGACTCACATACAACGATGATTAACGGTATCGGCGTTCTTGGATGGGGCGTTGGTGGTATTGAAGCAGAAGCAGGAATGCTTGGACAGCCTTCATACTTCCCAGTACCTGAAGTAATCGGTGTGAAATTAACTGGTACACTTCCAAGTGGTACTACAGCAACTGACGTTGCATTAAAAGTAACACAAGTATTACGTCAAAAAGGTGTAGTTGGTAAATTCGTTGAGTTCTTCGGTGATGGACTAAAGAGCATGCCTTTAGCTGACCGTGCAACAATTTCAAACATGGCACCAGAATACGGTGCAACTTGTGGATTCTTCCCAATTGACGATATTTCATTAGAATACTTACGTTTAACAGGTAGAGATGAAGAACAAATTCGCGTTGTTGAAGAATATTGTAAAGCGAACGGCTTATTCTATACAGCAGGCAGCAAAGATCCAATTTACACTGATCTTGTTGAAATTGATTTAAATACAATTGAATCTAACCTTTCTGGACCGAAACGCCCACAAGATTTAATTCCACTTTCAGATATGAAAGATGCGTTCCACAAAGCTGTTGTAGCACCAGTTGGAACACAAGGACTTGGATTTAATGCGCAAGAGTTCGATAAAGAAGTGAAGGTTACATTAGAAGATAAAGAAGTAACGATGAAAACAGGTGCAATTGCAATCGCTGCAATTACAAGCTGTACAAATACATCAAACCCATACGTATTAATTGGGGCAGGTCTAGTTGCGAAGAAAGCAATTGAAAAAGGGCTTGTAGTACCTGAGTACGTAAAAACATCATTAGCACCAGGATCTAAAGTTGTTACTGAGTACTTAGATAAATCAGGTTTAACAACATATTTAGATCAATTAGGTTTCCAAACAGTTGGTTACGGCTGTACGACTTGTATCGGTAACTCTGGTCCACTAGCAGAGGAATTAGAAGAAGCAATCGCAGCAAACGATTTATTAGTAACATCTGTTTTATCTGGTAACCGTAACTTTGAAGGTCGTATTCACCCGCTTGTAAAAGCAAACTATTTAGCATCACCACCACTTGTTGTGGCATATGCACTTGCAGGTACTGTTGATATTGACCTGAAAAATGATGAAATTGGTAAAGATGCAAATGGCAATGCTGTATACTTCAATGATATTTGGCCATCAGCTAAAGAAATTGAAGATGTAGTTCAAAGTGTTGTTACATCTGAATTGTTCAAGAAAGAATATGCACAAGTATTTAACAGCAATGAGCGTTGGAATGAAATCCAAACTTCAAATGAAGCTTTATATACTTGGGATAATGATTCAACATACATTCAAAACCCACCATTCTTTGAAGGATTATCTAAAGAACCAGGTGAAGTTGAAACATTATCAGGTTTACGCATTGTTGGTAAATTTGGAGATTCTGTAACGACAGACCATATTTCACCAGCAGGTTCAATTGGTAAGCACACACCAGCTGGACGCTACTTATTAGAAAACGGCGTACAACCAGTTGACTTTAACTCTTACGGTTCTCGTCGTGGTAACCATGAAGTTATGATGCGTGGTACATTCGCGAACATCCGTATTAAAAACCAAATCGCACCAGGAACAGAAGGCGGATATACAACATATTGGCCAACTGGGGAAGTAACATCTATCTATGATGCTGCTATGAAATATAAAGAAGATGGCACAGGCCTTCTAGTTGTTGCTGGTAAAGATTACGGTATGGGAAGTTCTCGTGACTGGGCTGCGAAAGGTACAAACTTATTAGGTATTAAAGCAGTAATCGCAGAAAGCTTCGAGCGTATTCACCGTAGTAACTTAGTGTTAATGGGTGTGTTACCACTTCAATTTAAAGATGGCGAAAGCGCTGAAACGTTAGGTCTTGTTGGTAACGAGTCATTTGAAATTCAAATTGACAAAACAGTTAGACCACGCGATCTTGTAAAAGTAGTTGCAACTGATGCAGATGGCAACGAAAAACAATTTGAAGTAGTAGCTCGTTTCGATAGTGAAGTTGAAATTGACTACTACCGTCACGGTGGTATCTTACAAATGGTTCTTCGTGAGAAAATTGAAGAATCTAAAGTGTCGAACTAAATAATTAAAATGAACGAGAAGGAAGCTAACAACTGTTAGCTTCCTTATTTTATGGAAAGGGATGAAACCATTTGGTTTCATCCCTTTCTTTTTACTTTACAAAATGGAGGAAAGGTCATGAAAGAATATAAAAGAATATTGTTACCGTTACAGAAAGAAAAAATGTTAGTAATAGCAGCTATATGCAGTGGACTCTTCGCAGCTATTTTAAACTTATCCCGTCCACTATTCATGGGATTAATTGTAGATAATCTTATTCAACGAGAGTTAAAGGAGGCGTACCTTTACATTACTTTGTTTGCAGTTAGTCGCTTGTTGATATGGGTGAACAATCTTTCGTTTGATTGTGTAAGCTCCAAAGCAAGTCAACGAATATTGCGAAAGAAGCGTATAGATGTATTGCGTCATTTTTTCTTATTACCATTTGAAGAGAGTGAGAAGATTAAGCAAGGAGAGTTAGAGACGCTAGTTGTGTCTGATATTCCGAATTGGGTCAGATTATATGGTTCTATATTAATAGAATATATACACGCTATTGCGCAATTTATAGGTGCGTTCATAGCACTACAACATATAGATATGAAGTTTATATTGTGGGTAACTCCATTTTTATTTTTTAGTGCAATGGTTCCGGTGTTGATGGGGAAAAAGGTCAGGAATATCGCAAGCATCGCTCAAAACAATCAATCAAGTGTTGTAGAGATGGTGTCGCAGTTTGTAAAAGGCGTACAAGATTTACGTAGTTTGCAAAAAGAAAAGTGGGCCATTCGCTTATTTAAAGGAGTAACAGCACAATCCTATAAAACAGAAGTAAAGAAGACGATGATGCAACACTGTATTGGAGTAGTTGGAACAGTGATTGAAACAGGGGCATATATCGTTGTTCTCATTATAGGCGCGCAAAAAATAATGAAGGGGGAAATGGAAGTTGGTTCACTTGTTGCCGTGTTAGCTACAATTGAAATGCTCTTTTTTCCAGTCCGTTACGTGGGCGATTTATTAATGATGACACAAGTTGCAGTCGCTTCGGCAAATAGAGTTTTTTCTTTTTTAGATAAACGAGGGGCAGATAGTAAGGTAGAAAGAGCGATGGGGATGACAGTAACAAATGTTTCATTTCAGGAGAATGATGAAGAGAAATGCAGAATTCATAATATTGATTTGCAAATTAATCCAGGTGAACTCGTTATGATTGTAGGAGAAAGTGGCGCAGGAAAAACAACGCTTTTAAAATTAATGACAGGGTTGTATAAACCATCTAATGGTAACATTGTTTATTATGGTGATGAGGCTCGTATGACTACAGTGTGGCAAGAACCTCGTTTTTTTCGGACGACAGTAAAAGAGAATATGTATTTCGGTGAAGAGTATATAGAACACCAGTTAGAAAAAAATATTGAACTTGTAAATGGAACATCAATTATTAGGGACTTACCTGAAGGGATTCAAACTGTACTACATAAAAGCGGTGTAGAATTTTCTGGAGGGGAAAGAAAACGTCTTGCATTATTACGTGCCATTGTTTCAACTCCTAATCTTATTATTTTAGATGAACCAACTGCGGGATTAGATCCGAGCAACCAAGAAACTGTTTGGAATATGATAGAAGGATTAGGAAGAGAGGTCACGAGAATTGTGGCAACACATGATGTCGAGAGGGCGATGATAGCGGATTGGGTTGTTGTCATGAATAATGGAATTGTTGTGGAATGTGGGGATCCTAGAGAGTTATTAACATATAAGTCATTTTTCAAAAAGATGTTAATAAAAAGATAAGAGCGACATAATGCTCTTATCTTTATTCATTCTTATTAAGTTGATACGTATAAGGCTCAGTATCGTTAGTACTAAACTCTTTCATTAGAGTCAGTTGGTTTGTATCTGGATTATATTTGAAAATTTTGACCGTATGTTCGCTACTTAGAGATGAATTATATTCTTGAATGGCAAATGTATTTTCAGCAATCTGTGTCATATTACTGGTCGAAACATTTTCTATAGAATCATGATTTGTAGAAATTTCAACGACTCTTTCACCATTGAAAAATACAAGAACAATTACCAAAACAACTAAACATATTCGTATATAACGAAGTTCTTTACTTATAGGATGTTCTCCCAAAATAATCATCCCTCCTATAACTATTGTATAGTAGTGGTAGTCGTCGTGAAGAAACTAAGAACACCAAGGCCGGCTAATAGGATAAATGAGATAAGAGCGATATAGAGACAAATAAGTCCCACTTGCTTTTTTTCAGGATCTTTACTGAGGAGCGAGATAATCCAAGTGATAATGCCAATTGGGGAAAATATAAAACTAAGAATATATAATAGTATTTTTTCAAGTAAATTCATAAAAATATCCTCCTTTTTGACATTTCTATATGTGCCGTTTTCTTCTTATTACTGCTGCCGTTATGTAGGAAAGTACAGAATAAACAGCACTAAAAACAATCCAAGCATCAAAGATTTGTAAAGCTAGGTGTATGTCAAATTCAGAGACGGTAATGAAAAATATAAAAGGGACAGTAAAAGAAATAATAATAGCAGCCCATTTAAATTTATATAGCAAGCTGCTAAAACAAATACATAGTAATGGTAAAGTGAAAAAAATGAAAGTGAAAGGGTTGATAAGCAATTGTAAAATATATATCACCTCGCATTTTTTTGTATATATTTCTAATTATATGATAAAAAGGTAAATATTCCATGCATATTACAAATATTCCGATTATTTTGACTGTGAATATTTCCAAGCTCGTCCGTATAAGCTAAAATAAGGTATATAGTATTTTGATGAATTTGTTAAAAGTACATAAACACGTTAGGGTGATATAAAATGTGGCGGAAGCTTACGATTATTGTAGTGTTACTTTGTTTAGCGGGATATGCAGCTTATGAACAGTTCGGTAATAAAGATCAGGCGGTACAAGGGAAGCAAGAAAAAAGTGAAGCTGCTATGAAAGAGATGATTGCAAGTAATGGTATTGAAGTAGGAAAGAGTGCACCAAACTTTGAATTAACTAAGTTAGATGGAACGAATGTAAAGCTATCGGATTTAAAAGGAAAGAAAGTTATTTTAAATTTTTGGGCAACGTGGTGTGGGCCTTGTCAGCAAGAAATGCCTGATATGGAGGCTTTCTATAAAGAACATAAAGAAAACGTAGAAATTTTAGCAATAAATTATACGCCTTCAGAAAAAGGTGGGGGAGAAGAAAAAGTAAGCAATTTTGCTAAGGAAAAAGGGATTACTTTTCCTATTTTATTGGACAAGAACATTGATGTGACAACAGCTTATAAAGTAATTACGATCCCAACTTCGTATTTTATAGATACGAAAGGCGTCATTCAGGATAAGTTCATTGGACCGATGACGCAAAAAGAGATGGAAAAACGAATTGCTAAATTAAAATAACGGTGAAAAGGTAGAGGTGGAGAGTTCCCATTTCTGCCTTTTCTTTTTCAAGTAGTCATAACTTCATGATATGATGTAAGAAATATAAACGTTTAGAGATAAAGGAGTGTATGGAGTGGGGAATGTATCCTTACCGTTAGATTATGTTGTAATTGATTTTGAAACAACAGGATTTAACCCTTATAATGATAAAATTATTCAAGTTGCAGCTGTGAAATATCGTAATCATGAACTGGTAGATCAATTTGTTTCATACGTGAATCCAGAGCGCCCGATTCCGAGCCGAATTACGAGTTTAACAGGTATTACAAATTATCGTGTTTCAGATGCACCCACGATTGAAGAAGTTTTACCTTTATTTTTAGCATTTTTACATACAAATGTTATTGTGGCTCATAATGCTTCTTTTGACATGCGCTTTTTGAAAAGTAATGTAAATATGCTTGGGTTTCCTGAACCTAAAAATAAGGTGATTGACACTGTGTTTTTAGCAAAAAAATATATGAAGCACGCACCTAATCATAAACTTGAGACGTTAAAGCGAATGCTTGGAATTCGTCTAAGTTCTCATAATGCATTTGACGACTGTATTACGTGTGCAGCTGTTTATCAAAAATGTACATCTATTGAAGAAAAAGGGAAACGAAAAGTAAATAAGGCTGTGCTTGATGAAACTGAGGTATACGAAGCGGTGAAAGAAATACTTGTCCGCAATAAACGCAATGTAGAATGGCTGCGTTGTATGAATGTAGGAAGTTATTTAGATATAAAAGCTTTTTATCCAGTTATGAGATTAAAAGTAAAAGGACGAAAGAAATACGTATTAACAGAAATTGTAGAAGATGATGTGAAAGAAATATGTACGAGCTTAATATGTGAACCAGCTCTAAAAAGTGAAGTTGGTAATACAAGAGTTATGCTTAATAGCTTAGCGGATGTCTTGAAATTAGAAAGTTATATTTTAGAACAGTATGATTTTGTATTACAAGCACTTGATACGTATAGAGAAAATGAAACGAATGCAGATGAGAAGCTCAAAGAGTATTTAAATGTTATGGTATAAAAAACGCTATGTACAAATTATTGTACATAGCGTTTTTTTTAGGAGTACTAAAACATAAAATTTTCTTGCAAATCTGATTAAAGAGTTTTTTGTTTGCTCATACTATGTAGTAAGAATGAGAAAGAGAGAGGGTGAACAGCATGAGAAGAAGTCGCCGCAAATCGTTTGAAGAACTTGTAAATGAAAATAAACAACAATTATTAAGCGATCGTGATGCAATTGATCGCATTGAAGAGCGTATTGAGAAACGTTATGAAATGAAACTTTTTAAGCAAGCTGAATAATTCTTAACACTAGTACGATACTAGTGTTAAGGAGGCGATAGTAATGGGTAATCCGAAAAAAAATTCAAAAGATTTTGCACCGAATCATATTGGAACGCAATCGAAAAAAGCTGGTGGCAATAAAGGAAAACAAATGCAAGACCAAACTGGTAAACAACCGATTGTTGATAACGGTTAAAAGGAGAATGTTATCATTCTTCTTTTTTATGAGGGAATGAAAGACGTTTTGTAACAGTAATATGAAAAAAGGGCTGACAAAAGTCAGCCCTTTTTTGTGATCGTAAAGTTTTCAACGAGTAAACGCCAATTTTGCGGGAATGGTAAACCAATCTTCCAATAACTAATACCACCGATGCCCTGTTCTTTCATTAAATTAAATTTACTTTGTACGGACCGTGAATCTTCAAACCAAACTTCGTGTTGTACGCCGTTTTCGTCAAAGTAATTGAAATGAGGAGCTTGAGCCGTGAAATCATAGCGGATAGGAACATTATATTTACGAGCTAGTGCAACAGCTGCAACAGAGCTGATTGCTTTTGCGGGTGGATTTCCTTGTTTGAACGGAAGTTTCCAATCGAAACCGTATAAATTCTGCCCCATCATAATTTTTTGTGGTGGCATTTGAGATTTCGCATATTGAAGTACTTCTTTCACAGGACCAATAGGAGAAATCGCCATCGGTGGCCCGCCTTGCCAACCCCAGTCGTATGTCATAATGACGACGAAATCAACAATTTGTCCTTGTGCTTTATAATCGTGAGCCTCAAAAAATTTCCCTTTTTGATTGGAACTTGTTTTCGGTACAAGCGTTGTACTTAATGTGTACCCGCTAGGTAAGCGTGTTTTCACATTTCGTAAAAAGCGATTGTATGCCTCGCGGTCTTCGGGTGCCACACTCTCGAA
This sequence comes from Bacillus cereus group sp. N31, assembly GCF_016483245.1. Lineage (NCBI taxonomy): Bacteria > Bacillati > Bacillota > Bacilli > Caryophanales > Bacillaceae > Bacillus > Bacillus cereus group sp. N31. The sequence continues at coordinate 90,655 of NZ_JAEHCH010000006.1, read as the reverse complement.
ATCGAAATGAATGTCTCGCATGCCATATTTTTCAGCTGTTTGCAAAATGTTAGTAATAAACTTGTTTTGGATTGTTGCATCGCGTAAAATAACCGATGTCAGATCGGCACTGAAATTTCCATTTTCAATATTTGTAATAACGAGCATAGGGATGGTTTTACCTTGCGTTGCAATATTAGCGATTTTCGCTGTTTCCGTTGGTTCTTTTAAAGTGCCGTCTCTTTTTGCTTCAAAGCTGAAGTAGGCTAAATATGTTAAAAATGGATTAATAGCACGTGTAGCATTTACTAAACTTTCTTTTATCGGTATTGTTGAAGGTTGTAAATAAGCGATGGATTCTACTGCTCGTGTTGTCCCTTTTGGTATATATAATTGTTGTCCGACATGGAGAATAGATTTTAATGAAAGATTATTAACTTTAGCTAAGCTAGCGAGAGGAACGTTATACGTTTGAGAAATTCGATATAAGCTGTCACCAGGCTGTACATAATAATTATTTCCTTTTGTATTAACGATAAGTGCCTGACCAACAACGAGTGTTTCAGCAGGATTTAGTCCATTGTCTTTTACAATTTCTTCAGGTGTAGATCCGTACTTTGATGCTAAACCATAAACACTATCACCGCTACGAACAGTTACAATTTGGATCATGTGTTTGCCCCTTTCGGTAAAAGATTCACTGTTTTTATTTTATTTTTGATTCCACTGTATTATGATTAAATGTATGCAAGGTAGCAGAAGTGAAAGAAGGCGAATAGAAATGTTTGTAGCAGAATATGAAGTTGAAATCCGCTATGCGGAAACAGACCAGATGGGTGTTGTTTACCATTCAAACTATTTAGTGTGGCTGGAACTTGGGCGCACGAAACTTATACAAGAATTAGGATTTTCATATGTTGAAATGGAGAAAGAGGGAATTATTTCTCCTGTATTAGATTTGCAAATTTCATATCGTAAAGCGATGCGTTACGGAGAAAAAGCAATTGTGAAAACGTGGATTGATACTGTGAGCCCGCTTCGTGTTGTATATGGTTATGAAATATATAACGGTCATGGTGAGCTTTGCATTACTGCAAGTACGACGAATATTTGTGCGAAAAAAGAAGGGTTCCGCCCTGTATCATTTAAAAAATTATATCCTGAGTGGTATGCGAAATATGAGGAAATTAAAAAGAAATAAAAAAAGCGTGGCAGAAGCCACGCTTTTTTTATTTCTCATAATTAAATTGAGGGAAATCATCACCGTCGTTAAGTGTAACAGATAAATTATGTCCATCGAAGAACCACTCATCATCGCCTTCAATAAAGAAGTTAATACCTTCTTCTTGAGTTTGAACAGCAGGATGTGCAGGGTCATCTTTACGAATACCTAAAGAAAGTCCTTTTTGCACAGTACTGCAACCGCCGTATTGTACGAAAAGGCGTAGTGTTTCACCTGATTGTAAGTTTAATTCGTTTTTATACCATTGTGCTGCTTCTTTTGTTACGGAAAGATTCATGTATAGTTCCTCCAAATTATGTTGCTTTTTCTTTAGTATAAAAAATAACGCAAAAAGACGCTATTAATATGCTTCACGTTTTCTTTTTGCGTTATGTGGGTTACAACCTTATTTTTGCTTTTTTGAGAAGTTTGCTTTCGGTTCAGTTTTATTTATAATTCGTCCGATATTTGCACGGTGTTTATAAATAACCATACCTGCTAATAAACACATCGCAATAATGAAGATTTTATCCCCGCTAACAATGGATGCAATAACAGCAACGACAGCTGTTACCATAGAAGAAAGTGATACGTATCTTGTTGTAAATAAAAGGGTGAAAAATACAACAGCTAATATTGCAAAAACAACTGGTGAGTAGCATAATAGCACCCCGGCAGAAGTTGCAACTGCTTTACCACCACGGAATTTTGCAAAAATCGGATATACATGTCCAAGAACAGCTGCTAATCCGAACCATAGTGGGTGAATATCTAATCCGAAAATTATCGGTAGACCTGTTGCTAATGTCCCTTTTAAAATGTCAGCAATTGTAACGGTAAAACCTGCTTTTTTCCCTAATGTGCGGAATGTATTTGTTCCGCCTAAATTACCGCTTCCGTGCTCACGAATGTCGATTCCATAGCCGATTTTTCCAACGACTAATGCAAATGGAATCGAGCCAAGTAAGTAGGCAACGATAAATAAAAGATATGTAGTAACCATAAGTTCAGTCTCCTTTATTCAAATGTGTTGATAAAGGGTAAAAAGAGTTTTTCCCGTTTATTGTACCATACATTTGTAAAGAGCACATTTCTTTTTTGTAAATGAAAAATTCATTATTTCGTGAAAAAAAATTCACAGGAATGTTACATTTCTCACAGAAACAACAAGACTATATGTTGTAACATTTTAATCAAAAGATAACAACATATTGATGGAGGGTTATAAATGTTACAACGAAATACACGTGGAGAAGAATTAATGAAAGTGTTTGGGACAATTGTCCACGGCAATGAACAAGATTTAATGCAAGAGAATGCAAATGTAGATGGGCGCTCTCCGATGGGAGTAATGGGAACGTTCGCATCTGAGAGTGCAAAATATTATGCAGTTGAAAATTTATTGTCAGACCAAGTGAAAAAAGCGATAAATGAAAATATATTATATCCACATGATTTAGATTTTTATGCGACAGGAACGACGACTTGTTCGCAAATTCCGTTAGCACAAATGCTTGCTAACGGTTTTCATACTGGACATGGACATATGAGACAACCGCAAGACATTAAAAGTGCGTTGGCACTTTCGTCTATTATTTTTCAAGCGAATCAAAATATGCAGCACGGTGGTCAATCGTTTGCACTCTTTGATATTGATTTAGCTCCCTATGTGAGAAAAACCGTACTGAGACATAAAAAGCGACTACAATCATATCCGCTTACGAAAGAACAAATTGAGGAATTCGCATGGAAAGAAACAGAAAGCGATACGTATCAGGCGTGTGAAGCTTTCGTTCATAATTCAAATAGTATGCATAGTAGGGGCGGGGGACAAGTACCGTTTATTTCTATTAATTACGGAACAGACACATCGAGAGAGGGAAGGCTTTTAATTAAACAGCTGTTAAAAGCAACGCAAGCTGGACTTGGAAAAGGAGAAACACCGATTTTCCCTATTCAAATTTTTAAAATGAAAAAAGGTGTAAACTTTGAAGAATGTGATCCGAACTATGATTTGTTTGAATTAGCACTAGAGACGACAGCAGAGCGATTATTCCCTAATTTTTCATTTTTAGATGCGTCGTTTAATGCAGTGCACTATGATGGACGACCTGAAAGTGAAGTATGTTACATGGGATGTCGCACTCGTGTTATGTCTAATATACATGGAGAAGAAACGGCAATAGGAAGAGGTAATTTGTCGTTTACTTCTATTAATTTAGTGAAATTAGGGCTAATTAGTGGATCGAAAGAAGCGTTTTTTGAAGCGCTAAATTATTACTTGGATTTAGGAATTAAGCAATTATTAGAGAGATTCGCGTATCAATGTACGAAGCGAGCGAGAGATTTTCGATTTTTATATTCACAAGGTGTATGGCGTGGCGGAGAAACATTACAGCCTGAAGATTCTGTAGCACCTATTTTAAAGCAAGGGACGTTAAGTATTGGTTTTATCGGTCTTGCGGAATGTTTAGTAGCTTTAACAGGAAAGCATCATGGGGGAGATGAAGATTCATGGAAACTTGGATATGAAATTATTTCCTTTATGAGGGAGAGAATGGATAAGGCGACGGAAGAACATCAACTGAATTTCTCAATAATTGCAACTCCTGCAGAAGGTTTATCAGGGAAGTTTGTGAAAAAAGATAGAGAGGAATTTGGTGAGATTAGTGGTATAACGAACCATAATTACTATACGAATTCATTCCATATTCCAGTTTATTATAACATTCAAGCGATAAATAAAATCCGTTTAGAAGGACCTTTTCATGCTCTATGTAATGGGGGGCATATTACGTATATTGAATTAGACGGAGCAGCGATGCATAATCAAAAGGCGTTAAAACAAATTGTACAAGCGATGGCAGAGCATGGTGTTGGGTACGGTTCAATTAATCATCCTGTTGATCGTTGTACATGCTGCAGCTATCACGGAGTTATTGGAAATCAATGTCCAAGCTGCGGAAATGAAGACGAGACCAATATAGAAAGAATTCGCCGTATAACTGGCTATCTTGTGGGAGATATGTCGAAGTGGAATAGTGCGAAACGTAGCGAAGAGATGGATCGGGTGAAGCATAAATGAAAGTGATGAATATCATTCATGATAGTGTAGTAGATGGAGAAGGGCTGCGGACAGTCGTGTTTTTTGCGGGCTGTCCGCATCGTTGTTTCGGGTGTCATAACCCGAAATCTTGGAATATTTGCAATGGAACTGAAATGACGGTAGAAGAAGTTGTGAAAGAGATTGCAAGTAATCCATTAACTGATGTAACATTTTCAGGTGGAGATCCGTTTTTTCAAGCTGTTGAAGTGAAAAAAGTAGCAAAAGCCGTGAAAGATTTGAAAAAAAATCTATGGATGTATACAGGTTATACGTTAGAAGAGATACAGAGTTCTCAAAATAATGATATGATAGAGTTGTTACACTATGGGGATGTTTTAGTCGATGGAAGATTTGAAATCGAGAAAAGAGATTTAACACTTCCATTTCGCGGAAGCTCCAATCAACGTATTATTCGATTGAAAGAGTAAAAAGGCGGGATAGATTATATGAATAAAACAGTATTACTTGTTGAAGACGAAAGAAGATTACGTGAAATTGTTAGTGATTATTTTCGTAATGAAGGCTTTGAAGTAATCGAAGCAGAAGATGGAAAAAAAGCGCTAGAGTTATTTGCAGAGCATGAAATTGATTTAATTATGTTAGATATTATGTTACCAGAAATAGATGGATGGTCTGTTTGTAGACGAATTAGAAAAGAATCAGCAGTACCAATTATTATGCTAACAGCACGTTCGGATGAGGATGATACATTGCTAGGTTTCGAATTAGGTGCAGACGAGTATGTAACGAAACCATTTAGCCCGAAAGTGTTAGTAGCTCGCGCGAAGACGTTATTGAAACGTGCGGATGGTGCGGTAGGAGTAGCGGAAGAAAATGCTATGTCTTTAGCTGGAATAGAAGTGAATCGTCTATCTAGAACTGTTTTAGTAGATGGAGAAGAAATTATATTGACGCATAAAGAATTTGAACTTCTCGTTTATTTAATGGAGAACAAAGGAATTGTGTTGTCACGTCAACATTTATTAGATCAGTTATGGGGATATGATTACTACGGTGATGACCGAACGGTTGATACGCATATTAAAAAATTGCGAAATAAGCTAGGAGATAAAGCGAAGCATATCGGTACTGTTATTCGAGTTGGTTATAAATTCGAAGAATAATCTGGAATGAATTGTGCACTTTAGCCCGGGAATTTAGCAATTTTATATCCTCTTTTTGAAGGTAGAATGTTCAAAAAATAATTTTCTTGTCTACAATGGTAGATAGGAGTATTTTTTTAATTGGATTTCACGATGAGTTCACAAGAAGGACACAAAACGTGACTATACTGAAAATACGAATTCACCAGAGAGGGGAAATAAAAAATGGGATATTACGACGGACCAAATTTGAATGAAGAGCATAGTGAAACGAGAGAAGTGAAAAAATCAGGAAGTAAAAAAGGTTATTTCTTCACAGGTTTAGTGGGAGCTGTAGTCGGGGCGGTTTCGATTAGTTTTGCAGCACCTTATATGCCATGGGTGCAAAATAATGGAGCGGCAGTTTCATCATTCAATTCTAATAAACAAGTAGAAGGTACTGTAGTTCCTGTTGTCAATAAATCAAAAAACGAAACTGATTTGCCAGGTATGGTTGAAGGTGCGAAAGATGTTGTTGTAGGTGTTATTAATATGCAACAAAGTGTCGATCCATTTGCAATGCAACCGACAGGTCAAGAACAACAAGCTGGTTCAGGATCAGGTGTTATTTATAAAAAAGCAGGAAATAAAGCATATATCGTAACGAACAACCACGTAGTAGATGGAGCGAATAAACTTGCTGTGAAACTAAGTGATGGAAAGCAAGTTGATGCAAAACTAGTTGGTAAGGATCCTTGGTTAGACTTAGCTGTTGTTGAAATTGACGGATCTAATGTAAATAAAGTTGCAAGTCTAGGTGACTCCAGTAAACTTCGTGCTGGTGAAAAAGCGATTGCAATCGGAAACCCACTTGGATTTGATGGCAGTGTAACGGAAGGTATAATCAGTAGTAAAGAACGCGAAATTCCAGTTGATATTGATGGGGACAAACGCCCAGATTGGCAAGCACAAGTTATTCAAACAGATGCAGCGATTAACCCTGGTAATAGTGGTGGTGCATTATTTAACCAAAACGGTGAAGTAATCGGTATTAACTCGAGTAAAATTGCGCAGCAAGAAGTTGAAGGAATCGGATTTGCAATTCCGATTAATATTGCAAAACCAGTCATCGAATCGCTTGAAAAAGATGGAGTAGTGAAACGTCCAGCGCTTGGAGTAGGTGTCGTTTCATTAGAAGATGTGCAAACTTATGCAGTAAATCAGCTGAAAGTGCCAAAAGAAGTAACAAATGGCGTTGTATTAGGTAAAATCTATCCAATATCACCGGCAGAAAAAGCAGGTTTAGAGCAATATGATCTTGTAGTAGCATTAGATAATCAAAAGGTAGAGAATGCTCTTCAATTCCGTAAATATTTATATGAAAAGAAAAAAGTTGGCGAGAAAGTAGAAGTTACATTCTATCGCAATGGTCAAAAAATGACGAAATCAGCTACGTTAGCAGATAATTCAGCTACTAAGAATCAATAATCGGAATAAAAGAAAGTCTCTTTCATGTTGAAAGAGACTTTCTTTATCGGATATACTAAAGGAATAGGAGGGACTAATTATGACAATTGAAAACCCAACTCGTACGGAAATTGGTGAAGTATTGAAGAAAAGTAAAACGATTGCGGTTGTTGGATTATCAGATAAACCAGAACGTACATCGTATATGGTTTCAAAAGCGATGCAAGATGCAGGGTACCGCATTATACCGGTAAATCCAACAGTTGATGAAGTACTTGGAGAAAAGGCAGTTCCTTCACTGGCGGATATTAAAGAACATGTTGATATCGTAAACGTATTCCGCCGTTCAGAATTTTTAATGGGTGTTGCGAAAGAGTTTGTAGAGATTGATGCAGATGTTTTTTGGGCACAACTAGGAGTACAAGATGAAGATACATATAAACTTTTAAAAGAAAAAGACTATACTGTAATAATGGACCGTTGTATTAAAGTAGAACATGCGATGACAAAATAGTATAGATTTTAAAGATAGAAAGATTGATTCAGCCCTCGTTATAGATAAGTAGGGCCGATGAACGAGGTGTTCATCATGAGATTTTTTAAAGGCTGTTTTTGGGGATTGTTACTTGTTATCCCGTTTTGGATATTGATCATTTGGATCATGATAAAGGTTTGGAATGTGTAATCTTGGAATACATATCCATTTCTCGTTGACAAACGATTATTTTTCTGAAATAGTAGCCTAGAGGAATCCTTGTGAAAAAACAAGGATTTTTCTATTGAAAATGGTATATAAAAGAGATAAGATAACTTGCCAAAACTATAGTCGAGGCGTTATTCTATAATAGAAACATATGTTCTGATTTGATTAGGAAAGGGGCAAGGAGTTTGGCGAAGCATCAGTTCCAATACAATGAAGATGCAATTCAAGTGTTAGAAGGACTTGAAGCCGTTCGAAAACGCCCGGGTATGTATATCGGGAGTACGGATAGCCGTGGATTGCATCATTTAGTATATGAAATAGTAGATAACTCCGTTGACGAAGCGTTAGCGGGATTTGGCGACGAAATTTCTGTCGTAATACATAAAGATAATAGTATTAGCGTTATTGATAAAGGGCGAGGAATGCCTACGGGAATGCATAAACTTGGGAAACCTACACCTGAAGTTATTTTAACTGTACTTCATGCAGGTGGTAAGTTTGGTCAAGGTGGCTATAAAACGAGTGGTGGTTTACATGGTGTTGGGGCATCAGTTGTAAACGCCTTGTCAGAATGGTTAGTAGTAACAATTAAACGTGATGGTAACATTTATGAACAACGCTTTGAAAATGGTGGCGTTCCTGCAACGACGTTAGAGAAAATCGGGAAAACAAAAGAGTCTGGTACGACAATGCACTTCAAACCAGATACAACGATTTTCAGTACGACAAATTACAATTATGAAACATTATGTGAGAGATTACGTGAATCTGCATTCTTATTAAAAGGAATGAAAATCTCGATAAAAGACGAACGTAATGATTTAGAAGATATATTTCATTATGAAACAGGAATTGAAGCTTTCGTTTCATACTTAAACGAAGAAAAAGATTCAATTCATCCAGTTGTATATTTCACTGGTGAACAAAACGGGATTGAAGCAGAACTAGCATTCCAGTTTAATGATGGTTACTCAGAAAATATTCTTTCGTTTGTAAACAACGTACGTACAAAAGATGGTGGAACACACGAAGCTGGATTTAAAACAGCGATGACACGTGTGTTTAATGAGTATGCTCGTAAAGTTTCATTATTAAAAGAAAAAGATAAAAACTTAGAAGGTACAGATATTCGTGAAGGTGTAGCGGCTATCGTTTCTGTACGTGTACCAGAAGAAGTACTGCAGTTTGAAGGACAAACGAAAGGGAAACTTGGTACAAGTGAAGCCCGTTCTTCTATTGATGCAATTGTATCAGAGCATTTAGCTTACTTTTTAGAAGAAAATCCGGATGTAGCTACACTTCTTGTGAGAAAGGCAGTTAAAGCAGCGCAAGCACGTGAGGCTGCTCGTAAAGCGAGAGAAGAAGCACGTAGTGGTAAGAAAAAGAAAAAATCAGAAGGTACTTTAAGCGGGAAGTTAACACCTGCACAATCACGTAACCCTCAAAAAAACGAATTGTATTTAGTAGAGGGTGACTCGGCCGGCGGTTCAGCAAAGCAAGGGCGAGATCGTCGTTTTCAAGCGGTACTACCGTTGCGTGGTAAAGTAATTAACACGGAGAAAGCAAAGCTTGCTGATATTTTTAAGAATGAAGAGATTAATACAATTATTTATGCAATTGGCGGCGGTGTAGGAAATGAATTCGCTGTTGAAGATATTAACTACGATAAAGTTGTTATTATGACCGATGCAGATACGGATGGAGCTCATATTCAAGTATTGTTATTAACTTTCTTCTACAGATATATGAAACCACTTATCGAAGCTGGTAAAGTATTTATTGCACTTCCACCTTTATATAAAGTAAGTAAAGGGAAAGGGAAAAGTGAAGTAATTGAATATGCATGGTCTGATGAAGAATTAGATGGTGTAACGAAAAAGGTCGGTAAAGGTTATATGTTGCAGCGCTATAAAGGACTTGGTGAAATGAATGCAGATCAGTTATGGGAAACGACGATGAACCCTGAAACGCGTACATTAATCCGAGTGAAAATTGATGATGCAGCAAGAGCAGAGCGCCGTGTAACTACATTAATGGGCGATAAAGTAGAACCGCGCCGTAAATGGATTGAGCGTAATGTACAATTTGGTATGCAAGAAGAAGGAAATATTTTAGAAAACGAAATGATTATGGAGACGGAGGTGGAATAACATGCAGGCAGAGAAGTTTCATGACCTCCCGCTTGAAGACGTGTTAGGTGACCGCTTTGCACGTTATAGTAAATATATAATCCAAGACCGCGCGCTTCCAGATGCGCGTGACGGTTTAAAGCCAGTACAAAGACGTATATTATATTCTATGTATGTAGAAGGAAACGTACATGATAAAGCGTTTCGTAAATCAGCTAAAACAGTTGGTAACGTTATTGGTAATTACCATCCACATGGTGATTCCTCTGTATATGAGGCGATGGTACGTTTAAGTCAAACTTGGAAAGTACGTAATGTTTTAGTTGAAATGCATGGTAATAATGGTAGTGTTGATGGTGATCCAGCAGCGGCAATGCGTTATACAGAAGCTCGTTTATCACCAATCGCATCTGAATTATTACGTGATCTTGATAAAGAAACAGTTGAATTCGTGTCAAACTTTGATGATACGAGTGAAGAACCGGTTGTATTACCAGCAGCGTTCCCGAATTTATTAGTAAACGGATCTACAGGAATTTCCGCTGGTTATGCAACAGAAATTCCTCCGCATCATCTTGGAGAAGTTATTGACGCTACAATGATGCGTATTGATAAGCCAAATAGTACTGTTGATGATTTATTAACAGTTATGAAAGGACCAGATTTCCCAACAGGCGGTATTATTCAAGGGATTGATGGTATTAAAAAGGCGTATGAAACAGGAAAAGGTAAAATTATTATTCGCGGAAAAGCAGAAATTGAAACAGTGCGCGGTGGGAAACAACAAATTGTAATCACTGAAATTCCTTACGAAGTGAATAAGGCAAACCTTGTAAAGAAAATGGATGAATTACGTCTAGATAAAAAGTTAGATGGCATTGCTGAAGTACGTGATGAGACAGATCGTACTGGTTTACGAATCGTTGTTGAATTAAAGAAAGAAGTAAACGCCGAAGGTATTTTAAATTATTTATATAAAAATACAGATTTACAAATTCCATATAACTTTAATATGGTAGCGATCAATAATCGCCGTCCAACACTTATGACATTACCGAAAATTTTGGATGCTTATATTGGACATCAAAAAGAGGTTATTACGAGACGTTCGCAATATGAATTAAGAAAAGCAGAAAATCGTCAACATATTGTAGAAGGTTTAAAGAAAGCATTATCGATTTTAGACCAAGTAATCGAGACAATTCGAGCTTCAAAAGATAAACGTAATGCGAAAGATAATTTAAGTGCAAAATTTGGCTTTACAGAAGCACAAGCAGAAGCAATTGTATCCTTGCAATTATATCGCTTAACGAATACAGACATTACGGCGTTACAAGAAGAAGCCGATGAGCTTAATAAGAAAATTCTAGAGCTACAGTCAATTTTACAAAGTGAAAAAAGATTACTTCAAGTCATTAAAACTGATTTGAAGAGAGTGAAGAAAACATATAGTGATGATCGTCGCGCTATTATTGAAGAACAAATTGAAGAAATTAAAATAGACGTAGAAGTGATGATTCCACAAGAAGATGTCATCGTTACTGTAACGAAAGAAGGATATGTGAAACGTACTGGATGGCGCTCACATAATGCATCAAACGGCAAAGACTTCGGTATGAAAGAGGGTGACATCTTACTTGAACGATTCGATACGAATACGACTGAAACAGTTCTTTTATTCACAAGTAAAGGAAACTATATATATCTTCCAGTATACGAAATGCCAGATATTCGTTGGAAAGATTTAGGTCAGCACGTTGCAAATATCGTTTCACTCGACCGAGATGAAACAATCATTTGGGCAACGGTTGTACCGAACTTTGAGGAAGAAAAACGATTTATCGTATTTGTAACGCGAAATGGTATGATAAAGAAAACAGAATTAAATCAATATAAAGTTCAGCGTTATTCAAGGGCATTCGTTGCTGTAAACTTGAAAAAAGATGATGAAGTTGTCGATATATTTGCGACAGATGGAACGAGTGATATCGTTCTTGCTACACACGGTGCATATGCACTTATTTTCCATGAAGATGAAGTAAGTCCAGTTGGTGTAAGAGCTGCTGGTGTAAAAGCGATTAATTTAAAAGAAGATGACTATGTCGCTTCTGGTAAACCGTTAAATGGTGACAAAGATCAACTTATTCTCGTAACGCAACGCGGTGCTATAAAGCGTTTAAAAGCATCAGAAATTGAAAAGTCAACGAGAGCGAAGCGAGGTCTTGTTATTTTCAAAGAGTTAAAACGTAATCCATACCGTATTGTAGGTATTGAAATTGTACGAGACGATGAACTAGTTTACATGAAGACAGAGAAAAATATTGTAGAAGAGGTTGATCCGAAAGCGTATCGAAACAAAGACCGGTATAGTAATGGTAGTTTAGTACTAGATGTTAATGATACTGGTGAAGTAGTAGAAACGTGGACGAAGAAAAGACCGGAATAAAGGAAGCATCTTGCTATGAATAATAGCGAGATGCTTTTTTCTAAGCGAATTATTATGTATATGAAAATAATCTTGTTATAATAGTGAAATGAAATCGTTCTCATAAAGTGAAACTTTAATCAGTGGGGGGGGTTATTCCCTACTGATTATTAGTTGAACTAATCGGGCTTTTACGGACAGTAAGGCCCTCACCTAACTTCTTAGTTTTCGCTGAATTTTGAGGAGGGATCTTACTGTCCGTTAGTGCGGGATAATTGGAGGGGCAACATGAAAAAAATAGGTGTAGGGATTGTAGGATTTGGATTTTCTAGTACAACATTTCACATCCCGCTATTACAAACGATAGAAGAATATGATATTCGAGCTATTTTATCTTCAAAAGAAGAAGTAGTGAAACAAACTTTACCAAATGCTGCTGTTGCTGACACAATTGATGAATTAGTAAAGCGATCTGATATTGAACTAGTTGTCATTACTTCACCGAATACAACTCATTTTCCATATGTAAAAGAAGCGATTTTACATGGTAAGCATGTTGTAGTGGAAAAACCATTTGTTGTTTCAATTGAAGAAGGGGAAGAACTTATCTCATTAGCAAAGCAGCATAATGTGATGTTAAGTGTATATCATAATCGTCGTTTTGATAATGATTTCCTAACAATTAAGAAATTGTTAGAAGAAAATAGAATAGGAAATGTATACGAATATGAAGCGCATTTTGATCGTTTCCGTCCACATGTACGTGATCGCTGGAGAGAAAAGAATTTACCAGGTTCAGGTATATTATATGATTTAGGATCGCATTTAATTGACCAAGCGCTATCATTATTCGGAAAACCAGATGCGATAAGCGCAGATGTAATAAAACAAAGGCCAGGTGCGGAGATTGATGACTATTTCCACGTAGTACTTCATTATGGAGTTAAGCGTGTCATTTTACGTAGTAGCAGTTACGTGAAACAAGCAGGACCGCATTTTACATTACATGGGGACAAAGGTTCTATCATGAAATACGGTATGGATTCGCAGGAAGAACAATTAAAAAATGGAATGAAGCCAGGCGATATAGGTTATGGAGTAGATGCTGAAGAGAATTTTGCTACTTTAGAAACAGAAGAAACTTTAAATCGCATTTCAACAGAAGTCGGTTGCTATGACATGTACTATAAAGGTGTAAGAGATAGTATATTAAATGGTGAGAAACTACCTGTAACAGCGCAAGATGGTTTAAATGTTATTAAACTAATTCAATTAGCGGTTGAAAGTAGTGAAACGGGTAGAGTCATTTCGGTAAAATAAAAAAGACACGAATTTCGTGTCTTTTTTAATTTGTTGGAACAGAAAGGCCGTAAAAGAACATCGTAACGATATCTTGTATATGTTTTTCTCGATCTCCTTCAAGAAGCTGTGCCCCGAAATCATCACCTAACTTAGTAAACATTTGAATGTAAAGTAACATCATTTCTTTCGTAAGGTGTGGATTAATTTCGTTTTTGCGCTGAGCTCGTTCTAATATCTCTAAATACCAGGGAAGGATTTTTTCATTTTGATAACTATAAATAAACTTACGGAGTTCTTCGTCCCTTTGCATCATTTGTAGTAACATATCAGGTTGAAATAACCCGCCAGTATTCATTTTTCTTACAATCATTTTTTGCATCATATCATGAAAAGGTAATTTTTCTTCTGCAAGCCCTTTATAATATTGAAATTCAGATATGATAAATTCTTGTATAAGCTCCCTAAATAACGCATCTTTACTTCCGAAATGATTATAAATTGTAACTTGAGAAACGTTTGCTTCTTTTGCAATATGTTCTATTTTTACTTCATTAAATCCACGTTCTGAAAATAATACGAAGGCCGCCTCTTTAATGGCGCGTTTTTTCTTTTCTTTCACTTTTTCAAAGCCGTTCAATGTAATCACCTCACTTAAAATATACAAGAAAAAATAATGGAAAACAATATTTTTGAAATATGGACTAGTAAATATTTCAAAAAAATGTTGCGAATATGAAAGATGAGGAGTACAATAATTTTGAAATATCATATATTAAATATTTCAAAAAGTGAGGTGGACTTATGATTTCAGTTCAAGATGTTACAAAACAGTTTTCGAATGGAAAAGGTTTGTTTCATATTACATTTGATGTAAAAGAGGGAGAAGTATTTGGTTATTTAGGACCGAATGGTGCCGGAAAATCAACGACAATTCGTAATTTAATGGGATTTATAAAACCGACAGCTGGTAAAGCGACAATTTTTGGATTAGATTGTTGGAATGAAGCAGCGAAAATTCAAAGGGAAGTTGGTTATTTACCGGGTGAAATTTCTTTTATTGAAGGAATGAACGGATTAGAGTTTTTAAAATTAATGCAAGGAATGCGTGGATTAAAGGATACGAAAAGACGAGATGAACTGATAGATCGTCTGCAATTTGATGTGAAAACACCGATTCGCAAAATGTCTAAAGGAATGAAGCAAAAAGTAGGGATAGTCGCTGCATTTATGCACGATCCAGAGGTGTTAATTTTAGATGAACCAACATCTGGACTTGATCCACTGATGCAGCAAGTATTTATAGAACTAATAGTAGAGGAAAAACAAAGAGGAAAAACGATTCTTATGTCTTCACATATTTTTACTGAAATTGAGAGAACTTGTGACAGAGTAGCTATTATTAAAGATGGTCGACTCGTAACAGTTGAAAATATTCATGATTTACAAAGTATGAGACGACAGGTAATAGATGTAACTGTATCATCGCAAGAAGAAATTGAATCTCTTACAAAGTATAATTTGCAATTTGAAGCGGTAAAAGGCAGAGAGGCATCTATTATTGTACAAGGAAACTATCAAACTGTTTTACAAACACTATCAAACTATAATGTAACGGCACTTCAAACGAGAGCGATGGATTTAGAACATTTATTTATGCATTATTACGATAAGAAAGAAGGGGTAACGCATGAATAAGCAATTGTTTTTAGCTAGTTTGAAAGAAACACAAAAAAGTATTTTTAGTTATGCGATTGGTGCGGCTCTCTATTTATGGTTATTAATTTGGATATTCCCATCAATGGTATCAGCGAAAGGGTTAAATGAATTAATAAGTGCTATGCCTGATAGTGTGAAAAAAATTGTTGGTATGGAAAGTCCGATTCAAAACGTAATGGATTTTTTAGCTGGGGAGTATTACAGTCTATTGTTTATTATCATTTTAACAATTTTTTGCGTAACAGTTGCGACACATTTAATTGCGCGTCATGTAGATAAAGGAGCGATGGCATACTTGCTAGCAACGCCTGTATCCAGAGTGAAAATTGCCATTACGCAAGCTACTGTTCTCATATTGGGGCTACTTATCATTGTAATTTTCACGTATGTAGCAGGTATAGTAGGAGCAGAATGGTTTTTAAAAGATAATAATTTAAATAAAGAATTATTTTTGAAGATTAATGTAGTCGGAGGGCTCATATTTTTAGTCGTTAGTGCGTATTCATTTTTCTTTTCTTGTATATGTAATGATGAAAGAAAGGCACTTAGTTATTCAGCAAGTTTAACTATATTATTTTTCGTACTAGATATGGTAGGGAAATTAAGTGATAAGTTAGAGTGGATGAAAAGCCTATCGTTATTTACGCTGTTTCGTCCGAAAGAAATTGCTGAAGGAACATATAATATATGGCCGGTAAGTTTAGGTTTAACCGTTGGGGCAGTTTGCATCTTTTTGTTAGCAATAGTTATGTTTAGAAAGAGAGATTTACCGTTATAAAGTAGCAAGTCCACTGTGAAAGTGGACTTTTTTGTTTGTAAATTTGAACCGATATGTTCATTGTGTGCCACCATAAAAAGGATATTTATCTTTTTATTTACAAAAATATTCGAAAAAATGAACCTTTTTATAGGCTACGCAGTCTAATACGTGTAAAGTTAAATTTGAAGTGAGGATGAAACAGGAGGAGCAATTGTGAAAGTAATCCCTTTATATAAAATGATTGTAAAAGAAGAAACGGATGTTTCCTTAGCGAAAAAAGGTGATCATGAAGCCTTTATGGCGCTTATACATACGGAGAAAGTTAAGATGTATCGCATTGCAAAGGCGATGTTACATGATGAGACAAACATAGAGGATGCGATACAGACAACAATTTTAAAAGCTTATGAAAATATAAAAAAACTAAAAAAAGAAGCGTTTTTTCAAACTTGGTTAATTCGAATTTTAATAAATGAGTGTAACAATATAATTAAGTCATATAAAAAACTAATTATAATCGAGGATCATGATAGTAGTATGGTAGCGTTCGACCGATATAAAGATATTGATCTTTGTAATGCCATTCAGTCTTTAACGGAAGAATTAAGAGCTGTAACTGTACTTTATTATTATGAAGATATGAATCAAGAGAGTATTGCGTCCCTTTTAGAAATTCCAAAAGGGACGGTTAAGTCAAGGTTGTCACGTGCAAGGGAACTATTAGAAGAGCGATTAAAGATGGAATAGGGGGTGTATAGAATGGATAGTGAAAAATCATTTGATGAGAAATTAAAAAAGAGAATAAAAGGTGAAAATGTTATTTTACCGCCAAAGTTAAATGGAAAGATTAATGATACACTGCATAATCTTCCAGTAAAAAAGAAGAGTTACAGAGTTCATATGATGGTAATTAGTGCCGCGGTTCTAGCGATTTCTATTGTTTCTATGTCTGAATTTTCTATACAAAGCTTTGCACAAAATGGTGGAGTATTTGAATATGTGAAGAAAAAGGCGTTTTCTGATTATGAAAATGAAGAAGAAATAAAATTGAATGTAAATTATCCAGATAAGGAAAAAATTCATATAAAGATGTTGGATTCAATTGATCATTTTAAAAATATTTCAGGACAATTTGAGGAATATTCTAGCTCTACAAGAATGGCTACAACATACAAGTATGCGATTGATACGGAGAAACAAAGAGGCATTGCATCTCAAGAAGATAAACGATTAAAAAAAAGAACGATTATATATAACGAGGGTAGAAAAAAAGAGTTTGATGATGAGAACTATACATATAAAGAGACAAAATGGAGCCCAGAGGAAAGAAATAATGAACTATTAAAACTAAATCCTACGGAAAGATTGTTGAGAAAATCAGGTGAGAGGAAACGGTATGATGGCGAATATGTGGGATTGGCTAAGCATATTATTCAATCAGAATTCGCAGATTTGTTAATTCGATATAAAGATTGGAATTATAAAGAAACGAAATATCTAGGACTCGATTGTTACAAAATTGAAGGGGTAATTAATATAGAGATGCCTATTAGCGCCTCTGAAGATGTAAGAGGGAAATTTGAAATGGTTGTGGAGAAAAACACAGGGGTTATGTTAAAGTTTCTTAGTTTTCATGAAGGTATGATTCAATATTCAGTTACTACCGAATGGATACAAATAGATAAAGGGCTGAAAGAAAGTATGTTTCAAAAGGATAGCACGAAATATGAAAAAATGAAAAATATATTGGATGAATAGAAACAGGAGGAGAATAAATGGGGAATCATTCGTCTTCAAGAGAAGATAAAAATAAGCGGAAATATAAAAAGACAACGATAATAAGTTTACTACTAGGAGTATTACTATTTGGCGGGGTTGGATATGGTACCTATGTATATATGAAAACTTCTAATCTTGTACAAAAATCTAATTTGAATTTAGCGCGTGGTGAAAAATCAAATTTACGTGAGAAAGCAGTAAAACCAATTGCAAACAATGTTTCACTTTTAATTATGGGCATTGATGAAAATCAAGAACGTCAAAAGGAGTATAGTGGTGCATTTCATACAGATGCGTTATTGCTGGCAACTTTTAATAAAGATGATAAGACAGTGAAATTAACAAGTATACCACGTGATACGTATACATATGTCCCGATTGAAAAGAAAAAGGATAAAATAACGCATGCATATGGAAGAGGGCTTGTTAAAAATGGTAAAGATGGAGGGCCACAAGCATCTGTTGAAGCAGTAGAAAAATTGTTACAAGTCCCCGTTGATTATTTTGTGAAGTTTAATTTTAGCTCATTTATTAAAATTGTTGATGGATTAGATGGTATTGAAATAGATGTCCCAGTTGAATTTACAGAACAAAATAGTAAAGATGAACCTGATGCGATTCATTTGAAAAAAGGACTACAAAAATTAACGGGAGAAGAAGCACTTGCGCTGGCAAGAACGCGTCATATTGACAGTGATGCAATGAGAGGGCAACGTCAACAACTTGTTATTGAAGCGATGTTAAATAAATTAAAAAGCGCAGGTTCGATTACAAAACTAGAGAAAATGGTTGAGGCGGTTGATGGTGATTTTAAAACAAATTTAGCCATGGATGATATTTTATCTTTTTATAAATATGGTTTAAATGGTTCAGTTGAAAAGACTCAATTAGCTGGTGATGATCTTTATTTACCTAATGGCCCAAATGGACAACGTGTCTATTACTATAATCCTAATAAAAAAGACCTACAAAGTTTGAGTGATACTCTTAGAACACATCTAGGATTAAGTGCGAAGCAGATTGAGGAGAATTAAAGCAGACGAAATGTCTGCTTTTTTATTAGCATCTATTCTATCTGTAATGAATGTTATCTCATTAGAAGGGGTAGCGCTACTACTTGGGGGAGATCGTTTCATGTCAGAAGCACGTGCTATCGTTAATTTAATTGGTAACGGTATTGCGACTGTAGTTGTTGCAAAAAGTGAAAATGAGTTTGATGATGAGAAGTATAAGAGAGTGGTAGAGGAAATGAAAAGAGAAAAAATTGCCGGGTAAAAAAAGTCAGTTTAGCTGACTTTTTTATTTTTGTAGAAAAGATGTTTTTAGATATATGCATTATTTATTAGAAATAATTAACAAGTATTCAAGCGGTAAATGAGATGAAAGTGATTAAATCAACGAATGTGTATAAAGGAGAAATAAGGTTTGAACAACGTATGGCATTTTTATGAATATTACTGTAAAAAAATAATTTTTTAAAAATTTTCAATAATAATACTTTACAAAAATTAAAAAATTAGTAGAATAAGAAGTAGTAAGAATCGTCTGATAAATATATAAAGAAAAACAGAATTATCAGAAAATTCTTTAATAGCTATCGTTAAGAATTAGGGAGGGTACAAAATGAAAAAGAAACAAATGAAAAAACTAACAGCAGTTGTAGCACCAGTTTTAGCAATGAGCATGGCGTTAACAGCATGTTCTACATCAGGTGGAGATAAGAAGACAAGCACAAACTCTAGCTCTAGTGGAGATAGTAAATCTGAAGGAAAACTAGCAGCGAAACAAGTGCTAAATCGTACAGAAACAAATGAGATCCCAACAATGGATACTTCAAAAAATACAGATACATTAGGTTCTCAAATTTTAGGGAACACAATGGAAGGGTTATATCGATTAGATAAAGATAATAAACCAATCCCAGCTGCAGCAGAATCTAGCACAAAAAGTGAAGATGGTAAAAAATATACATTTAAACTACGTAAAGATGCAAAATGGTCAAATGGTGATCCTGTAACTGCAAAAGACTTTGCGTACGCTTGGCAACGATTATTAGATCCAAAAACAACTGCAGAATATGCGTTTATCGCATTCCCGATTAAAAATGCAGAGGCAATTAATAAAGGTGAAAAACCAGTAACTGAACTAGGAGTTAAGGCGGTAGATGACTATACATTAGAAGTTGAATTAGAACAAGCGGTACCATACTTCTTAAACTTAGTTGCGTTCCCATCGTACTACCCATTAAATGAGAAGTTTGTAAAAGAAAAAGGGGATAAATTCGGTTTAGAGTCTGATACAACAGTATATAACGGACCATTTGTTCTTACTGATTGGAAGCACGAGCAAGGCTGGAAACTAAAGAAAAATGATCAATATTGGGATAAAAAGACTGTAAAATTAGATGAAATCAACTATAGTGTAGTAAAAGAAATAAATACAAAGGTCAACTTATTTGATACAGGTGCAATTGATTTCGCACTTCTATCAGGTGAATTCGTTGATAAATATAGAAATAACAAAGAGGAGTTTGGCACATACTCACAAGTAAGTACCTACTTCTTACGTATGAACCAAAAACGTGGTGGACAAGATACACCATTAAAGAGTCAGAAATTACGTGAAGCAATCGCGCTTTCTATCGATAAGAAAAACCTAGCAAACGTTATTTTAAATGACGGATCTAAACCAGCTGACTTCTTAGTACCGAAAGGGTTAGCGACTGGACCAGACGGCAAAGACTTCCAAGAAACATTTAAAAATGGTATCAAACCAGATGCGAAAAAAGCTGCTGCTGCATGGGAAGAAGCGAAAAAAGAACTTGGTAAAGACCAAGTTACAATTGAGCTATTAAACTATGATACTGGTAATGCGAAAAAAGTAGGGGAATATGTAAAAGACCAAATTGAGAAAAATTTAAAAGGTGTAACAGTTAATATTAAACTTCAGCCATTCAAACAAAAACTAAAACTAGAAACAGAGCAAGATTATGATATATCATATGCTGGTTGGGGACCTGACTATGCTGACCCAATGACATTCTTAGATATGTTCCAGTCTAAACATTCTCATAACCAAATGAGCTTCGCTGATCCGAAGTATGATGATATGATCAAAAAAGCTGGCACTGAATTAATGGGTGACGCGAAGAAACGTTGGGAAGAGTTAGGGAAAGCTGAGAAATTACTTCTTGAGCAAGATGTAGCACTTGTACCTTTATACCAACGTGGTGATGCATATGTTCTAAAACAAAATATTAAAGGTATTGTAAAACATAATATCAGTCCGGAATATAGCTTTAAATGGGCATATGTTGCTGAAAAATAAAAGAGTTGAAAAAGCATTTCAAAGTAGCTTAGCTACCTTGAAATGCTTTTTTGTATATTGGAAATTAAAATGTAAATTTGTAGTATAGCAAAATAGAGAAGAATAAGGAGTAAAGTATGTACATATGGTAGATGGGGGATAAATCATACTAAATTACGAAGTTTAAAATCAGAATATTTAAAATAAAACTATTTACAAATGTGAAAAAAAGAGTAGAATAACATTAGTTGTAATTTTCTGAAAAATATTTAACAAGGAGTCTCTCAAGGTTGGTAATGTACATATAATTAGGGAGGGTTAAAAAATGAAGAGAAAAAAATGAAAAAATTAACAGCAGTTGTAGTACCAGTTTTAGCGATGAGTGTTGCATTGACAGCGTGTTCTAGTTCAGGTGGAGAAAAGAAAACGACTACTACATCTAATAGTGGGGAAGAAAAAACATCTGATATTAAATATGCAGCGAAGCAAGTATTAAATCGTACGGAAAATCAAGAAATTCCGACGATGGATACTTCTAAATCTACTGATACGTTAGGGGCACAAATTTTAGGAAATACGATGGAAGGCCTATATCGTCTTGATAAAGATAATAAGCCAATTCCTGCTGCGGCAGAATCTAGTACGAAAAGTGAAGATGGTAAAAAGTATACGTTTAAACTGCGAAAAGATGCAAAATGGTCGAATGGTGATCCTGTAACAGCGAAAGATTTTGTTTTCGCATGGCAGCGCTTACTTGATAAAAATACTGCGGCAGAATATGCGTTTATTGCTTACTATATTAAAAATGCAGAAGCGATTAATAAAGGAGAAAAACCTGTAACTGAATTAGGAGCGAAGGCGGTAGATGATTACACGCTAGAAGTAGAATTAGAAAAACCGGTACCGTATTTCTTAAATTTATTAGCATTCCCATCATATTATCCATTAAATGAAAAATTCGTAAAAGAAAAAGGCGATAAGTACGGTTTAGAAGCAGATACAACTGTATATAACGGGCCATTTGTTATGTCTTCATGGAAACATGAACAGGGTTGGCAGCTGAAGAAAAATGATAAGTACTGGGATAAAAAGACTGTGAAATTAGAAGAAATTAATTATAGTGTTGTAAAAGAAGTAGCTACAAAAGTAAATTTATATGATACAGGATCAATCGACTTTACATTACTATCAGGAGAATTTGTAGATAAATATAAATCGAATAAAGATGAGTACGGTGAGTATGCAGAGTCAAGTACATTCTTCTTACGTTTAAATCAAAAACGTAACGGACAAGATACGCCATTAAAGAGCAAAAAGCTTCGTGAAGCAATTGCATTATCAGTCGATAAAAAAGGATTGGCGAATGTAATTTTAAATAATGGATCAAAAGCAACGGATCAATTGGTTCCGAAAGGGCTTGCGACAGGACCTGATGGAAAAGATTATCAAGATACATTTAAAAATGGTCTGAAATATGATCCGAAAAAAGGTGCAGCAGCTTGGGAAGAAGCGAAAAAAGAACTTGGAAAAGATCAAGTTACAATTGAATTACTAAGCTATGATGATGGAACTGCGAAAAAGATTGCTGATTATGTTAAAGATCAAATTGAGAAAAATTTAAAAGGTGTAACGATTAATACGAAAATTCAGCCGTTCAAACAAAAATTAAAATTAGAGACTGCACAAGATTATGAAATCTCTTATGCAGGTTGGAGTCCAGATTATGCGGATCCAATGACATTTATTGATATGTTTGAATCGAAGAGCCCGTACAACCAAATGAGTTATTCAAATCCAAAATACGATGAAATGGTAGGAAAAGCAGGTAATGAATTAATGAGTGATGCGAAAAAACGTTGGGAAACATTAGGGAAAGCTGAAAAATTATTCCTTGAAGAAGATGCAGGATTAGTTCCTTTATATCAAACAGGAAGATCGTATGTAATGAAACCGAATGTAAAAGGAATTGTGAAACATAACATCAGTCCAGAGTATAGCTTTAAGTGGGCGTATGTAACTGAGGATGGCGGAAAAAAATAAAGTGAAAGCATTTCAAAAGTGGCTGAGCTGCTTTTGAAATGCTTTTTAGTATGTATAAGGGAATAATATCTCGTTAGCCTATTGAGAAACGGGTAGGGAATTAGGAAGATTCTATCGGAGGATATTAGAGAGAGTTCAGTAAGTAGTAAGACAGATGAATGATAGTAAGAGATCTCATGCTAATAAGTAAATATAGAACGTAGTAATAGAGTGGAATAAGGGGAGGGATGTTTACATATAGTAGACGGGGGATAATTCATATAGTAGTTAAAACAACAAGTTACTATCACAAAAAAATAAATATTTAGAAAATTTACAAAAATACTTTACAAAACTCAGAAAAATAGTAGAATATTAATTAATAAGAATTTTCTGATAACGAAAGTTAATAGAGAATTTCTAAATGTTAATATCGTACATATAATTGGGGAGGGTACAAGAAAATGAAGAGAAAAAAGATGAAAAAATTGACAGCGGTCGTAGCACCAGTTTTAGTAATGAGTATGGCATTAACAGCTTGCTCTGGATCAGGGGAAAAAGATAAGGCAAGCACAACACCAAAAAGCGGTGAAAAAGAAGGCGGAAAATTAGCAGCGAAGCAAGTGTTGAATTTAACAGAGAGCCAAGAGATTCCATCTATGGATTCTGCTAAAGCGACAGACCAAGTATCGTTTCTTGCTTTAAACAACGTAATGGAAGGTTTATATCGACTGGATAAAGATAATAAAGCAACACCAGGGGTTGCTGAATCATATAAAAAGAGTGATGATGGTAAAAAATATACATTTACATTAAATAAAAATGCAAAATGGTCAAATGGAGAGTCTGTAACAGCGAAAGATTTCGTATTCTCTTGGAAACGTGCGGTAGATAAAAATACAGCAGCGGAATATGCATACATTATGTTTGATGTGAAAAATGCAAAAGCAATTAATGAAGGAAAAGCAGCGCTTGATACGCTAGGCGTAAAAGCTGTAGATGACTACACATTAGAAGTAGAATTAGAAAATCCAGTTCCTTACTTTGTTGAATTAACTTCATTCGGAACATTCTATCCGTTAAATGAAAAATTTGTAAAAGAAAAAGGGGAAAAGTATGGTTTGGAATCAGATACAACGTTATACAACGGACCATTTACATTAACAGACTGGAAACATGAAGAAGGTTGGAAATTAAAGAAAAATGCACAGTACTGGGATAATAAAACAGTTAAGTTAGAAGAAATCAACTTTAACGTAGTAAAAGATAGCGGTACACGTGTAAACTTATATGAAAGTGGACAAATTGATCGTTCAGCACTTACATCTGAATTTGTTGACAAATATAAATCAAATCCTGATTTCTTTACACAAAAAACACCGTCAACTTACTTCTTACGTTTAAACCAAAAACGTGGTGGGCAAGATACAGTATTAAAGAGTAAAGATTTACGTTTAGCGATTGCAAAGGCGTATGATAAAAAAGGTTTAACGAACGTTATTTTAAATGACGGGTCTACACCGGCAGATTACTTAGTACCAAAAGAATTTGCGAAGAGTCCAGATGGAAAAGACTTCCGTAAAGAAAATGGAGATATTTTAAAAACAGATTTGAAAAAGGCAAAAGAGCATTGGGAAAAAGCGAAAAAAGAGCTTGGAAAAGATCAAGTAACAGTAGAATTATTAAATTATGATGGTGATGGTGCGAAAAAAGTAGGAGAATTCTTAAAAGGAGAACTTGAGAAGAATTTACCAGGATTAACAGTGAATTTGAAAAATCAGCCGTTTAAACAAAAATTAAAATTAGAATCAGATCTAGATTATGATTTATCTTACGCTGGTTGGGGGCCTGACTACTTAGATCCAATGACATTCATTGATATGTTCGTTACAAACGGACCTCATAACCAAACTGGATACTCAAATCCGAAATATGATGAAATTGTAGAAAAAGGTAAAGGCGAGCTATTAACGAAAACGAAAGAGCGTTGGGATAGCTTACTGAAAGCTGAGAAAATGTTACTTGAAGATGCAGCAATTGCACCATTATATCAACGTGGTGATGCTATCGTTCAAAGAGCAAAAGTAAAAGGAATTGTTCACCACCCAGTTGGTGGAGATTACAGCTACAAATGGGCATATATCGGTGAGGAAAAATAAGCTGAGGGGGCGCGTAATGCGCCCTTTTTTTATGCACTTTTCATTCTTCCTTGAATATATAAAATAAAAAAGGGAGAATCCCATGGAACGAAATACTTACATCGATTTCTTAGCTTATTACGGAATAGGAAGTGCTCATCCTGGTGGTTTTACGTTAACAAAACAATTGTTAGCACAACTGCCTCTTAGACAAGGAGCGGATGTCCTTGAAATAGGCTGTGGTACGGGGAGAACAGCGGCTTACATGACAAAAGAATTCGGTTATAAAGTAACAGCGATTGAAAAGAATGAAATTATGATTCAAAAGGCGAAAGATAGATGGTTGTTTGAAAGATTGAATGTACAATTGATTCAAGGTGATGCAGAGCGATTACCTTGTTTAAATGATTCATTTGAGTTTGTGCTTGGGGAATCGATACTCGCTTTTACAGATAAAGAAAGGGTTATCTCAGAGTGCTATCGTGTATTACAGAAGGATGGTAAGCTTGTTGTCATTGAAATGATTATTAATACACATATTGAGAAGAGTGAGGAAGAAAAAATTGCCCAATTATATGGCATGAAAGAATTATTAACTGAGAATGAGTGGGTACAACTATTTCAGAAAGCAAATTTCAAAAGAATTACAATTGCTGGCGGTGGTACAATTGCAGAAACGATATCTAGCTATATAGAAGAGCCGGAATGGAATGTATCAACATATATTCCGAATGAGTTATATGAGGCATGGGTACAACATGAAAACGTACGACGTATGTACCAACATGTTTTAGGACACCGTATATTTATATGTGAAAAGTAGAGAAAAAGAGTTGGCTAAAGGTAGTCAACTCTTTACTATGTTAAATGAAAAATAATGCAGCTAAAGTAATTCCGAAGATGAAACCAAATCCAAGTTCAACGCCCCAGCCACAACCGCCGCCCCAGCCGCCGCCACCACAATTACCGCAACCACGACCGCCACATCCACAGTTACTGAATCCACCACCGCAACCGAATCCGCAACTATCACATCTGCTAATGCCGCCGCAAAGATCACAACCACCGTTTGCATATGCGTCATAGTATCCGAATCCTGTATCAAAAGATGAGCGCTGTTGCATTGGTTCGATCCATACAGATTCATTTGTCACATCGATTATTTTGCCTAAATGAATGCGACCATCGCGATCTTCAATTCGAACAACTTTACCGAAATAACGTCGGCACGTATCATAACATCTTTGTCTATGCATGTTCTGTCCTCCTTCCCCCTTACAGTAATACGATATGTAAGGGGGACAAGTGCGGCTTGTACGAATGACCTACCTATCATAATTGTTATATGAAAGGGGAAATATAGAGAAAGGATATAGTAAGGAGGGAAAGGCAATGAAATCTACAGATCAGTTTCAAACATACGAAGTACCGTGGAAAGAATTTATAGAAGCATTGCGAGATGAAATGAAGAAACAAGTAGGAGCGGATATTATTGATACAGTAGTTTGCAATTTAGAAGATGGATTTGAAGTGTATACATATATACAGGGGGATTTAGAGTTTGAATATAAAGAAGCGCTTGAAAGAAAATACGGAAGTGATGCTAAGACTCCTAATTTGTTAACGATTATGCTATTAGCCAGCATTTATAATACGAGTGAAGCGAATATACGCTTACATGCAGATAACAAAGATAATCCAATTGTTGAAGTATATGTGAAGCAATGAAACACGCTGTGAAAGGCGTGTTTTTTATTTATCCCGCTATTTTTGGGCAGTAAAACTCCTACCAAAAAATTTGGCTGGAGCAAAAAAGTTAGGGGAAGCCAGACTGTCCGTAAACGCCCCACTGATCAAAGTTTTACTTTATATGATAAAGTATTAGAAAATTAGGCATCTTAAATTAACGGTTACAGATGGAGTAGCTACTAGAGAATTTTTAGAAAAATATTTTGGATTAATTTGAAGTGGAACGAGGGGAAATGGCTTTGCAGTTATGCGTGATAAGGATGGGTTTATACTAAATTTAATGAAAGGGAAAGAAGTTCAGTATCCTAAAACATTTCATGTAGGATTTCCACAAGAAAATGAGGAACTAATAAATAAAATGAATCAAAGATTGAAGGAAGATGGATTTTTGGTTGAACCTCCTAAACATGCACATGCGTATACGTTTTATGTCGAAGCGCCTGGTGGATTTACAATTGAAGTAATGTGCTAATTAAAAAATCAAACTTTTTGTTGTGTGTTTTTAATATGAAAAGTAGGAAAAGTCTGTTTTAAGTATGAAGCTTAGACAGGCTTTTTTGCCTATATAATTGGATAGAAAATGCTATAAAGAATATTACCAAGTGTATATATATGTTTACATAATAAAGTTATGGTGGGTTAGTTGTCCTAAAATACAAGTCATATATCTTGTTTCCTCTCATAAATTTAAACATAGGAATTTGTCTACAAAGGTGGCGAAGCCTCATCATGAAAATTCGAATTTGTGCCACATTCATGTTGTTTCTATTTATATGGTTACATCCTTATTGGACTTTTGCAAAAGGAGAGGAGGCAAAGGAAAGGGTCGTTTCACTTGTATATGATGATTCGGGCAGCATGAGAAATAACGATCGCTGGAAATATGCCAATTACGCTTTGCAAAGTTTAGTTGCGCTATTAGATGAAAAAGATACATTTTCTTATGTTCCAATGAGCAAGCCGAATAATCCGTTAAACATTTCGTTAACGAAGGATAAAAGGCAAACAGAAATTGAAGGAATTGGAGCGTGGAAAACGTATTTAAATACTCCTTTTAGCGCAGTAGAGACGGCGATGCAATCTATAAAAAAGGAAGCAGATATAGATGGAAAACGTGAATTTTGGCTTATTGTATTAACTGACGGGGCATTTAATGATCTAGAAAAAGATAAAGTTGGCGGAAAAGAACAAATTACAAAGCAACTAACAGACTTTAAGAAAGAAATGGATGTAAAAAAGATATCTTTACATCCTATCTTAATTACGATGGAAGAGGATTTAGGGCAGCAAGAAAAAGAACAATTAAATACGTTTAAAGAAATATGGAAGAAAGAGATAAACGGAGTTACGATGCCGTCAAGCGGAGAGGACGGCATTGTAAAAAGTGTAAATCAAGTGGCAGCATTAGTTGCGAATCGTGATCCATTCTCCTCCGTTGAATCGATTGTAAAAACGAAAGTAGTAGGAAAGAAAGTAGAGATTACAACGCCGTTCCCATTAAAGCGTATGACGCTTGTACGACAATCGCCTTCGCTGTCTAATTATCAGGTCACACAAATTTCGAAACCATTACAGTTACAGTCTTCTTTTTCCATACATGCACCCGGAGAAGCGAAATTATTCGGAAATATAGTTCATATAAGCACGGAAAATCAGGAAGTCATTAAACCAGGAACATATACGATAGAAGTGGATCGGGATATTGAGAAAGAAGGATTGCAAGTACTTGTTGAACCAGCGCTTAACTATACGGTTTCTACTTATGACAAAGATGATAATAGTCAAAAAAATGTTGAACAAATGTACGAAGGTGTTACTGCTGTTATTGAAGCAAAGCCTACTGAGTTACCAATTCAGTCTTCTTACTTTCAAGCAGAAGTAGAAATAGACGGAAAACAATATCCGATGAAGTGGAACGATAAGAGGCATGTGTTTTATTACGAAACGAAGATTGGTAAAGGGTTAGTACGTGGAAAAGTTCATATGAATATAAAGGGATTTTACAGACAGACGAAAGAATTCAAAATTGAAACAACAGAAAAGCCAAAATTATCACTTCAAACTGTTACGAAAGATTATGAAGAAAAAGTAACGAATTTAGAGAATAGTAAACCGTTTATTTTACAACCAAAGTTAGATGGTAAGCTGATGACAGAAGGGGCTGTAAAGAAACTATTAAAATCTACTGGTGTCACATCTAAACAATCAATCAACTATGAAATAAAACAACGTGGTAATCAAATTTACGTTTATCCTCGTCCTTATTACTCCGACACATTCAATTTCACAGATACTGGCACCGTAGAAGCTACCATCGTTATACAAGATGCGAAATTACAAGAAGTAAAGAAGCAAATATCACTCCATATTCAAAGTGCGCCGTTTTATGAAAAGTATGCGCTTATTTTTAAGTTTGTCATTCCTATCACTTTATTGCTGCTAATAGTAGGCATAATCGTTTTAGGATGGATTGTTCGTCCAAGATTTCACCGGAAAGCACTATTGTATTACGAATGGGATCAAGAAGTAGCGAAAGATTGGTTATATCAATCTGAACCAGAATTACTTCGAAATAAATGGTGGAAACATTATTTTGGTATCCCATTTCGAGCAGAAAGAAAAACTGTGCAATCCGTTACGTTTATAGCGAAGAAAGGTTCGAAATCTGTCTTTGTAGCGAAAGAGTCACAAGTAGTAGGAATGATTATTGATGGGATGTTTATAACAGAGGAAGAAGTAGGAATGGAGCATAAGACACTATATCCAAATGAACTTTTATTAATTGATAGAGGATATGGTAAGGAGATTTACAAATATGAATGTGAATAGTAGGTAGGGATAAGAGGGGAGTCTTAGCTTTCTTTCCCTTTCTTTTTAAACAAGCAAGAATAGGAAGGTGGTTCACATGACATTACAAGTTCCAACGATATTAATTGGATTAGGTGGAATCGGTAGTACTGTGACGCATCAAATATATGAAAAACTGCCTGAAGAGCGCCGAAAAAAGGTAGCGATGCACGTATTTGATACAGATGTGAATACATTGAGTAAATTTGATCATATTCGAAAGTTTAAGACACAAACGAGTTCAAGTAAAACGCCTAGAGAGTATATTGCAGGAGATCCAACGATTCCAGAGTGGTTTCCAATGGATCCAACAATACTTGATAAACCATTAACAGAAGGAGCAGGACAGTTACGCGTCATTTCACGTTTAGCGTTACGTGCTGCGATGAAAGAAGATAAATTGACGTCCTTTTGGCAAGAAATTGAGAAGATTTTTCCGGTTACAAGTGATCAAACGGAATATGGTGTGCGAGTTATTATTGTAACATCACTAGCAGGCGGAACAGGTTCGGGGATGTTTCTGCAAATTGCATTATATTTACGTGAAATGCTTCGGAAAAAACTGCAGCATCATAACATTTTAATACGCGGTGCATTTTTAATGCCTGATGTGTTAGTGAAGACGAGAACGGTTAGTGCGAAAGAATTTGAAACGGTGCAAGCAAATGGTTATGCGTCTTTAAAAGAATTGCATGCCATTACGCTCGGTTCAACTGGAGAATTATCAAAACGCGGTGGTGTAACGATTGAATTAGAATACCGTCCGGATCAAGTAGATGAGGATGGAAGAACGAATCATACGATTAAACAACATCATTTACCATACAATTATTGTTTCTTATACGATTACGAAAACTTACATGGACACCATTTACACAATTTATCGGATTATATGGAGCAGATGGCAAATACGATTTATTTACAGTTATTTAGTCCGATGTCCACAAGTCATTTTGCACAGGAAGATAATCAAATTCAGCAATTGGCAGAATCAAGCGGGAAAGGACGATATTGCGGGGCAGGAACAGCAAAGCTCATTTATCCATATGAACATGTGTTAAAATATTGTGCTTTAAAATGGGCTGTGCAAGGTTTAGACGAATCGTGGCTTCATTTGGATCAACTCTTTCAAGAAAAGAAGCAAAGGTACGATCAAGATGTAAAACGTGGTATGCAGCGTGAAAAGCCAGAGCGTGGCAAAAGTTATTTAGAGGATTTAGAACATCTTGCTACTCGTCCAGAACAAGCCCATATTTTCTATAGACAAATGTACAATGAAACGCGTGAAGGAGCAGAGGGCGGTAAGCTCGGAGTTGCGAAATCTAAACTGTTTTTAGAAGCTGTAGAAAGCTATGTACAGCGCACAGTGCAAAAAGATGAGGAATTAAATCGTTTGCAGCACGAGTGTAAAATTTCAGCTGCGAAACTAAAAATGATGGAACAAATGAAAGGAGAAGTAGCGAGAGTAGATCATGCGGTTCGTTTATATGCGTATGCGATTCCGAGCCGTGTACATGAACATGTAACGACACTTTTATATGACATGATTGAATCAGACCGTTTTTCACCAAGTGGGTCTGAAGGACAGTCCTATCAATTAAATACATGGTTTTTAAAGAAAACAGACCCTGTTCATCCAGTAGCAGCGCGTTTTATGTTATATGAAATTCGAAAGCAGTTAGTAGAAAAAATGAATCGACTACATGAAAATAATGAACAGAAGCGTAATGTAATTCAAAATTATGATAAAAAATTTAATGTAGGTAATATAGATGGAACGGTAACTGCTGTACGCCGCGTTGAAATCGCTCAGCAACAAGGTTGGTTTGGAAAAATGGTGAATAATCAACAACGTTTATTTAAAAAAGAATTTGAAGATATCGTAACGCAATATGTACACAAATTAAATGAGTACAGAAAAGAAATGCTGTTAGAACTCGTTTATCAATCGTTATATCAAGCAGTTAATAAAATGATTCAATATTGGGAAAGGTTTTTTGATAATTTACATGAAACACGTGAAAATTTATTGTTTGAAATTCAAAAAAGAAGTAAGGAGTTTGAAGGGAAAACAAACCCAACGAATGTATACGTATTAGCGGAAGAGAAGTTGCAAGAAAAAATATGGCAAGATATGCAGCAACATTTAAATTTAGGTGTATTGCCGAAAGATATATCAGCAGAAATTTATATGAGTTTGTATGGGGAATATTGTCGGGATGCGAAAACGGAAGAGATTCAATCGAAAAAGGTAGAAGATTTTTACCGTGAACATATATTGAGCTATTGTTATGATGAATTACAAGTACGTTATCGTGATAAATTAGAACTTAATATTATAGAGGCATTGCGAAAAGAAGCGGATTATAAGAAGCGTGATCGTGATGAATACGTTCGTGAAAAAATTGAAGATCTGTTCCATTTAGCTAGTCCATTCGTGCCGAAAGTTTCTCACCATAGGGAATTACAATATTGGGGTATACATCCAACTTTAAAGAAAGAACTGCAAGAAGAATTAATTCAAGAAATGTTTAAAGAAAAAGATACAGTACATGAAGCTTTTTCACCATTTGAAGTGATCTGTTACCGGGCACATTACGGTTTATCATTGCAAGATTTTCCTAAATTATCATCAGGACACATTGCGAACGGTTTTATGAATGATAAAGGTGACTACTTCCAATCATATTATCGCCGTGTAAACAAATTAAATAGTAAAAAATCTAGTTTAACGCCGCATTTAGATAAGTATTGGCACTTACCAGCCTTTATGCCCGACTTGAATGCGACTCAAACGAAGTTAGACTACGATAAATGTAATCGTGCCCTTCTATATGCGTATATGTATCGCTGGATTAGTTTAGTTGCTGTTGATGGGCAGTTTGTGTATCAATATAACGGCGTTGGACGTAGCTTCTTAATTCAGTCGATGGGGAAAAATATTTCAAGTGAAAGTTATAAATTACACAGAGCATTACTTCATAATCCGTTTATTTATGAAAACATCTTGTCCAGATTTGAAGAAGAGCAAGAAAAGGCAATGATTCAAGGTGGACATTTATATACACATCCGTTCGTATTAGGAGCTCAAGATGTAAGATGGCTTAGAAAAGAACATGTTCACAATCTTTTAGATATGATTTTAATGTATGACCGTGAAGCGAAGTATGATCCGACGTTAGAAGAAACGTCAGATGAATTATTAAGATTATTCCTTGATGAAATCGAACTATACTTTCAAAACTATTACGGTACAGGTGCCGATATGGTTGCGAAGAAAGAGAAAGAAATGTTTATTAAACAATTGTGGGATCGTTCGTATGCAAAAGGGTATGTGGATCCGAATAGCGCTCCTTATAAAAAGTGGCAAAATTTATTAAGTGTTCAAGATGAAGAAGAAACGCCAAAAACGAATGTATAATGAATGAAAAGGGAATCCTTAAAAGTGGCAATACAACTTTAGAAAAGAGGGATTCTGATGCCGTTTTTAGGAAGTGTATATCAAATATTTGGATTGTATCCAGAACTTTATTATGGAATGATTTCAGCTGAGATAGAAGAAGAAGCTCAGAAAGAGAATCTTGAAAATAGTAGTGCAGAAGCTGAAGTGAAAGAATAAAAAAAGTGCAGATGAAAATCTGCACTTTTTTATTCGCTTAAAAAGGTTACATAACTTCAAATGAATTATTATTTAAAGATAGTATTTTGATTAAAGGTATGGTGATTTTATTTGAATTCTATGTAATGAAAATTGTATAAAAATCAGTGAGGGAAAATGAATATGAACATGAAAACAGAAAAAAAACAATGTTTTCGAGAAAATAATTATGTTTAAAAATAACATTTGATACATAATTAACCGTCTTTGTTTAATTAATTATATTGTTGACAATATAATTAATTGTATGATAAATTCAATCAGCATTCTTAGAGATGTATTTTCGCAATAATTATTTTTAAAATTTACTATGAGTTAAAAAGATTGATTTTTCTGTTTTTAAGATTGCTAAGTCTATAAGAGAAAAGGAGTAAATTGTGTATAATTTTATTTTCTAAACAGAACAGTAATAAAGATTGTAATTAGTAAGAGATAAACTTGCAAAAGAGGTTTCAATGAATGAGTCTTTTAATAAAGAAAACAATGGATGAAGAAAAGAAAAAAGTATTGAATCAAACTTTAGGAGCGATTGATTTAACTCTTTTAGGAATTGGAGCGATTATTGGTACAGGGATTTTTGTATTAACTGGTATCGTAGCGGCGAAACATGCTGGTCCAGCGATTGTATTATCATTTATATTAGCGGCCATTGTATGTGCATGTGTAGCTTTCTGTTATGCTGAATTTGCATCTGCAGTTCCAGTTTCAGGAAGTGTATATTCGTATACATATATGACATTAGGTGAGATTTTTGCATTTATAGTTGGTTGGTGTGTGATGTTGGAGTACTTATTAGCAACTTCTGCGGTGGCAGCAGGATGGTCAGCTTATTTTCAGTCATTGCTACTAGGGTTTAATATTCACATCCCTACAATCTTTGCATCAGCACCTGGCATGGGGAAGGGTGGAATTATTGATTTACCAGCAGTTCTGATTATTTTAGTTGTAACATTTTTATTAAGCCGTGGTGCAAAAGAAAGTGCCCGAATTAATAATATAATGGTTATTATTAAACTGGCTGTTATTGTAGGATTTATTATTGTAGGGACACAATATGTAAAACCAGAAAATTGGCAACCATTTCTGCCGTTTGGTTTTCACGGTGTGGTAGGAGGAGCAGCCACTGTATTCTTTGCTTTTTTAGGATTTGATGCAGTTGCAACAGCTGCAGAGGAAGTGAAGCGTCCACAGCGTAACGTACCGATTGGGCTACTTGTTTCTTTATTCATTTGTACCGTTCTATATGTAGGAGTTTCATTCGTGTTGACTGGAATGGTTCCGTTTACGGAGTTGAATGTTGCTGATCCAGTTGCATATGCGTTGCGCACTGTAGGAGAAGATAGAATTGCTGGCTTGTTATCGGTGGGGGCAATAGCGGGGCTAACGACAGTTCTGTTAGTAGCTATGTTTGCATTTGTTCGTGTATCTTACTCGATGAGTCGAGATGGGTTATTACCAAAAAGACTTTCCAGTGTTCATAAACGTTTACAAACGCCATTTTTTAATACATGGGTTACAGGCATACTAGCAGCTTTATTAGCGGGATTAGTGGATTTGAACTTATTGGCTAATTTAGTGAATATGGGAACGATAACAGCATTTGTTTTTGTATCTATAGCTGTCATTGTACTAAGGAAGACACATCCTAATATGAAAAGACCATTCCGTGCGCCCCTAGTACCTTTTTTACCTATCGTTTCAATAGTAAGTTGTATATATTTAGCTTTGAACCTTTCTAAGCTTACTTTAATTAGTTTTGTGGCATGGATTATAATCGGTGTTTTTATATATTTTATATACGCAAAAAAACATAGTAATGTTAGAAACGGAAATAGAGTATAGTCTGTTGAATTAATACTTGTCATGTAAATGAAAGCACGCTATCTGTTCTTTATACTTATAAGAACAGATAGCGTGTATTTTTTATTTAATAATCCCACTTTCTAAAATTTTGATAGTCGGTGTTACTTTTGCACTAGCTTTGGAAAAGGAATTAGGCCAATCGTCTTCAACCTTCTTCCATTCTTTATATTGAAAAGCCCTCGCATAATCACCAAATCCGAATGGATCCAGTTGCTGTTTTTGAATTTTGTGAATTAATTCGTTTAAATCTTTGTTTAGTTGTTTTGCGATAAGTGAAGTTAATTTCTTTTTATCTTTATCTAAATCCATATTGAATGTAATCTCAGATATAGCAATTTTTAAATTCATTTTAATATTAAATTTGAAACGGTTATCGCTATAGCCTGAACGAATGTTACGATTCATGCTAAGAACATTTATAGTTACGAAATCGTTGCCTTCTGTATCTTTTAAATTACTATTACTTTCAACTCGAGTAGAAGGGATCTTCATTGTAAGAGAAACTGGTGTATTAGCCTTCTTTTGTAATAGAAGAAGAAGTGCGCTTTCATAAAGATTTAATGACATTTTATAAATTCCACGAGAAGTTAGTAGTGCAGAACCAGTAACGATAACATCTTTTTTACCTTTTTTTATTTCTGAAATAGCAGGTGTTATACCTTTATTAAACGTTTGCCTGTGAAATTCATGAAATGTCGTAAAAACGGTCCGATTGTACAGTTTGTTCGTATTAATTAAATCAGTTAAGTACTCAGGAAGAGCAGGCTTATCTTTAAAGTTATTATATATAACAGAGGAAATGGGACCATTTACTGCAACCAAACGCATATTTCCAGTGTTTTTAGGGTCGCGATACCAAACATCAAGGTAAGGCATAGCACCTTCTTGTTTTAAAAAATTATTGCTAAATAAAATGAGCTGTAACTTTTCTGTAGAAACTAGACCGTTGCTTGAACTATTAAACGTTGCTTTTGCTTCTCGAGGGGTATATACTTTCGCTACATGGGTTTCGTATTTTTTCTCTACATCTTCATTAAAAATAGGGTTTACATGGTACACAATTAATTTACCTTTTGCTTTTGCGTCAAACCCGTAAATTAATGAAATCGATTGTTTTTCTAAGTCGAGCCGATCGCCACAGCCTGTTAAAAAGATTATGAGAAAGCAAAGTATAGTGAAATGAATAAAGCGTCTCATTTAAATTTGTCTCCTTTTCCAATACTGATAAAGTGTCATGTATAAGAGAAATACGACTGGGAATAGAAAAACGATAAAATAACTTGTAGTTCCCCAAAATTCCCGTAAGGCACTTATTTGATAAGAGGAAGGAGTATAAAGGAATAAAACGAAAACACACCCGAATAATAAAAACCAAACAGGCAATGAATTGCTTTTTTTGTTAAGTAATTGATTGATTCCATCTGAAGCAGTGAAAATATAAGGAATGCAAGAATCAAAAATAATAAAGAGATAAAATGACAAAAAGATAATTTCAAAGCGCTCAAGAAATGAAAAGTGAAATGGTGTAACAAGAGAAAGAATGGGCCATAAAAACTTTGTAATACCATCTGGGCTAAAATAAACAAAAGAGACGAAAGTGACTTGAAGATAAACAAATAGTGTAATTAGATTTGCAAGAACAATTCCTTTCTTTGCAGATGATTTGTTATTAAGGTAAGGATAAAGGACAAATGCAAACTCAAATCCGAGAAACGCAATAATAGTTGATTTTACTGTGTGTAAAACTGGCATCCAACCTTCCTTAAGAAGAGGAAGAAGGTAAATCCAATGACTATCTTTAAGAGGGATAAATAATAGCAATGGCATCCACAAAGTAAATAGAACAGTAAAAACAGCGTAGCGACTTATAATGAGAACACCTTTACATGCTAGCATAACCATTGGAATAGAAAGCAAAATCATAATTAAAAACATTGGAGATCTAGGTAAAATCCAAATATGAATGACATATAAGAGGGAGAATATTAAAGAAACAGCGGCAAGTACAGCATATAAAATCCAAAGAAGCATCGCGACTTTTCCCAGCCAGTTCCCTAAATAACGTGTTAATACATCAAGTAAAGAATAACCAGGATGTTTCGCCATAATTTGTATAATGCAAAGACTTACACAAGTCGTTATAGCCTATCCAATAATAATTGACATCCAGCCATCGGTATTCGCTCCTTGTGCAACTTCACGAGGAAGCGTGAGGACGCCGAATCCAACTTGAACACCACTAATTGTTAGAATGTATTGAAATAAAGTGATCTCCCTCTTTGCACGATTTGTCACTTATTTTCCTTCCTTTCTTTCACGTCTCGTTGTCGGTTTTCTTGTTTTAAGTTAAGAGAGAGCGGTCGTTTTTTCATTACTTTCCATGGTAAACGTATAAGAATGTCTTTTAAATCCGAAGCAAATGACGGAGAAAAAGGACTACCATATGGTACACCAAGTGATTCCATAGAAAGAATATGGATGATGATAACTGCCATCCCAACCATAATGCCAATGACACCAAATAAAGAAGCAATTAGCATCATTGGGAATCGAAGTAGCCGAATCCCTGCAGACATTTCCATGTTAGGGATGATGAAAGAAGCGACTGCAGTAATGGATACGACGATAACCATAACGTTACTTACAATTCCTGCTTGCACTGCAGCCTGTCCAATTACAATTCCTCCTACGACGCCGATCGTTTGTCCAACGGGACCCGGAAGCCGAACCGCAGCTTCACGGAGCATTTCAAGTACTAATTCCATCAAAAGTGCTTCTAATATAGGTGGAAAAGGAATTTTAGCACGAGACTCGCCGATTGTTAACAATAATTTAAGCGGAATCACTTCATAATGAAAGGAAATCATAGCAATATAAAGAGCAGGAGCAAAAATTGCAATAAATAATCCTGTGAAACGAAGGAGACGTATAAAAGATGGAATCATTGGCCTGAAGCTGTAATCATCTATTGTTTGAAAAAAAGCTGAAAAGGTCATAGGTCCAATTAATACGCCGGGTGAGCGATCTACAACAACAGCGATTCGCCCATTCAAAATGTGATGGGCCGTCGTATCAGGACGTTCGGTTATTGATAATTGTGGAAAGAGCGTGTATGAATTATCTTCAACAAAACCTTCTAATTCACCGGTAGTAAGAATAGCATCCACTTTTATTGATTCAATGCGGCATGTCATTTCTTGTATGACATCTTCGTTTGCGATGTCTGCTAGGTAAAGTAAAAAAACTTTAGCACTTGCTCGCTCGCCAACGGTGAATTCCTTCACCTTTAATTCGCGATTTGGGATATATCGGCGAATAAGAGCGAGACTGTCGCTCGCTACTTCATTAAATCCTTCATGTGAGCTTTTTATTGATGTCTCTGTTGTAGGTTCTTCAATGCTTCTTTTTGGTGCCGCTTGCGTATCTAGTTCTAAAGCTGATAGTTGCCCATCTATAAATAAAATACTTTTACCATGTAAAAGGGATTGTTCAATGTCTGTCCACTTCTGAACCTTTTTTATATTTCCGATAGAAACGGAAGATTCCCAAAAATCGTCCTCATTCCACTCTTTAAATAAAAGAGGACGAAGAATATCTACATTAATAACAGTTTTATCTACAAGTCCTTCCATATATATAAGAGCAGCCTCTTGGCCGTTTTTTAACGGAAAAGTACGTGTAATTAATTCTGGAATACCACTAAATAACTTGGACAAGTGTTTTAAATTAAGTGGAAGAGAAGAAGAAATAGGTTTATGTAATGTATGATCAGCTTGCTTTTGTGCAGAAAAAGATTTTTCACCGCGTATCCATTTGTTAAAAGACCCCATTTGTTCACTTTCTCCTTGTTATGTTTTATCCCGAATTAACGGGCTGCCCGTAAAAGCCCGATTGGTTAAGGCTGATTAAAGTTTCACTTTATATGGGTTATTATGGATAGTTGCATGCAGACATATGCGTAGTTTAAATTACATATTGTATATTTTTAACTTTAACGTTATAATAATAGTGTTAAAGATGGAATCGTGATATGACCTGTTATGAATCTATCGTTTTATTTATGAATAAATGGATTGGTATTTTAGCAAGATGTGCTAATACACTACTCCACCATGATGATAACGTGCCCAAAATGTGGTGCGTATATTTTCGTGGTGGAGTTTTTTTATTCTCAAAAAGGGGGAAAGACCATGAATGACAACATGGTTCATATTACAATTGACGGAAAAAAGTATACAGCGGAGCCCGGTTCAACGATATTAGGCATCATTAATGACAACGGGATTGAACATCCGCAAATTTGTTATGTACCAGAAGTAGACCCTATTCAAACGTGTGACACTTGTATTGTAGAAGTTGATGGAAAGTTGATGAGATCTTGTTCGACAGTGGCGACGGAAGGTATGAACATTGAACTCGGTTCTGGTCGTGCGAAAGAAGCACAAACAGAGGCGATGGATCGATTATTAGAAAACCATTTATTATATTGTACGGTATGTGACAACAATAATGGGAACTGTAAACTGCATAATACTGCAGAATTAATGGAGATTGAACATCAAAAATATCCTTACGAACCAAAAGTAGATGTAAGTGAAGTTGATATGACTCATCCGTTTTATCGCTACGACCCTAATCAATGTATCGCATGTGGTCAATGTGTAGAGGTGTGCCAAAACTTACAAGTAAATGAAACGATATCTATCGACTGGGAAGCCGAGCGTCCTCGTGTTATTTGGGATAATGGTGTAGATATCAATGATTCTTCATGCGTGAGCTGTGGGCAATGTGTAACGATTTGTCCTTGTAATGCTTTAATGGAGAAATCAATGCTTGGTGAAGCTGGATTTATGACGGGATTAAAGCCGGATATTCTTGAACCGATGGTAGATTTAATTAAAGAAGTTGAGCCTGGATATAGCGGTATTTTTGCGGTATCAGAAGTGGAAGCGGCCATGCGTGAGACTCGTACGAAGAAAACGAAAACAGTATGTACATTTTGCGGTGTCGGTTGTTCATTTGAAGTGTGGACGAAAGGGCGTAAAATCCTTAAAGTACAACCAACTTCAGATGCGCCAGTTAACGCAATTTCAACTTGTGTAAAAGGGAAATTTGGTTGGGACTTCGTAAATTCTAAAGAACGAATTACGAAACCATTAATTCGTAAAAATGGAACGTTTGTTGAATCTACATGGGAAGAAGCACTGAATGTAGTTGCAAATAAATTAGGCGCTATTAAAGAAGAGTACGGCAAAGGTTCTATCGGATTTATCTCTTCCTCTAAAATTACGAATGAAGACAATTATGTCATTCAAAAATTAGCTCGGCAAGTATTTGGAACGAATAATATTGATAATTGCTCACGTTATTGCCAATCACCAGCAACGGATGGTTTATTCCGTACAATTGGTATGGGCGGTGATGCAGGAACGATTAAAGATATTGCGCAATCTGGTCTTGTTATTATTGTAGGATGTAATCCGACAGAAGGTCATCCTGTTTTAGCTACACGTATTAAACGGGCCCATAAATTACACGGACAAAAGTTAATTGTAGCGGATCTTCGTAAAACAGAAATGGCAGAGCGATCAGATGTCTTTATTAGTCCAAAACAAGGAACAGACCAAGTATGGTTAATGGCTGTTGCGAAATATATGATTGATCAAGGTTGGCATGATCAGGAGTTTATTAATGAAAATGTAAACTTCTTTGAAGATTTTAAAGAGAGCTTAAAAGAATATACACTTGAATATGCAGAAGAAGTAACAGGTATTTCAACAGAAACACTTATCCAAATGGCTGAAATGATTCGTGATGCAGATGGTACATGTATCCTTTGGGGTATGGGGGTAACGCAAAATACAGGTGGTTCTGATACTTCCGCTGCAATTTCAAACTTACTTCTTGCAACAGGGAATTATCGTCGTTCAGGTGCAGGTGCCTACCCACTCCGAGGTCATAATAACGTACAAGGTGCTTGTGATATGGGAACTTTACCAGGATGGCTTCCTGGATATCAGCACGTTACGAACGATATGGAACGTACGAAATTTGAAATGGCTTACGGAGTGGAAATTGATAGTGAACCAGGTCTTAATAATATTGAAATGCTTCACGCAATTGAAGAAGGAAAGATGAAAGCTATGTATCTTGTCGGAGAGGATATGGCTCTTGTAGACTCGAATGCAAATCATGTACATGAAGTGTTATCAAGCCTTGATTTCTTCGTTGTACAAGATGTTTTCCTTTCTAAAACTGCTCAATACGCAGATGTTGTATTACCGGCAGCACCATCTCTTGAGAAAGAAGGTACTTTCACAAATACAGAGAGACGTGTGCAAAGATTGTATCAAGTTCTTCCTACGCTTGGTGATGCGAAGCCAGACTGGTGGATCGTGCAGGAGATTGCGAATAAATTAGGTGCAAACTGGAATTATAGTCACCCAAGTGAAATTTTTGCTGAAATGGCAAGCTTATCACCGCTATTCTCACAAGCAAACTATGAAGTACTTGAAGGATGGAATAGTTTCCATTGGGGAAGTTTTGATGGAACGAATACACCGCTACTTTTCCAAGATGGATTTAATTTCCCAGATAAAAAAGCGCGTTTTGCGATTGCTGACTGGGTACGTCCAGCTGAATTCCCAGCGGAGTTCGACCTTCACATTAACAACGGTCGTATGTTAGAACATTTCCATGAAGGAAATATGACAAATAAATCAACAGGTATTCAAACGAAAGTACCTGGCGTTTTTGTTGAAGTTTCTCCAGAACTTGCAAAAGAACGTGGCGTGAAAACAGGTTCATTAGTGCGCCTTGTTTCTCCTTTTGGAGCACTAAAATTACGGGCACTTGTAACGGATCGTGTAAAAGCGAATGAGTTATATGTACCGATGAACTCTACAGATAATGAATCGGCAATTAATTTCTTAACAGGCCCTGCTGTTGACGTACGTACGAATACACCTGCTTATAAACAGACGAAAGTGCGCATGGAAGTGTTAGAAGTTAATGGCGAAAATCCGATGCCAAAAGCGAACCCGCGTAATAAAAAACGTCATCCTCAAGCTGGTATTGAGGTAGATCGTAAGTGGGCACGTCCAGGGTATGTACATTTAACGGATAAGTAGGGAGGAGAAAAAATATGGCTGCACCTATTAAAACGATTCAAAAACATGAATTAACTGAGGAAGAAATAAAACAGCAAAAGTTAGAGGATTTAAAGGAGCTTCTAGCTAATAATGAAGAAGCTTTAAATCAAATGTTTCATATTGTCGGGGAATTAAATGATATTGGCATGCTAGAAGCAGCAAATTCTATACTGAAAGCGAAAGAACCAATCGCAAAGATCGTTCTCGGTCAAGTAACTCGTAAACCTGTTACAAAT
Organism: Bacillus cereus group sp. N31; assembly: GCF_016483245.1. Lineage (NCBI taxonomy): Bacteria > Bacillati > Bacillota > Bacilli > Caryophanales > Bacillaceae > Bacillus > Bacillus cereus group sp. N31. The sequence continues at coordinate 48,018 of NZ_JAEHCH010000006.1, read as the reverse complement.
TTAATTAATAATATGATGGGTGCTGCAGGTGCTTTAACAGAACTTGACCCAGAACTTACGAAAAAACTTATAGGTAGTTTATTAGTAGGACTGGAAGAAGGTAATGAGCATCTAGAAAGTAATAAAAAAGTGGGGATATTCGATCTTATGAAAGTATTAAAAGATCCAGATATTAACCGTGCTATCGGGTTTGGTCTTCATTTCCTAAAAGGTATGGGTAAAGGATTAAAAGACGAATAAACTTCATGAAGTTAACCTTTTCGTCCAAATATTTGTACGAAATAGTTTGGGCGAAAAGATCATTTTGGTAAAATATATAATAAAGTAAAATGAGGCTTTTAGGAGGTATGATTTTATGACGAAAAAGGTACATGAATTTAATGATATGATACGAAAACTCCGAAAGGAACTATTCGGAAAAGGACCAGAACGAATTCATACTGTATTTGCTGAAAATATGGCGATTGCAACACTGTATGGGAACTTAACACCTACTGAGAAATTCATTTCAAGTACGATGGATGGCGCGGAAATGGTTCATATGGCTAGAACGAAAATGATTCAAGAAGTTTACGCTGCGAATTCTCGTGAACATTTGGAGGAACTTGTTGGAGCGAAATTAGTGAACTTATTTTCAGATATGAAAGTAGAAGAAGATATTGCTGTTTCGGTATTTGTTTTTGATAAAAATATAACGTGAGAGAAGGATGCTGATCGTGAAACCGATACAGGTAGAAAGAGAAGTTTTCCGTTATGAACAAGGGGTGTTTAAGCATATAGAGGACAGCATTGTAACAGAGTTTCCAGTCACAATTAAAATGAACGGACAGGAGTTTGTTACAATGGTTAGTACTCCAGAATATATAGAAGATATGGTAATAGGCTTCTTAGCATCTGAAGGAATTATTCGGAAGTATGAAGATATTGATGACATATGGGTACAGGAGAAAGAAGGATTTGTACACGTGACGACAACAAAAATAAACCCGTATTACGAACAAATGCAAAATAAACGTTATATTACTTCGTGCTGTGGTATGAGTAGGCAAGGGTTTGTTTTTGCAAATGATGCACTAAGCGTAAAGAAAATGAATGGTGTCCATGTAAAGGTTGCTGTCGAAGATTGTTTTCGTTTAATGAATGAAATGCAGCAATCTGCGGATACATTTCGACATACTGGCGGAGTGCATAACGCAGCTTTATGTGATGTAAATGGTATTATTTTAGGTCGAATGGATATTGGTAGGCATAATGCGCTAGATAAAATTTACGGTTATTGTTTAAAAAATAATATTTCTATAAAAGATAAAATCATTGTTTTTAGTGGTCGTATTTCTTCAGAAATATTATTGAAAGTTGCAAAAATCGGCTGTGAAATTATATTGTCAAAATCAGCGCCAACTGAATTAGCTTTGCAGTTAGCGGAAGAGCTAGGGATTACTACGATAGGGTTTATTCGTAATCAGTCTTTAAATATATATACGCATCCAGAACGTGTTTTAAATATAAAAAAAGTAAAAGTGAGGCAAGGAAGATGAAATCAATTACATTAGACAAATTGCATCGTCCGTTAAAGGATTTACGTATTTCAGTTACTGATCGCTGTAATTTTCGCTGTCGATATTGTATGCCAGAAGAAATATTTGGTCCTGATTATTCGTTTTTGTCTAATGATAAAATTTTATCTTTTGATGAGATTGAAAGGATAACACGTATTTTCGTTTCTTTAGGTGTGAGAAAGTTACGGATTACAGGCGGAGAGCCGTTACTTCGAAGAGGGCTTCCAGAGCTTATTGAGCGGCTTAATAAAATAGATGGTGTGGAGGATATCGGTTTAACAACAAATGGATCGTTACTTAAAAAGTTTGCACCTGATTTATATAAAGCGGGGTTATCACGTGTGACAGTTAGTCTGGATTCCTTAGAAGAAGAGCGCTTTTTCTATTTAAATGGTAATAGAAGCAAAGTGCAAAGGGTTCTTGAGGGTATACAGGCTGCGGCTGAAGTTGGTATGAAAATTAAAATAAACATGGTCGTTCAAAAGGGGAAAAACGAACAGGACATCTTGCAGATGGCGCAATACTTTAAGGAAAATAAGCATATTCTTCGTTTTATTGAGTATATGGACGTTGGAAATTATAACGGTTGGGAGTTAGGTGAAGTTATTTCCAAACAAGAAATAGTAAATACAATTCGTGAGGTTATGCCGTTAGAACGGATAGAAGCAAATTATCCAGGTGAAGTAGCTACTAGGTACCGTTATATAGGCAGTGATGAGGAAATAGGTATTATTTCATCTGTAACTGATTCTTTCTGCTCATCATGTACGAGAGCTCGCATTTCTGCGGAAGGAAAATTGTATACTTGTTTATTTGCTTCTAAAGGAAATGATTTGAGAGCATTGCTTCGATCGGGGGATACGGATGAGGAAATTACAGCTGTAATTCACGACATTTGGAATAATCGAGAAAATCGATATTCAGACGAACGCTTAAGTCATACTAATAAGAAAACAATGCCTAAAATTGAAATGTCACATATCGGTGGTTAATATATAAGGCTGACATAATAGTGGAAAATGGAAAGTGTGCAAGAGATGTGGACTTTCTATTTCATAGTAAAAGTGATGATTGATCTCTCTGTAAAAGATGTGCAGAGACATTAAGCAGCATTCAAAAACCTTTATTTTGAGGAGGTTTTTTGAAGCTGCTTTTTTATTTGGAGAAAATGGAGGAATTGGTAATGGCATTTCATAAACCGGAACAAATTGCTGAACTCGTAATCGAGGCCGGTGTTCAAAAAGTAAGCCAGACGCTGCCAGCAATGCTTATTCTCGGTTTTTTAGGAGGAGCATTTATATCATTAGGATTTTTACTTAACATTCGAGTTTTAGGTAATTTGCCGGAGCATTGGGGAAGTTTAGTGAATGTTTTAGGAGGAGCAGTGTTTCCTATTGGGCTTATGCTCGTAGTGTTAGCAGGAGGAGAATTGATTACAGGAAATATGATGTCACTGTCTATGGCGCTTTATGCAAAGAAAATTACATTGATAAGTGTACTGAATAATTGGGCTTGGATTACTGTAATGAACTTTGTTGGTGCAATTTTCGTTGCGTATTGCTTTGGACATCTTGGCGGATTAACAGAGGGAGATTATTTAAATAAAACGTTAGCGATAGCGGAAGGGAAGTTACACGAATCGTTTGGGAGAACTTTAATTTTGGCGATTGGTTGTAATTGGCTCGTTTGTCTTGCGCTTTGGCTCGCTTACGGGACGAGTGATTTTGTCGGAAAGATAATTGGGATTTGGATTCCAATTATGGCATTTGTAGTGATTGGATTTCAACAAGTAGTAGCAAATATGTTTGTCATATCAGCGGTTATTTTTGCAGGTCATCTGACGTGGCTGGACCTTGCTAAAAACTTTGTTCCTGTTTTTATCGGAAATGTCATTGGAGGAGCTGGATTTGTAGGGTTTGCTTACTTTGCTTGTTATCAAAAACAAGACCCTAATGTGAAATAGATTTCTTGAAAGGAAGGGTATGCAATGGAGGAGCGGTATTCTCGGCAACAGTTGTTCAAACCAATCGGGAGTAAAGGGCAAGAAAAAATTCGGAATAAGCATGTGTTAATTGTAGGAGCAGGTGCATTAGGAAGTACAAGTGCAGAAAGTCTCGTGCGTGCAGGTATTGGTAAGTTGACAATTATTGATCGTGATTACGTAGAGTGGAGTAATTTACAAAGACAACAACTTTACTCTGAAGAAGATGCAAGAGGGAAAATCCCGAAAGCAATTGCTGCTAAAAAACGGTTGGAACAAATTAATTCAGAAGTACAAATACATGCTTTCATAATGGATGCAAGTGTAGAAAACATGGAAGGGCTATTAGAAAATGTCGATGTAATCATCGATGCTACAGATAATTTTGATATTCGATTTATCATAAATGATTTATCACAAAAACATAATATTCCGTGGGTATATGGATCTTGTGTTGGATCATACGGTATGAGTTATACGATTATTCCGCAAAAAATGCCGTGTTTACATTGTGTACTGAAGAATGTGCCCGTTATAGGTGTGACGTGCGACACGGCTGGGATTATTAGTCCAGCTGTTCAAATCGTTGCGGCATATCAAGTGGCAGAAGCACTCAAAATTTTAGTGGAAGATTACTCAGTAATTAGAAAGACGTTTTTCATGTTTGATATATGGAGTAATCAAAATCATTTTATAAAACTAGGAAAAATAAAAACGGACAATTGTCCATCGTGCGGTTTAAATCGAGCTTATCCTTATTTATCATACGAAAACCAAAAGAAGGTAACTGTTTTATGCGGAAGAAATACAGTTCAAATAAGAACAATAGAAAATAGGCAATACAATTTTGATGACGTAGAAAAAGTATTAAAAAAACTTGGGGAAGTAGAGCGGAATCCATATTTACTATCTTGTCAATTAGAGGATTATCGCGTCGTTATTTTTCAAGATGGTCGTGTGTTCATTCATGGTACAAACGAAATTCCAAAAGCGAAACAACTATATTATCGCTTATTCGGTTAATAGAAAGGGTTGTCAATAATGGAAAGAAGAGTGCCAATTACGGTTGCAGAAGCTATTCGAAAAGTGATGGGATTTGCTAACAATGGCTTAAAAGAGCTACTACCTATTGAATTAGCTTACGGACGTATATTAGCGGAGGATTTAGTAGCTGATCATGACGTACCTTCATTCAATCGTTCACCGTATGATGGGTTTGCTATTAGAGCAGAAGATACGAATTTAGCAAGTTATGAAACGCCAATTGTATTTGAAGTAGTTGGTGAAATTGGCGCAGGATCACTATTCGATGAGAAAGTAGGTTCGTTTCAAGCAGTTCGAATTATGACAGGAGCACAAATTCCAAATGGTTGTGATGCGGTTGTTATGTTAGAACTGACTCGTCAATATGAGGATAATGGGAACGATTATATGGAAGTGAAACGCTCATTCAAAACGGGTGATAATATTTCTTTTCAAGGTGAAGATGCTCGTAAAGGAACGGTTCTTGCAAAGAAAGGATCGTACATTAATCCAGGTATTTCAGCTCTTCTTGCTACATTCGGTTATAGTGAAGTGCCAGTTGCGAAAAAGCCAGTAATTGGACTATTAGCGACTGGTAGTGAATTACTTGATGTAAATGAGTCGTTAGAGCCAGGGAAAATTCGAAATAGTAATACGTACATGATACTGTCTCAAATTCGAAGAGTGGGCGGAAGAGTAAAATACTTTGGGAAGTTTAGTGATGATTTTGATACGTGTTTTACAGCTGTGAAAGATGCGTTAAGTCAAGTAGATATGCTCATTACAACGGGCGGTGTATCAGTAGGAGATTACGATTATTTACCAGCTATATATGAAAGGTTAGGTGCATCCGTTCTTTTCAATAAGGTTGCAATGCGACCAGGAAGTGTAACGACTGTAGCACAATTAAATGGCAAGCTATTATTTGGTTTATCAGGAAATCCATCAGCATGTTATGTAGGATTTGAGTTGTTTGTAAGACCATGTATTCGTGCGTATATGTTTAGTGAAAAAGCGCATTTGAAAAGAGAAAAAGCATTATTAGGAAAAGATTTTCTGAAACCAAATCCATTTACAAGATTTGTACGAGCAAAACTGACATGTAATGAAGGGCAATTAATTGCATATCCATCAGGATTTGATAAGTCTAGCTCGGTTTCTTCATTAGCAGAATCGAACGCTTTTATCGTATTGCCAGGCGGGACAAGAGGATATAAAAAAGAAATGTTTGTCGATGTTCTTTTATTAGAAGATAACGAAGGTAGTGAATGGCCTTGGACATTTTATAAGAGAGGTGTTTCTAATGGGGCAATCACTATTTGAGATTGTAGAAAAACCAATTTTAGTGGAAGAAGTAACGAATAAAGTCGCAAGAAGAGAAGCGGGTGCGATTACAACATTTATTGGTACGGTGAGAGAATTAACAAAAGGAAAACGAACGCTACATTTAAAGTATGAAGCATATAAACCGATGGCAGTAAAACAACTTACAAGAATTGGTGAGGAAATTAACGGGAAATGGCCGGACGCACAAGTAGCCATTACGCACCGTGTAGGGCGGCTGGAAATAATGGATATTGCGGTAGTTATTGCAGTTTCATCACCGCATCGTAAAGTAGCTTATGAAGCGAATGAGTACGCGATTGAACGCATAAAACGCATCGTTCCAATTTGGAAAAAAGAATTTTGGGAAGATGGAACGATGTGGATTGGAGATCAACTTGAAAATACATCATATCCAGAAGGAAAACCGAAGAAGGAAGAATGAGAAAATGATTACAATTTTACTGTTTGCAAATTTGCGTGAGGAAGTCGGATCGGATCAATTAATAATTTCAGAAAAAAAAGAAATGACTGTTGGACAATTAAATGAATGGTTGAAAGATAGTTATCATTTGCAATCTTTGGGTACAGTAATGGTTGCAATTAATGAAGAGTTTGTAACGAATGAAGAGATGATAAAAGCTGGAGATATCGTCGCATTAATCCCGCCTGTAAGTGGGGGATAATAATGCTTTCTCGCAACGATGACTATTAAAGACATTAAAAAATAGATGGAAACTTTCATCAGTTGAAGTAATAAGAAGATGCTATATATATATTAGAATAAGAGAAGGGATGAGCTCTATGCTTACTCAAGAACAAATAATGAACGCATTACAACATGTAGAGGATCCAGAGTTACACAAAAGTGTTGTAGAATTAAATATGGTTAGAAATGTACAAATACATGGAACAGAGGTTAAGCTTGAAGTAGTGTTAACCATTCAAGGTTGTCCGTTAAAGGCGAAAATTCAACAAGATGTGGAAGAGTCCCTTCACGCAATTGGTGCATCTAAAGTGGATGTAACATTTGGTTCGATGACACAAGAAGAAAGAGCTATGCTAACAGAAAAATTAAAGAAAAATAGTAGAACAGAAACAGGTATGCCAAGCATGCTCCGTCATGATTCAGGTGTACATTTTATTACTGTAACGAGTGGGAAAGGCGGAGTCGGAAAATCAACGGTGACAATTAATCTTGCTACTGCCTTAGCTAGAATGGGTAAAAAGGTTGGGATTTTAGATGCAGACATATATGGTTTTAGCATTCCGGCTATGATGGAAACGAATCAAAAACCAACAATGATTGATCAAACAGCAATTCCAGTCGTTAGTCACGGTGTTAAAATTATGTCAATGGGATTTTTTACAGAAGGAAATAATCCAGTCATGTGGCGTGGACCGATGTTAAATAAATGCATTCAAAACTTCCTTGCGAATACACACTGGGGAGATTTAGATTATTTACTTCTCGATTTACCACCTGGTACAGGAGATGTTGCCATTGATGTTGCAGCGATGATCCCACAGGCGAAAGAAATTATCGTTACAACGCCGCACAATGTAGCTTCATTTGTAGCTTCTAGAGTAGGCGTAATGGCAAAACATACAAAACACGAGATTGTAGGAATTGTGGAAAATATGGCTTATTACGAAGAACAAGATGGATCGAAAAATTATCTCTTCGGAAAAGGGGGCGGCGAAATGTTAGCAGAACAATTGCAAACAGAAGTAATTGCACAAATACCTTTTGCAAAACGTGAAGAAAATAACGATTCATCTGTATATGATGAAGACTCTCTCGTTGGAGAAGTATTTACTGCATTAGCAGAAGATATTATTTATAGAGGATAGAGGAGGAAGTTTAATATGGCATGTAGTATTGATCATTCTATTGAAGATGTAATGAATAAGCTTGAAAGTCAAAAGAGCTTTTTATCGGAAATGATTTTTGAAGAGTTAAAGGGATTTTTGCAAGGGAATCACTCACAAGAAATATTAAATGATGTCTTTCATCTTCTAAAAAAGTATGATTTAGTTAGTGAAGAAGAAAGAGAGACTAGAAATGCACAATTATTGCTCTTTATAAGATAAATACTATTTGGCTTTGTTTTTTTACAAGAGGGGTGAATGTAATGGATATGAAGAAGATGATTGAAATGATAGAAGCAACAAAAGTGATTGAAGAACAATTATCGATTCCTCATTTACATCAAAAGCTTGTGAAGTTATATAGTCAAAAAAGTGTTGCTGATTATACGGAGCTATTAAAATATATTTTATCATTATCCGTGCAGCTTGATTTACATTTTGTATTGAAATATTTTGGTGTGCGACCGGTTGTTGCTACAGATGAGCGTATGCAATTTCAAGAGATATTTAAATGCTTAGCTAAGAAAGATGATAATGGGGAATGGTTTTTAAATTTCGTCTCATTATATGTAGGGCTAATTGTAGTTCTTTATTTTGATGAGAAAGTAATTGAGAGTAGTTTTTTCGATGATATGGTAGTGGGTGAAGGGAATGAAATATAAGATCCTGCTCATAACATCTTTCTATTTAATTGCTATAACTGCGATTTTAATTGGTTATATAAATACGAAGGTAACGAATTAAACTAGTTTGATAAAAAGTGTTCTTCAGTTGTTTCCATCGTTTTTTCATGTTACCATTAAGCGAATTTTTCATAGGGAGAGAAAGCGATGAAATGGATTTATTTTATTATTATTAACATTATAGCTTTTAGCCTTATGGGGCTTGATAAACGAAAAGCGAAGAAGAAACAGTGGAGAACGCCAGAAAGTACGTTGTTTTTATCAGCGGCAGCTGGGGGCGCAGTTGGTGCTTGGATCGGTATGTATGTGTTTCACCATAAAACTCATAAAAAGAAATTTGTTTTCGGTATACCGTTACTTGTCGTTATCACAGTATGTTTACTTTTTACTGTATGAGAAATGTCGAAAGAATTGCAGATTGATTATTGGTAAAGTGAGCATGTGGGACCGTATAATGGAGAAAAACGAGAAGAGGAGAAAAGGAAGATGGGGAGTCAATCAGCACAGCAAAAAAAAGGGATTATATATGCGGCTGGTGCTTATACGATGTGGGGAATCCTACCGATTTATTGGAAATGGGTTGAGGAAGTTCCAGCAGATGAAATATTAGCACACCGCATTGTTTGGGCGTTCGTTTTTATGTTAATCGTATTAGCTGTTACGAAGAGATTTCGTCAGTTTGTTGGGGAGTTTGTGAATCTTTTTAAACGACCTAAATTATTAATGTCATTAACAATTGCTTCAATTTTGATTAGTGGGAATTGGTTTGTCTACATATGGGCCGTTAATCATAATCATGTCATTGAAGCGAGTCTTGGGTATTATATTAATCCACTTATTAGTATTTTACTTGGTACAGTCGTATTAAAGGAAAAGTTAAACTTTTGGCAATATGTTGCAGTAGGTTTAGCTGGAGTAGGGGTTATCATTTTAACAATACGTTTTGGATCCATTCCATGGGTTTCTTTATCACTTGCCTTTTCATTTGGATTATACGGATTAACGAAAAAATTGTTAAACTATGATGCGACGATTGGGCTTACGATGGAAACGATGTTAGTGACGCCGTTTGCGCTCATTTATCTCGTTATGACAGGGGTACATGGTTTCGGTTCATTTGGAGCTATTTCAATGCTATCGACGTTACTTTTAATAGGAGCAGGTATTGTTACAGCACTACCACTATTTTATTTTGCAAAAGGAGCACAACTTATTCCGCTTTATATGGTAGGCTTTTTACAATATATTGCGCCAACGATTAGTTTAATTTTAGGTGTATTTGTATTTGGTGAACATTTTACATCTACTCATATGATGGCATTTTTCTGTATATGGGTTGCTTTATTTGTATTTTCAATAGCGAAGACAAAGTTTTTAGTGCAGAAACAACCGAAATTTATAAAAAATAAATCAGCAAAAGTATCATAATGCGTAGTATTTTCTACGCATTTTTCTTTATACTGATACTATATAGAATTTCCATTATAGCTAGTAGGGAGCTGAGAACATGGAAACAATTTTACATAATGATCCGCTGATGGCTGCTGTAATTTCGTGGTTTATAGCACAGTTAACAAAAGTAGTCTTTAAATTAGTTAAAACGGGTGAATTTGATTTTGCAAAATTTTTTGCTTCAGGTGGGATGCCAAGTTCTCATGCTTCAACTGTTACAGCGCTTGCGACAGGTGTTGGAGTTGTGGAAGGTGTGGAAAGTACCATATTTGCAGTGGCTGCAATCTTTGCAATCATTGTTATGTATGACGCTTCAGGAGTAAGGCTTGCGGTAAGTAAACAGGCGAAAATATTGAATGAATTTTTTCATGGTAAACAAACAGAATATAAGAAGTTAAATGAGCTTGTCGGACATACACCGTATGAAGTAGTAGTGGGTGCTTTATTAGGGGTTATTGTCGGAGTGGGATATTGCTTATGAGCAGAACATAATATGTGTTCTGCTTTTCTTTGTTTTTACACATATTCGGTTGCTTTTTTGAATATCGTTATACGGATTTCGAAAGGGTAGGTGAATGCCTTGTTATTATATGAAAAAGTGCATGAAGAAATAGCGAGAAGGACAACTGCACTTCAAACGATGCAAAGGCAAGATGGTACGTGGAGATTCTGTTTTGAAGGAGCACCATTAACTGATTGCCATATGATATTTTTATTAACATTATTAGGTAGAGATAAAGAGGTAGAACCGTTTGTAAAAAGATTAGCTTCACTCCAAACGAATGAAGGGACATGGAAATTGTATGATGATGAAATGGGGGGCAATTTATCTGCTACCATTCAATCTTATGCTGCCCTACTTGCTTCGAAAAAGTATACAAAAGAAGATGCGAATATGAAGCGAGCGGAAATGTTTATTACAGAGCGTGGGGGAGTGGCGCGTGCTCATTTTATGACGAAGTTTTTATTAGCGATTCATGGAGAGTATGAATATCCTTCGCTCTTTCATTTGCCAACACCGATTATGTTTCTGCAAAATGATTCCCCCCTCAGTATATTTGAATTAAGTAGTTCGGCACGTATCCATTTAATTCCGATGATGTTGTGTTTAAATAAAAGGTTTCGTGTAGGGAAAAAGTTACTGCCTAATTTAAATCATATTGCGGGCGGGGGCGGAGAATGGTTTCGGGAGGACCAATCTCCAATGTTTCAAACATTATTAGGTAATGTGAAACAAATTATATCTTATCCGCTTTCCTTACATCATAAAGGAAATGAGGAAGTAGAACGTTTTATGAAAGAGCGTATCGATGAGAATGGAACGTTATATAGTTACGCAAGTGCTTCGTTTTATATGATTTATGCTTTACTTGCGCTAGGACATTCTATTCAATCGCCAATGATTCAAAAGGCTATAACGGGGATAACATCTTATATATGGAAGATGGAAAGAGGGAACCATTTACAAAATTCCCCGTCAACTGTATGGGATACAGCATTACTTAGTTATGCGTTGCAAGAGGCTCGTGTTTCGAAAGAAAGTAAAATGATTCAAAATGCGTCAGCATATTTATTAAAAAAACAACATAAGAAAAAAGCTGATTGGAGTGTGCATGCGCCCGCGCTTATTCCGGGCGGTTGGGGTTTTTCTGATGTGAATACGACAGTTCCTGATGTTGATGATACAACAGCTGTGTTAAGAGCATTGGCACAAAGTAGAGGGAACGGAAATGTGGATGATGCTTGGAAGAAAGGGACGAATTGGATTAAAGGATTACAAAATAATGATGGTGGTTGGGGAGCATTTGAAAAAGGCGTGACAAGCAAGTTATTAGCGAATTTACCAATCGAAAACGCAAGCGATATGATTACGGATCCTTCTACACCAGATATTACAGGCAGAGTGTTAGAGTTTTTCGGGACATATACGCAAAATGAATTGCCCGAGAAACAAAAACAAAGTGCAATCAACTGGTTAATGAATGAACAGGAGGAAAATGGATCGTGGTATGGAAAATGGGGCATTTGTTATATATATGGTACATGGGCAGTGATGACTGGCTTACTGGCGTTAGGAATTACTTCTGCTCACCCTTCTTTAAAACGAGCAACTTTATGGCTTGAACATATACAGCATGAAGATGGTGGCTGGGGAGAATCTTGTCAAAGTAGTGTGGAAAAAAGATTTGCTACTTTACCATTTAGTACACCATCGCAAACAGCATGGGCTTTAGATGCTCTTATTTCTTACTATGATAAAGAAACACCAGCTATTCGAAAAGGTATTTCATATTTGCTTGCGAATCCTTATGTAAATGAAAAATATCCTACTGGAACAGGTTTACCAGGTGGATTTTATATTCGTTATCATAGTTATGCTCATATATATCCGTTACTTACTTTGGCCCATTATGCAAAAAAGTATAAAAAATAAACCGAGAGATGTTTCTCGGTTTATTTTGTTGGGTAGTAGGTCCCTGTTGAAAAGAATAAGGTTATGATTTACCCTTATTTTTCTGTTGACTGGCGTTTTTGACGTGCATCAGCGGCATTCGCACGTGCGTTTGCTTCTAAGTCATTGTGGTCAGCGAGTTCTCGGGAGAACTCAACATCAATGCCATCAGTAGCTTTGTTTTGTTTGAAATTCTTTTTGTTCATTCGACACAAGCTCCTTGTACTTAATGCGACGTTGCAAAGTTAGTTTGACACAAATAGACTTTTTTATACAAAGAGGATTTGGAAAGCAAAGAGCCGAAATATACAGTATAAGTAATAGAAATGGGGGATAGGGATGGAATTTTTAAATGGGAAAACAGCTGTTGTAACAGGTGGCGCCCAAGGAATTGGAAAAGAAATTGCACGAGTTTTTGCGAGGCTTGGGGCTAAAGTTTTAATTAGTGATGTAAATGAAGAAAAGTTACAAAAAACGACACGTGAATTATCGGACGAAGGATATGAAGTAAGCTTATATCGATGTGATGTAAGTAATCAAAATGAAGCGAAATCATTAATTGAGTATGCAGTTCAAAAATTTGGGACACTGCATATTTTAGTAAATAACGCTGGAATTACAAAAGATGCAATGTTACATAAGATGGAGAAATCAGCTTGGGAACAAGTATTACAAGTAAACTTAACTGGCGTTTTTTATTGTATGCAGCCAGCTCTTCTTTATATGAGACAACAACAATATGGGCGTATTATTAATATTTCTTCAATAAGTAGAGAAGGGAATATTGGACAAGCAAATTATGCGGCAACGAAAGCTGGCGTTGTCGGTTTAACGAAAACAGCAGCGAAAGAAGTTGGAAGCTTCGGTATTACTTGTAATGCAATTTGTCCAGGATTTATGGATACGGATATGACAAAAACAATACCGGATAAAGTAAAAGAAAAAATGGTTGGAGCGATTCCGGTTGGTAGAATTGGAACGCCAGAAGATATTGCGAACGCGGCGGCCTTTTTAGCGTCAGAATACGCATCCTATATTACAGGAGAAGTATTAAATGTGAGCGGAGGGCTGCAAGTTTAAAGGAATACATAATGAAAAGAACCTGACCGAGTGGATCAGGTTCTTTCGATTTAATTTAAGTTTAACCAAACGCTCTTCACTTCTGTATAGTTATTTAATGCGTAAGATCCCATTTCACGGCCAAGACCAGATTGTTTAAATCCTCCAAATGGAGATGCTGCATCAAAGACGTTATAACAGTTTACCCATACTGTACCTGCGCGTACTTTACTTGCAACATAGTGTGCTGTCTTAACATTTTCTGTCCATACACCAGCTGCCAAGCCAAATTGTGATTTATTCGCACGTTCAATTACTTCATCAATATCGTTAAACGGTATTGCAGAAATAACTGGACCGAAAATTTCTTCTTTTGCGATTGTCATCTCATCATTGACGTCGGCGAATACTGTAGGAGAAACGAAGTAGCCTTGATCAAATGGATTACTTCCTCCGCAAAGTACTTCAGCGCCTTCTTCAATCCCTTTTTCAATGAAGCCCATTACACGTTTTTGTTGTTCTTCGGAAACGAGAGGACCGATTGTAGTTTCTGGACTTAGACCAGCACCTTGATTTAATTTTTTAGAATAAAGGACGAGATCAGCCATGACATTATCATACATTTTCTTCGGAATAAATAAGCGTGATCCAGCAGAGCATACTTGTCCTTGGTTAAACATAACACCAGAAAGTGCACCAGGAATAGCGCGAGATAAGTCGGCGTCTGGTAAAATAATATTTGGTGATTTACCACCAAGTTCTAAAGTAACACGTTTTAATGATTCGGATGCTTGTCTCATAATTTGTTTGCCAACTGGAGTAGAACCAGTAAATGCAATTTTATCAACGAGTGGATGATTAACGAGAGCTTGTCCAGCTGATTCACCGAATCCAGGAACGATATTAATAACACCTTTCGGGAATCCAGCTTCTTCAATTAATTCAGCTAAGTATAGAGCGGATAGTGGAGTTTGTTCTGCAGGTTTTAAAACGATTGTACATCCTGTAGCAAGCGCCGCTCCCATTTTCCACATTGCCATAAGAAGCGGGAAGTTCCAAGGGATAATTTGACCAACGACACCAACAGCTTCATGGCGTGTATAGTTAAAGTAATCACCGGAAACAGGAATTGTTTGACCAACGATTTTCGTCGCCCAGCCAGCATAATAGCGCATATGCTCAATTGCAAGTGGTATGTCTGCTGCCATTGTTTCACGGATTGGCTTTCCGTTATCTAACGTTTCGAGCTGTGCAAGCTCTTCTTTATGTTCTTCCATTAAATCGGCAAGCTTGTACATAAGGCGGCTTCGTTCAGCAGTGCTCATGCGAGACCAAGGACCTTCGTCAAAAGCCATGCGAGCTGCGACTACAGCTTTATGAATATCTTCGCGACCAGCTTCAGAAACGATGGCAAGCGTTTCGCCAGTTGCAGGGTTAGGCGTTTTAAACGTTTTACCGGAAGCGCTTTCAACGAAAGATCCATTCACATATAACTTTTTCGTTCCTTGAAGAAACTTTTCTACCTTTTCATGAAGATTTACAGCTAGTTGACTCATTGTATAACCCCCTTGAAAATATAATGTAAACGCAGTACGAGACGGCGTTTATTCCGAAATCAAGGATGTAGGAACTAGATGGAAAGCCTCTAATTAAAATCATAATTAATAATTACTGAAAATTCAAATTTCATTTGTGTTACAATTGTAAAAAATATGTAATGTAAGAGAGTCTTCTATATAATTATAAAAAATCCTGCTTGTTTTTGCTTTCTAGTAGGAAAAACTAGAAGAACAATGGTACAATAATACATCGTGAGAGGAGGGAGAAAATGAAGAATTATCATGATGATCCACGCTTTCGAATCGCCCATAGAGAAGCGTTAATTGGTCTTGGACTTGCTATTATCAATTTTATAATATGGTACGGATTTGCTTATGGGCTTGGTAGTAAAAATCCAAGTGAATATACATATGTATTCGGTTTTCCAGCATGGTTTTTTTATAGTTGTATTGTTGGATTTGTCGTAATGGTTATTTTGCTTAGTTTAGTTGTTCGTTTTGTATTTCAAGATATTTCACTCGATGAGGAATAAAAAAGTGAGGAATAATAGATGAATTGGTATGTAATCATTCCAATGATAATTTCGTTTATCGTTGTATTTTTAATTGGTATATATGCTTCAAGACGCGTACAAGCGACTGCTCATAATAAATTTTTGCAAGAATATTTTCTTGGTGGACGTGAGCTTGGCGGTTTATTATTAGCGATGACAATGATTGCTACGTACGGTAGTGCAAGTAGTTTCATTGGTGGCCCTGGTATTGCTTACAATATGGGACTTGGATGGGTATTATTATCTGCGATTCAAGTTGTAACAGGTTATATCGTTTTAACGGTTATCGGTAAAAAGTTTGCAATTATTGCTAGGAAGATGGAAGCAATTACGCTTATCGATTATTTAAAAGGAAGATACGCTAATAAAGCGGTTGTTATACTTTCGGCGTTATGTATTATTATCTTTTTATTTTCAGCAACAGTAGCCCAGTGGGTCGGCGGTGGACGATTAATTGAGTCGCTAACAGGTCTATCTTATACAACAGCACTATTTTTATTTACTTTTTCTGTACTTGTGTACGTATTAATTGGTGGGTTCCGCGCAGTTGCGTTATCAGATACGTTATTAGGTATCATTATGTTAGTTGGAACGACAATCATTTTAGTTGCTACTGTTATTGCTGGTGGTGGAATTGAAAAGATTATGCAGGAACTTGTTCAAATCAATCCGAATTTAATTACACCATTCGGAGCAGATGGTAGTTTAACGAAATCATATGTTACATCGTTTTGGATTTTAATTGGAATTGGCGTTGTCGGTTTACCACAAATTAGTGTGCGTGCTATGTCTTATAAAAATTCAAAAGCTATGCATCAAGCTCTAATCATTGGAACGGTTGTCGTTGGTACAATTATGATCGGGATGCATTTAACGGGTGTATTTGCACGAGTAGTACTTCCTGGTATAACGGTACCAGATAAAGTCATGCCGCTACTCGCGATGGAAGTGTTGCCGCCTTGGCTAGCTGGCGTTTTCTTAGCGGCACCAATGGCAGCGATTATGTCTACAGTAAATTCGCTATTGTTACTTGTAAGTTCATCGATTATTAAAGATATATATGTAAATTACATAAATAAGGATGCAGCAGACAGTACGATAAAAAAAGGAAGTTTGTGGATTACGGGTATTGTAGGACTGCTCGTTTATGCAGCGGCGATTAAACCACCAGATTTTTTAATATGGTTAAATTTATTTTCTTTCGGTGGATTAGAAGCAGCATTCATTTGGCCGATCGTCTTAGGGTTATATTGGAGAAAAGGGAATGCAACTGGAGCGCTTGCTTCCATTTTAGTTGGGGTAGGCTCATATATGTGTATTCATCTTTTCTACCCAAATCCGTTCGGTATACATACAGTTGTCTTCCCAATTTGCTTTGCGTTTATCGCTTACATAGTGGGAAGTATGATTGCTGTGAAAAAAACAGCATAGGCTAGATGAAGAACGTAGTCCGTATAGGACTGCGTTTTTTTATAAAATTCATCTTTTTTATTCTGTATATGTAGGGCTATTCATAAATTAATAACAACTGAGGGGATGGAGTTGAGGTCGATGAAAAAAGTGTTATTTTTGGGAGACCCGGGAATTGATGACTCTTTAGCCATCATGTATGGAATTATGCATCCTGATATTGATATTGTTGGTGTTGTAACCGGATATGGAAATGTAACGCAAGAAAAGGCAACAAGTAATGCTGCGTATTTATTGCAAATGGCAGGACGGGAAGATATACCTGTTATTAATGGTGCGAAAATTCCTTTATCTGGAGATGTTACAACGTATTATCCAGAAATTCATGGAGCAGACGGTTTAGGACCAATTAAGCCTCCGAAAGCTTTTTCACCAAATATAAAATCTTTTTGTGCATTTTTTGATATTCTTGAAAAGTATAAAGGAGAATTAATAATAGTTGATGCCGGTAGGTCAACGACATTAGCGACAGCGTTTATTTTAGAAAAGCCGATGATGAAATATGTAAAAGAATATTATATAATGGGCGGTGCTTTTTTAATGCCTGGCAATGTTACACCAGTGGCGGAGGCGAATTTTCATGGCGATCCGATTGCGTCACAGTTAGTTATGCAAAATGCGAAGAATGTAACATTAGTGCCGCTTAATGTTACATCCGAGGCAATTATAACGCCAGAGATGGTAAAATATATTACGAAACACTCTAAAACGAGTTTTAATACATTAATTGAACCGATTTTTACGTATTATTATAAAGCCTATAAAAAGTTGAACCCGAAAATAACAGGAAGTCCAGTACATGACGTTGTCACAATGATGGTCGCGGCGAATCCGTCCCTTTTAGATTATGTGTACCGCCGTGTCGATGTAGATACTGTTGGAATTGCAAAGGGCGAAAGTATTGCTGATTTCCGTCCACAACCTGACTCAAAAGCCTTAAAAAATTGGGTTCGAATTGGCTGGTCGTTACATTATAAAAAATTTCTCGAAGATTTCGTGAAAATTATGACGTAGACATAATAGGAGAATACAAGTTAAAATAATGGAGATGGTTACTTAAATAACCATCTCCATTATTTTGTTTTTTTAGATAAAGAGAGAAGAGTTGCACAATAGGAGAGGAATTTTACTTGAAAAAAACTATAGTATGCGCAATGATTGTGGGTATTTTCGTTTTGGTAATATCGGGTAACTTTTTAGTGAAAAAAGTGTGGAGTTCAAATAACGATGATGCACAGTATATCGCATCTTTTATTGAAGAACATAAAGATGAAAAAAATAGTGCGCTTCTAGTAAAGAGAAATGATAAAGTTGTTTATTCTGTAAATCCAAATGTTGTATTACCAGTTGCTAGTACGATGAAATTAATTGTGGCGCTTGAATATACGAAACAAGTTACAGAAGGGAAAATTGACCCGGCTAGTTTCGTTTCAATTAATGATGTCAATCGATATTATGTACCGAATACAGATGGTGGTGCACAAGATAGATGGCAAAGGTATTTGGAGAAGACAGGCAAGATAACTGAAGGAGCCGTTACTTTAGAAGACGTGGCAAAAGGAATGGTTAAGTTTAGTTCGAATGCTAATGCGGAATATTTAATGGAAGTGTTAGGATTAGATAACATTAATCGAAATTTACAAAGTTTATCGCTCCCTGCACATCAACCACTATTTCCGATTGTTTCATCTTTATATATCCCGGGATATTTGCATAAAGAATTACATGTTCCAAAATATAAAATAGAGAAAAAATTAAAAGAAATGACTCAAGAGCAATATCGTGAATATGCGATGATTATTCATGAGCGCTTAAAAAAGAAGGGGTCATTATTACAGAAAGAAATTCCTCTTTATTTAGGGGAACGTTATGATAAAATTTGGTCAGATAGATTACCAGCTGCGTCAGCAAACGATTATATGGTATTGCTGCAAAAGGCAAACCATAAAGGTGGCCTGACAGAAGCTGAAGAAAAAGTGTGGGCAAGTATCGTTGAAACAGATATGAGTGCCAAGAAATATCGTAAAACATTCAGACACGCAGGACAAAAGAATGGGTATACGCCATGGACGGTTACAAAAGCGGTTTATGCTATGGATAAGCGCGGGAACTGTACAGAAATTGTATTTTTAGCGAATAATTTAAATGAAGATGACAGTGCAGAAATACGTAAACATTTAGCAAATTTACATTTCCAAGTGTTGCAAAGTGATAAGTATGATGCGACTTTTATTAAATAAACTCGGTGCATAAAGCACCGAGTTTATTTTTGTCCCGCTATTTGTGGACAGTAAGACTCCCATCTCAAAATTGGGCGAATGCGAGAGAGTTAGGTGGGAGTACAACTGCCTGTAAAAGGCCGATTGGTAAGGACTAATTAAAGTTTCACTTTATGTATAAGCACTTTTTTACTATCTCTGGGTATGATGGGTAGTAATACTTAGGTGAAAGGGGAAAAGGTGATGAAACAGAGTAAAGAAGAATTTATAAAGAATGAAGGCGCTGATTTCCCTGGGAAAACATATGTGGATTGTGTATTACAACATGTATTTAATTTTCAGCATAACTACTTATTAAAAGATATGTTTCAAGTGCATAAAGCGCATATTATGATGCTGACTGAAGAAAGTTTAATAAAAAAAGAAGAAGCTACAGTTATATTAAAAGCACTAAAAAAGGTAGAAGGAATGCCCAAAGATCAATTGCGATATACAGAACAACATGAAGATCTCTTTTTTTTAGTTGAACATTTAATTTCTCAGGAAGCAAAGTGTGATTTTGTAAGTAATATGCATATCGGTCGAAGTAGAAATGATATGGGAGTAACGATGTATCGTATGAGCTTAAGACGATATGTATTACGATTAATGGAACACCATTTATTATTGCAAGAAAGTATATTGCAACTTGCTGATGATCATAAGGGAACAGTTATGCCAGCTTATACACATACACAACCAGCACAGCCAACAACGTTTGGTCATTATATGTTAGCAATTTATGATACGATGCAAAGAGACTTAGAACGAATGAAAAAAACGTACCAAATTTTAAATCAGTCTCCGATGGGGGCAGCTGCACTTTCAACAACAAGTTTTCCGATTAAACGAGAACGAGTTTCTCATTTACTTGGGTTTACAAATGTAATTGAGAACTCATATGATGCTGTCGCTGGAGCGGATTATTTATTAGATGTTAGCTCGTTACTTATGATAATGATGACAAATACGAGTAGATGGATTCATGACTTCTTATTATTAGCGACGAAAGAATATGATGGTATTACTGTTGCGAAGCCATATGTGCAAATTAGTAGTATTATGCCACAAAAACGAAATCCAGTTTCAATTGAGCATGCTCGTGCTATTACGAGTAGCGCTTTAGGAGAAGCATTTACAGTATTTCAAATGATTCATAATACACCATTTGGGGATATTGTCGATACGGAAGATGACTTACAGCCGTATTTATATAAAGGAATCGAAAAGACGATTCGCGTATTTTCTATTATGAATGCAGTCATTCGAACGATGAAAGTAGAAGAAGAAACGTTAAAAAGTCGTTCCTATAAACATGCAATAACGATAACTGATTTTGCAGATGTTTTAACAAAAAACTATAAAATTCCATTTCGGCATGCTCATCATGCAGCAAGTACGATTGCTAATATGTCATTGGTGCAGAAAAAGGAGCTTCATGAATTACATTTCAAAGATGTAAATATATACTTACAAGAAAAATTTAAAATACATTTATTAGAAAAAGAGTGGAAAGAAATTATATCGCCAGAAGCTTTTATTCAAAAAAGAAATGTATACGGAGGACCGAGTAAAAAAGAGATGGAACGAATGATTCAAAAGCGTAAAGAGTCATTTCAAAATGAAGAAGAGCGATTTGAAACGGAAAAACGGAGAATATTACGAGCTGAATATAATTTGAACATATTAGTTTCAAATATTATCGAATCGTAAAAGAAGGATTTAATGAATTAATCGCCAATACTTAATTAAAATATAAATGGAGAGAAGAGATTGTCGATGATTCAATTACACGTATATAAAGAGATTCTTCATTTTAAAGAAGATGTTACACCATTTTTAGAAAAGAATGAGCAGGAAAATAATTTAATGTTAGGTATATTACAAGTAGCTCAAGAACCGACGTTTATGGGGGTAGCGAAACGAGGAGAAGAAATTACAGTTGTATTTCTTCAAACAGAAGAGAAGATACAAATGATTGTTGCAACTTCTGAAAATTCGGAAGTAGATATAGTGAAACTTGCAAAAGAGTTATCGAAAGTATATCCGGACATTCCTGGATTGATCGGTAATAAGGAAATTGTACAGAAATTAGCTGAAGAGATTGCGGTGTTAGAAAATAAGAAAACGAATGTTGTAATGAAACAAGGTGTATATGCATTACAACAAATTAAGAAGAAGTGGAACGAGGATGGAATTTTTCGAGAAATAACTAATGATGAGTTGCCATTAATAGAAAAATGGATATATCAATTTTGTGAAGATGTGAAGCTCCCAACTACGAAAGAAGAAGCGGAACAAACCGCACATACATTAATCACTAATAATCGTCTATTTGGTCTAGAAGTAGATGGGAAACTCGTTTCTGTAGCTGCAAAAACGAGACCAACTACAAATAATATAACAGTAAATTTCGTTTATACCCCGAAAGAAGCACGAAAAAAAGGGTACGCATCTAATTGTGTAGCGGCACTCAGTCAACGTATGTTAGACGAAGGGTACAAGACGACTACACTATATACTGATTTAGCCAATCCGACATCTAATAAAATTTATCAAGAAATTGGTTATGAACAAATTGCGGAGTCTGTGCTCATATTTTTAGAGAAGTAGAATAAAAAGGCGTGCTATTTTAGCACACCTTTTTATTATTCATCAATTCTAATAACCTCGCCTTGCGGGAAGTTCTCAGTTTCTAGTAAGTTACGAATAGCTTTTGCCACATATTCAGGTGATAATAGCTTTCCTTCTTCTTTTAGTGTGATGAATCGGTCTAAATTTGTGAAGTCTTCTTTATTTGTTTCACGAATTTGTGCTTGCATATTTGTATCCACAACACCAGGTGCAAAAGCGACGATTTTTACTGGATATTCTTTTTCCTCTTCTTCAGTCGCTACGCATTGTGTAAACATATTTACACCAGCTTTCGTAGTACAATAAGCGCCCCAGCCAAAGTAAGGTTTTTTTCCTGCACCAGATGAAATGTTTACAACGCGTTTATCTACTTTCCAGTCTTTCGTATGTTTCATGAACATAGATGTAAGAATCATAGGGGCAAGTAAATTAATGTGAACGTTCGTAATGAATTGTTCGCTTTCTGCTTTTTCAATCGGCTTCATAGGTGCAACTGTACCCGCATTATTAATTAAATGAATAGAAGATACATTGTCTTCTTTAATGGATGAAATGATTTCGTTAAAGTTAGTTTCTAAATGATGTACATCTTGAAGATCTAAGGAATGGAAAATACAATTGCTGTTATATTGCTCTGCAAGTTTAGTAAGCTCTTTATTTTCTCTTCTAGAAATAGAGATGATGGTTGTGCTTTCTTCTAATAATTGCGCGGCAATTGCCTCCCCTAAACCTTGTGAAGTTCCTGTTATGATAACGTAGCGCATAGTTTTATAAACTCCTCTCGTATGTGCGGAATTTTGTTGGACAACGTACATTGTATAGTTTGTCTACATTTTATAGTATAGAGCACTTTTTACTATAAATGAAATGAGATGATTACGTGCCTTTTTTAAATCGCTTTACAACGACAGTAACTGGTGCCGTCACGTTCACTGGGAATACGTTGGGACTTAGTCCTACATCGCCTGCGCCAGGTAATATTTTTGGTACACTTGCTGTATTTACGACAGTAAATACAGCGCTGCAAGTACCAGGATTCCCAGCAGGGACAACAGATGACTGGCAATTGAATTCTTCAAGTGCAATTTTAAACCTTCCGGCAGGGAGTAGTATTTTGTATGCAGAGTTGGTTTGGGCTGGTACTTTTCGGACTGATACGGAAGATGTTTTACCATTTTTAAATGATAATATTACATTTACAACACCAGCAGGAACTTTTTCAGTTACGCCCGATCCTGCTACAGCGCAGCAAGGTTCAGTAGGAAACCAGTTTTATTATGCTCGCTCTGCTAATGTAACGAATCTTGTAAGTGCAGGTGGGGCCGGCACATATACAACAGGTGCCGTGCCAGCTGCAAGAACTTCAGCTGATCCAACAATCAGTCGTTCAGCTGGCTGGACGCTTGAGGTTGTGTATCAAAATGCAAGTTTACCACTTCGGAATTTGTCAGTATATGCAGGTCAAGAAATTATCGATGCTTCATCCCCGCCAGTTGATGCTACTATTTCAGGATTTGCAACTCCGGCAACAGGAGCTGTTACAGGAAGGGTACTTGTAACTGCCCAAGAAGGTGACTCTAACATTTCTGGAGATCAACTTCGTTTTGGTCCGAATGCAAATAATACAGTTGCTTTATTCGGTCCGAGAAATCCTGCAAATAATTTCTTTCAGTCACAAATTTGTAATGACAGTGGAAATTTAGATACGAGCGGTACATTTGGAGATTTGAATCAGCCGTTAGGGGTAGCTTTGGCCGTCCGAAGACAGGGGTGGGATATTACGAATGTAGATGCCTCCTCATCTTTAGTAAACAATCAAACATCAGCAACTGTTCGCTTTGTCACAAATGGAGATGGATATGCTGCAGCTGGTTTCGGTGTTCAAATTGATGCGACAGGTCCAATCATTAATCCTGTTAAATCGGTTAATAGAAGCGTTGCAGGGGTAGGGGATACTCTCACCTATACGATTACGGTCCCGAATACAGGAACAGGAAGTGCAGAAAACGTTGTATTACAAGATAGTATTCCGAACGGAACGACATTTGTAGCAGGTAGTGTAACGGTAGGTGGAGTAACACAACCGAGTGCGAATCCCGCGAATGGAATTAATTTAGGTACAATCCCAAATAACACGCAAAGAATTGTTACATTTCAAGTTCGAATAACATCGTTCCCGAACCCAAATCCTATTCCAAATCGTGCAATGGTGTCATATCAATTCCGTCCTTTTGTCGGTAGTGCCCCTATTACAAGTACGTCTTCTTCAAACACAGTACAAACGACAGTGAATCAAGCAACTATAAGTATGCAAAAATCTGTAGATCTACAGACGGCAACTCTTAATGATGTATTAACGTACACAGTTAATGTGACGAATAATGGGAATGTTGCTGCAAACAATGTTATTTTTGTTGATAGTATCCCTGCAGGAACAACATTTGTCGCAAACAGCGTTACGGTAAACGGAGTAGCACGTCCAGGAGCGAATCCATCAACTAGTATTAATCTCGGAAGTATTAATGCTTCGCAAACGACTGTAGTGCGCTTTCAAGTTCGAGTGACATCGAACCCTCTTGTCAATCCAATTCCGAACCGTGCGAGTGTAACATTTACCTTTACCCCAGTGCCAGGTCAACAACCAATTTCAGGTCAAGCGACGAGTAATACTGTATTTACTACTATTAATATAGCTGATCTAAGAACGAGAAAAACAGTGGATAGAGCTTTTGCGACAGTGAATGACGTTCTTACGTACACCGTTACAATTGAGAATACAGGAAATGTACTTGCGACGAATGTTGTTTTTCAAGATCCAATCCCAATTGGAACGACTTTTATTGCAAATAGTGTGACTGTAGATGGGGTTTCGCAACCTGGGGCAAATCCAGCGACTGGGTTTGCGGTAGCAAATATATCTCCCGGCGGAAGTAGGACAGTGACTTTTCAAGTACGAGTGACATCTACACCATCAGGAGGTACGATTGCGAATCGCGGAAATGTATCGGCTAATTTCGTCGTGAAACCAAATCAGCCGCCAGTAACGATTAATAGACAAACGAATACTGTAGTGACACAAGTTAATACAGGTGGTTTAAATGTAATAAAAGAAGTGAATACAACGCAAGCAGCAGTAGGAGACAATTTAACGTACACGATTGCCGTCCAAAATACAGGGAACGTTCCGTTAACAAATGTATTTTTCCAAGACACTATTTCTTCCGCTGTTTCTTTCGTTGCAAATTCTGTAACAATTAATGGAGTACCGCAAAGTGGATTGAATCCGAATACAGGATTTTCTCTTCCTAATATTCCTGCGGCTCAAACAGTTGTAGTCACATTTGACGTATTAATTGTACAGGATCCAGAAAATGAAGATATTTTAAATCAAGCGAATGTAACAGCAAGCTTTCAAGTGAATCCGCATGAACCACCAGTAACAATCAATGTTCCGAGTAACGTTGTGAATACGACAGTACAATCAGGGAACTTTGAAGTTGTGAAAGCAGTGAATACGAATGTTGCAACAGTAGGAGATATTTTAGTATATACAATCGAAGTTATAAATGCAGGTAGTGTACCAGCTACAAATGTATTTTTCCAAGATTCAATTCCGCAAGGGACATTATTTATTGAAAATAGTGTAGTTGTGAATGGTGTTTTACAAGAAGGGGCAGATCCAGAACTTGGATTCCCATTAAATGATTTGCCTACTGGCGCCAGTGTTATTGTTACGTTTGAAGTATTAATTGATGAAATTCCCCAAGGAAATAATGTCGTAAATAATGCGAATGTAACTGGAGATTTCCTTGTAAATCCAACAGAGCCACCGATTACTGTAACAGTACCAAGTAATACTGTTATGACAGTCGTGAATTCTTCAGGGTTAAATGTAATGAAGAGTGTAAGCGCTACTGAAGCAGGTGTAGGAGATACGTTAACGTATACAGTTCGTATACAAAATAGTGGAACGGTAGCAGCGACAAATGTATCATTCCTTGATCCAATTCCATCTGGAACAACGTTTGTAGCAAATAGTGTAACAATAAATGGAACGCCTCAGCCAGGTTTAAACCCAACAACTGGATTTCCACTTGCTAATATTCCAGTAGGAGGGATGGTAACAGTTGCTTTTCAAGTGACGATCACGAGTGTACCACCAAATAGGGTTCTTCCGAATAATGCAAATGTAACTGCTGATTTTCAAGTAAGTCCTCTCCAGCCACCGATTACAATTGTAACGATTAGTAATATTGTTGTGACGCGAGTGAATGTAGGATCAATTAATGTAATAAAGAGTGTAAACACACCGCAAGCAGGTGTAGGAGATACGTTAACGTATACGATTCTTATTCAAAATACAGGAACTGTTCCTGCAACGAATATTATTTTTCAAGATCCGATTCCTGTTGGAACTGCGTTTGTAGCAAATAGTGTGACGATAAATGGAGTTGTTCAGCAAGGCGCGGATCCTATGGCAGGTTTCCCAGTACCAAATATTCCGGTCGGACAAACGGCTACGATTACGTTTCAAGTTACAGTGACGAGTGTTCCGAGCGGTGGAAATATTAGAAACCAATCGAACGTTACTGCAAGTTTTCTTATAAATCCAGCAAACCCTCCAATAACGACTGTTACGAATAGCAATTTTGTCGTGACACAAGTAAACACAGCACAGTTAAATATACAAAAATCTTCATCTGTACAACAAGCGGCATTTGGAGAAACTTATACGTATTCTGTTGTCATTCGAAATAACGGCACAGTACCAGCGACGAATGTTTCTTTCATCGATCCAATTGCTCCAGAAACAGCATTTGTCGCAAACAGTGTGACGATAAATGGAATTTCACAGCTTGGTTTAGATCCGAATATTGGTTTCCCGCTTCCTAATATTGCAGCTGGGGCATCAGTGACAGTAACGTTCCAAGTTACAGTAGTTACGCCATCCCCACGCGGAGCAGTATTAAATACGGCATCTGCTACAGCCACTTTCTTATTAAATCCTTTACAACCACCTGTAACAACGACAAATTCAAGTAATACGACAGTAGTTACAATACCGTTACCTCCTCCTGGTGAAGTAACAGCAACAAAAGCAGTTGACGTTGCAACTGGGGCTGTTGGAGATGTATTAACGTATAGCGTGCTAATTACGAACGTAGGAATTATACCTGTTACAGATGTACTCTTCCAAGATGTCATTCCGGAAGGAACGACATTTGTCGAAAATAGTGTAACGATAGGTGGGGTTCAGCAATTTGGTTTAAATCCAGAAATAGGATTTACTGTTACTCCATTATTAATTGCTGGTGGAAGTATTACGGTAACATTCCAAGTGACAATTACAGAGATTCCAGATAATGAAGTCATATTAAACGATGCTGACGTTACATTTACTTCACAACCGAATCCGCAGGAACCACCGATTACGGAAACGATATTAACGAATTTAGTCGTTACGACAATTAATATAGCGTTTATTTTTCCGTTAAAACTAGTAGATAAAGAAGTAGCGACTGTAGGAGAAATTTTAACGTATGATGTATTGATTTTTAATTTTGGAACAGTGGCAGCGACGAATGTTCAATTTATAGATACTACTTCCGCGGGTGTAGCATTTGTACCAGGAAGTGTGAGCATAAACGGGGTACCGGCACCAGGATTAGATCCTTTCATTGGTTTTACAGTTCCAGATATACCTGTAGATGATTTTGTACTTGTCACATATCAGGAGACGGTAACGAGCATACCAGAAGGTGGTACAGTTGTTAACTTTGTAGACGTTACCGCGACATTTGCTGTAAGTGAAACAGAACCACCTATTACTGAAACGACGACAAGTAACACGACATTAACAGAAATAAATGAATCTGGTTTGAATGTATTAAAATCAGTGAGTCAGCCGATTGTTGCAGTAGGGGATACAATCACCTATACAACAGTAGTTCAAAATACAGGGACAGTGACAGCAACGAATGTTCAATATAGTGATGTATTACCTTCTTCTATAGCATTCGTGCCGAACAGTGTAACGATAGACGGTGTGTTACAACCTGGATTCAATCCGAATAATGGATTCCCGCTTCCAGATATAAATCCGGGTGAAAGTGTAGAAGTAACATTCCAAGTAACAGTTGTTAGTGTTCCATCAAACGGAACAATTGTCAATACGGCAAATGTAACAGGTAGCTTTGTATTAGTACCAGGAGAACCACCAGTTATAGTAAACCAACCGAGCAATACAACACTCACAACTGTCAATAGAGGACAATTTAATGTTATTAAACAAGTAAATAGAGCGGCTACTCTCGTTGGAGATGTATTAACGTATACGGTTCAAATAACGAATACAGGAACAGTAATAGCTAACGATGTTCAGTTTGTTGATACGTTTTCAGCAGGAGCGTCATTTGTACCAAATAGTGTAACGGTAAATGGAGTTTCGCAACCAAACTTAAATCCGATTACTGGCTTTGGAGTTGGAGATATACCAGTTGGTGAAACGGTTATAGTGACGTTTCAAGCGACAGTTACAACCATCCCGTCATCAGGAACAATTACGAACGTTGCAAATATAACAGGAAGTTTTACTTTAGTGCCAGGAGAACCACCGGTTATAGTGACAGATCCGAGTAATACGACTATAACAAGAATAAATAGAGGACGTTTCAGCATTATAAAATCTGTAAATAAAGAAGCGACACGTTTAGGAGATACGTTAACGTATAGTGTGCAAGTTACAAATACGGGGACGGTAACAGCGACGAATGTTCAGTTTATCGATGTTCCATCACCTAGTTTAGAATTTGTTCCTGGAAGTGTACAAATAAATGGGATTCCGCAAGTAGGTTTAGATCCTTTTGTAGGCTTTTCATTACCGGATCTTGCAGTAGGGGATAGCGTATTAATCACATTTGAAGTAAATGTAATTTCAATTCCGCCTTCTAGTAGCATTATGAATACAGCGAGAGTAACTGGTGATTTCGAATTGATTCCAGGAGAACCACCGTTTACAATTACCAATTCAAGTAATACGACAGTCACACCAGTAAATAGAGGCAGTTTAGATATGCTGAAAGAAGTAGATCATTCAATTGTTGGAGTAGGAGAAACGGTAACGTATCGTGTTCGTATATTAAATACTGGTACGGCTGACGCAATGAATGTTCAATTTATTGATGTGCTATCTCCGGAAGCTGTTTTTGTACCAAATAGTGTAACGGTAAATGGAGTAGCGCGTCCGGGAGTAAATCCGCAGGTTGGATTTACGATTTTGGACATTCCAGTCGGTGAGACGGCGATTGTAACATATGAAGCTACGATTACGAGTTTTCCAGATGGTGGTACAGTAGTGAACGTTGCTGGGGCATCAGCAGAATATATTTTAGTACCAGGTGAACCGCCAGTTACAGTGATGGACACGAGTAATACAGTTATTGTAACGGTAAATACTGCAATCTTATTTGTTGCAAAAGGAGCAAACTTTGAAGTAGCAATGGTAGGAGATGTTGTCACTTACGGCATTGCCGTCATAAATGATAGTACAGTTCCTGTGACGAGTATTGTTTTAACAGATATCATTGATCCAAATACGTTATTTATAAATGGCACGGTAACGGTAAATGATGTACCTCTTCCATTTGCCAATCCGAATACGGGTATTCCGTTAGGTGATTTTCAGCCAAATGATGCGGCAATTATTAATTTCCAAGTTGTAATAACGGGAGGGCAAATAAATAATTTAGTTACAAATACCGCTACAGCAAATGGGCTCGCAACTGTAAATCCGAATGAGCCACCTGTAGTAGTGGAAGGTGATAGCAATACAGTTGTTATCCCGTTTATCCCTCAAAATGTCTCAACGACAGTCGTAAAAACGGCAGATTTACAGGCAGCAACAATTGGAGATGTTATTACGTTTACGACAGTCATTACAAATACGGGTGATACTGTCATGCAAAATATTCGTTTTCAAGACATGTTAGATAGCAGTGTTCGATTTATCCCTGGAAGCGTAATAGTCGATAATGTTCCATTACGAAATGTAAGTCCAGTATCAGGGTTTCTTATAGGAAATTTAAATCCGGGTGAAGCGCGGACAGTTTCGTTTCAAGTAGCAGTTCAGAGCGCACCAAGTGGTTCAGGGAATTATATTAACCAAGCGAGTATTCGCTTTGAACATCAAGTAGGTACAGTATTGCCACATGTTACACAAATAATAGAAAGTAACATAGTAGTCATCCCATTTGTTCCAACGATAGAACAAATTTGCGAAACGAACTTTAATTGCTTAGATAAAATTCCATTTCAATGTTCTCCATGTAATCACTTACAAATAAATAAAAAATAAATACAAAAAGAGCATCCTGTAAGAATAGGATGCTCTTTTTTATGTGTATCAATCATGTAGATTCTTTTTCGGGTGAGGTGAAAAATTCATTGGTTTTGTTAGAGAGTAGAAATGGAATAGCTCCTTTTATGACAGAAATATCCCAGTCCCACCATGCAAGTTTTTCTAGTTTTTCAATGGTTTCTTGTGGAAAACGATAGCGAACTAGTTTGGCAGGGTTCCCAGCGACAATTGCATATGGAGGTACGTCTTTTGTAACTACACTCTTTGCGCCGATAATGGCCCCGTTACCAATTGTAACACCAGATAAAACGCAGGATTGATAACCAATCCATACATCATTGCCGACTACGATATCACCTTTTGATGAAGGGTGACCAGTAATATGTGCTCCTTCATCGAAGAGAGCATTAAATGGGTAAGTCGTTATCCAATCAGCACGATGCTCGCCGCCAAGTATGAAAACGACTTCTTCTCCTAATGAACAAAACTTACCTATTTTCAATTTCGTTTCATCATTCCAAGAAAAAATAGTTGGACCTACTTTACTATAAGTATAATCACCAATATCATATTTACTATATTCAGGTTTTTGATTTAAATATAACATAACAAATTTAGCATCCTCTCTAAAGCAAGTAATGGATATGGAACATTATATGCAAGGTGGAGTAAGGCGAACTGTGTTGTATGAATTAGTAAGATGTAAGTATGTTAGTAGGGAAAATGAATAACGGGGAGTGGAGTGAATGAGATACGAAATGGGGTTATATGATAAACCTTTTCAGTCAATTCAATCAGGAAAAAAGGTATATGAAGTACGCTTATACGATAAAAAACGTCAACTTATAAAACAAGGCGATGAAATTGTATTTACGAACCTTACGACAGCAGAAACGATGGTTGTAAAAGTAACGGAAGTAAAGCGATACGAAAGCTTTAAAGAAATGTACGAGCAAATTGATAAAAAGTTATTGGATTGTGAAAATGATAGTTTAGAGGAAATGTTAGAAAGTACATACAAAATATATACGAAAGAACAAGAAGAAAAGTGGGGAACAGTTGCGGTTCGTATTGAGGTAATAAAATGATGAGAAATCGCGGCGTGGCTATTATTGTACAGGATGGAAAAATTGCTCTAATAAAACGTGTTCGAGACGATGAAGTATATTACGTTTTTCCAGGCGGTGGAATAGAAGAAGGAGAAACATCGGAAGAGGCAACGAAGCAAGAGATATACGAAGAATTAGGGGTACATATAGAAGGAAAGCACCTTATTACAAAGATAAAGTATAAAGGTACAGAATATTATTATGAAGCCTATATTACAGACGGAGTATTCGGAAGCGGAAAAGGTGAGGAGTTTAAGCAGAAAGATAGAGGTTGTTATATTCCGTTATGGATACCGATAAATGAGTTGAAAAATGTGAATATAAAACCTTACGAAGTGGTCGAAAGTATATTCGATCATTATAAGATGTAAGGTCTGACAACATACAAAAAAAACCATTGACATAGCCTGCTGATTTAAGTATTGTATTCGAGTATGTTTATAATCAGGAGGTTTATATGAGCAATCAAACTACTACACATCATGTGAAAATGACAACAGCAGATCCATCTGGAATCGGTCTATTTGGATTAGCAATGGTAACACTTGTAGCATCATCTCAAAAGTTAGGTTTAACAGATGGCGTTTCACTTGTATTACCATGGGCAATCTTTTTAGGGGGATTTGCACAAATCTTTGCATGCATTCACGATGCAAAGCATAACAACACGTTCGGTACGACAGCATTTGGTGCGTACGGCCTGTTTTGGTTAGGTGTTGGAATGACTTGGTTAATTCAACTTGGAGTATTCGGCGAAAAATTAGCCCAAACTGCAGATTCAAAACAGCTTGGTGTAGCCTTTATCGGATATTTAATTTTCACAATCTTTATGACGATTGGTGCAATGGAAACACATAAAGTATTATTTATGATTTTCGTACTTATTGATTTCTTATTTATTGGTCTTTCATTAAGTACTTTAGGTGTTATGCCGCACGCAATGCATAATTTAGCAGCATATTCTGAACTATGTATTTCATTATTATCTTTCTATGGTTCAGCCGCAGCAGTGTTAAATACACACTTCGGAAAAGTTGTTTTACCAGTTGGAAAGCCATTTGGTATTTTTAAAAAGTAATAAAAAAGCACAGGTGATTGTATAGTCATCTGTGCTTTTTTGTATGGAATAAATAAAAATGAAAAATATAATTGAAATTGATTCTCATTATTAATATAATGAGAATGAGAATCATTCATTGCAAGAGGGGGATGCCAAAGTGGCGAAAATTTTAATTGCGTATGCGAGTATGTCAGGAAATACAGAGAGTATTGCTGATTTAATAAAAGTAAGTTTGGATGCTTTTGATCATGAAGTAGTATTGCAAGAGATGGAAGGCATGGATGCTGAAGAATTGCTAGCTTATGATGGAATTATTTTAGGATCTTATACGTGGGGCGATGGTGAATTGCCGTTTGAGGCAGAAGATTTCCACGAGGATTTAGAAAATATAGATTTGTCAGGAAAAAAAGCAGCTGTATTTGGATCAGGTGATACGGCATATGAACTGTTTTGTGAAGCGGTGACGATATTTGAAGAACGTCTTGTAGAACGCGGTGCAGAACTTGTACAAGAAGGATTGAAAATTGAATTATCTCCAGAAGATGAAGAGGATATTGAAAAATGCAGTAATTTTGCAATTGCATTTGCTGAGAAGTTCTAAGAATGGGAGTGTCAACGTGGAGACAATGTTAAGTGCAACTGCTATTACAAAATTAAGAGATGGAAAACTTATGTTAGCTACTACATATGATGGCTTATTTATTGAACAAGACGGAGAATGGAAACAAATTTTAAATGGCTTTCAAAAACGAATTCGGGATTTACATAGCGTAGATAATATAGTTTATGGTGTAGGCGACGAAGGGATTTTTATTCGTAGCATGAATGGTGGAGAGAACTGGACAATTCAGCGTTTTCCAACAAAAGCAACGAGTTGGAATGTGTGTAGTAATGTACAAGGAACTGTCATTGCTCATGGAGATAAAACATTGTATCTTTCTAATAATTTCGGTTCTACATGGGAGACCATTCATCCATTTCTTGATTATGGCAGTGATGCACCGTCTATTCGTTCGTTATTCTTATATAAACATTACTTATTTATTGGTACGAAAATACATGCGAAATATGGTGGTGTTTGGCTTTTTGATTTAGAGAAACGTAAATTAAAAAGAATTAAAATAGCGATGAATCAAATGATTTCTGCGTTGACTCTACATAATTCTTATCTAGTAGCAGCAAGTGGATCGTGTAAAGGAATTGGTGGTAATATTTCTTTTTGTAAAATAGATGAAAGTATTGAGAATGAAAAACTATATTGGCATACATGTCAAAGTGAGCAGAAAGCTAGTAGCTATTTAGACTTAAGTGTAGATCAACATGTGCTATATACGACTTCAACGCAAAATAAGGCGGGCGTTAGCACGGTTTGCCGTGTGCATCTTAATGAAGGGATTGTTACAGTATGTGACTCGGTTAAAGGGCATGGTTGGCGCATTGTTAATCAAAAAGAAGGCTATGTTGTAGCTGGATCAGGTGAATCAAAAGCGATGCAGTGGAAGAAAAAAGTTGTTTAGCAAAAAAAAACTTTGCTTTTATTATATTGATATGATATAGTATGTTTAAACCATTTTACTTTTAATAATATAGAGATTTAAATGAGCTGTAACTTCCGAGGAGGATAGCAATGTTAAATCTCCTCAGGGGTTGCAGTTTTTTAATGTCTGGTTTATTATTGTAAGGTGGTTGAAAATGAATATGTACATATAGGTACATTGTAGGAGGATTTTTTTCATGCAAAACGGTAAAGTAAAATGGTTTAACTCAGAAAAAGGTTTCGGTTTCATCGAAGTTGAAGGCGGAGAAGACGTATTCGTTCATTTCTCAGCTATCCAAGGCGACGGCTTCAAAACTTTAGAAGAAGGTCAAGAAGTTACTTTCGAAGTAGAACAAGGTAACCGTGGACCACAAGCTACTAACGTTAACAAGAAGTAATTTTTGAAAAAAAGAAGGGCTCGCCCTTCTTTTTTTTGCGTTCTTATTGAATATCCTCCAATGTACATATGATAATAAGACTGAATTTTTGTTTTTTATACGAGGTATTTCATGCATAAAGTGTATGAATAAATAGATACTGAAAATAAAGTATGTGTGTGAAAAGGATTTTAGAAAGAGGTAAATAAATTGAAAAACGCTACACGGTTCATTGTGTTTGATATCGAAAGGAATTTTAGGCCGTATAAATCAGAAGATCCGTCAGAAATAGTAGATATTGGAGCTGTAAAAATAGATGTGAGTACAATGAAGGTTATTGGAGAATTTTCAGAGTTAGTAAAACCAAGTGCCCCATTAACTCGTCATACAACAAAATTAACTGGAATTACAAAGAAAGATTTAATTGGTGTAGAGAAATTCCCTCAAATTATAGAGAAATTTATTCAGTTCATTGGAGAAGATTCTGTATTTATTTCATGGGGAAAAGAAGATTATCATTTTCTATCTCATGATTGTACATTACATGGCCTAGAATGCCCGTGTATGGAAAAAGACAGTAGATTTGATTTGCAAAAATTTATTTTCCAGGCTTATGAAGAATTGTTTGAACATACACCAAGTTTGCAATTTGCAGTAGAACAGCTCGGCTTAACGTGGGAAGGGAAACAGCACCGCGCTTTAGCAGATGCTGAGAATACAGCAAATATACTTCTTAAAATATATAGTGAGAGAGATATTAATAAGCGATACAAGAGACATGGTGAGCTTGAACTTGTAAAGAACGGAAAACTAACAGAAAAAGCGAAAAAAAAGATGCGAAAATGGGTGTTTAAAGAACTGAAGAAACATGCAGAACGACCATTTGTGTGGAGTACATTTGAAAGTAGTGAAACGTGGGAAAGTATAACGGAAAGGTATTATATAAGTGAAAATACAGTAGAACTTCTGAAAAAACATTTCCCTACAGCGGTGAGAAAAGCGGAGCGGCAGCTTAAATATTTGGCTGAGATGGAGGAGAATGCACAGTCTAGGTGACATTCTCCTCCATTTCTAGCTATATAAATTTAAAGTCATCGTATTGACGGATGAGTAAAGTATTCAAATTTAATTAGGAATTAATTTGTTGTTGTAATTTGGCTATTATAATTGCTTTGAAAATTAAGGCGTCGTAAGAATTTTAAAATATATTAATAAAATAAGAGCTCATAAAAATGAAAGAGGGTACAGTTAAATGGAAGCAATCTTTAACATTTTAACTGTTTTATTTTTTATATTATATTCACATCACTTTTTATTTTTATTACACTTCCTCTTATAGTAAAAAGGAGTTAGTAAAAGCTTAATATATCTTTAAACCGCGGTGAATTAAAGATTAAAATTGAAGAGTAAGATAAGCGTTATATATATGGGAGATGCGATGATGATAAATTTGGATATCAAAGATATTAACGTAAAGATGGAATTAAACGGTGTCTTTTGGAATGAGAATAGGATTGCTGAAATGATGGTGACTACAACAGCAGAACATTCTCTTATTCTTCATATATTAGTTGACTTAGAAAATAAAACTATTAGTGCGATGAGTGCCACGATAGTGAATGGGTTCTGCCCTCTGTGCAAACAGAAAAGGGACGAATGCAGTGAACTTAATGACCCACAAAATAAAATGGATATTTTAGAAGAAGCCTACGATTGGGTGAGAGAGCATCCAGAATATCGTTTTCAATTATCTTTTTACGAGTACAATAAATTTGAGGTAGTAAAGTGAAATTTTTATTTTAATAACATACATAGTGACTATAAGGAAAAACATCAAAAACTTATAGAAGGACTGGGTCTATTAGTAAAAAGTGAAAAAATTGTAGTACGTTGTATACAAGAACATACTGAAAAGGATATTTCAACTGGAAATGTGTTTGTACAACAAGGAACGAATTTATTTAGATACTGCAACAAATTTTATCTTAAATCAAAAAAATTTAATAAATAAGCACATCTTGTTATAAAGCAGAGAAACCGATTCTTAGTAGAGTCGGTTTTTAAAGTAAACATCAAGTAAGTCCAAAATAAAAGAGCGCTTTGTTAATAGCGCTCAGTAAAAAAATAGTTATAGGGAAGCATTTATTCAATGTTAGAATTGAAATTTTTAGTATTGTGTGGTCTCACTTGTAGACACATAGTTGTTATTTAAAACATGTTTATTGGTTACTTGATTTTCTTTATTCAACCCCGTTCGGATCATATGAAAACTGTTGCTTATTCTCAATCCGCTCAATCACATCTTGCAACTCATCTGGCTTCAGAAACTCAATAGGAGAGAAGCCTTTCTCAAATGTAAGTGTATCAGCCTCAATCATTAATACGTATCGGTCATTTACCTTCGCGATATGTATTTGATCCCCGAAATCAGCAAGCAGGGCCTTCACAGAGATATGATCTGCTTTTAGCTTTAATTCCACTTCTGGGGCGTGCTCGACGATTTGAGCGGTAGCTTCCATTACTTCTTCGGTTGAAAATTGTTCCATAATTTCTCGCTTCGGACTGGCAGCCCATACTTCCATTGCTTGGTCGAATTGTTCGCGTTCTTCCGTACCTTCTTCAAATACATCTTCAATTTGGTCGTATACCATGTCCATTACTTGTGTTTTCATAATTTCAGGCATAGAGCGTTCGTATTCGACGAATTTTAAGAAGTCCTCGAAGTAGCGGGCGTGTGATGCTTGGTGAATTTTTAGCTCACCCACTTCGACCATACCTTCTTCAGGCATGTACGGATATTGGATAGATTTCATATTCTTCGTTGTGATGGCCATTTCAACGTTACGAATAAGCGTTGATTCATCTGAAATAGAGGCAACTTTCGGCTCGAAGTCACATTTCATAACGAATACGAATGGGTCATCAAAGTATTTACGTAGTTTTGCTTGCGCGATTAAAAATACACCACCACGAACAGCGCTTGTGTCAAGATATGTATAAATGAGAGGCTCGCTCATATCTTTGAAGGTTTCTTTTGTTTCTGCAAAACGAATACGATTAAATAGGTTGTAATGAGGGTTTGAATCGAGTTCGTGCCCTTCTTCTACAATAAAGCGCCCAATCTTTGTTGGGGCTTGCTCCGTTTTGGCGTGACGTTCTACTTTTCGCTTTGAAATTTTTAATAATTCACCATTCAAAAATTCTTTTAAAGAGCTATCTTCATATTCTTCAGCGTCTAATGTTTGAAAATGTTTATAGCGTTTATCAACTGCTTCACCTTTTCCTTCTACTTGTACAACATAAAAAGAAAGATAATTTATTTCAAAATCCATATTTATCACCTTGTTTCATTTCATTAACTCTTATCAGTATAGAGATGGAGAAAACTTTCGTCAATTTATATAAGGAAGGGAAGACCCTTCCTTATATATTTTTTATTTTCAAAATTAAAATCCGTCTTCTAGCGCTGCAAATGGAATGTTAAGTCTGTTTTCTACTGTACGTAAACGTTGATTTAAGCGATTTAGTCTACGTGTATGGCGCTCAACAGTATTTTCTAATTGACGTACTCTTTGCTCAAGCTCATTTACTCGTCGTTCTAGTTGACGGTTTCCAGTACCAGGGAAAGAGATTGGAAGTTGAAATTGTCTATTTTGGTCATATGGATTAACTTGTTCTGTTTGATCTATATATTGTTGGTATTGTGCTTGTAAATCATATTGAGGCTGATAACCGTATTGGTTATATGAATCATATGGATTGTAGGGGTACATAAAAACATCCTCCATTTCTTTAAAATAGGTTAAATACACGATACTGTATGTGTAAAAGCGGAGCAGTGGCACGGCAAATACCTAATTATATTTACGTGATTTACTTTTATAAATAAGAACAGGGAGTTGTTACATTTGTTTTTCATTTATTTAATGGTATATAATGGATAGAAGGGGAGAGGTTACATAAAGGTTACAAATTTGCTAAACTTACATTTTCATAAAAATATGTATAGACATTTACAAAAGAAAAGAGTAATTTAAATAGAGTAAAAAATAACTTGTAACATTTTATAAACATATTGTAAAATGATTGTAACAAAACATACATAAAAATGAAATAATACATAAAAGCATTGTTGGGGAAAAGGAGAGAGTATATTGTTCCGTAAAATAAAGGGTATTTTAGTTGGGGTGCTATGTGTAGCTGTAGTGAGTGGTTGTGGTACAAAAGTAAGTGATGTTGCATTAGTAAGTGATATTGGTGGACACACTGTCGCGGCTAAAGCAGAAGTGCAGGATTCTATTAGTTTAGTTGATAGTCGAACAGGTACTGAAGTGAAAAAAATAGATTTGTCTAGTTTAGGCTATTTTGAAGACGAAGCAAAATTTAAAAAATCGGTAACGAAGGTTGCTAGTGAGGTTGGGAAAACCGTTGATAAAAAGATGGTTCCATCACGTATAGCACCTGATGGAAGTTGGCAAGAAGGAAAACCTTCTTATGAATTAATGGAAAAAGAATTAGTAGATAAATTGTTAAATGTTGGTATGTGGGATTCTTCATATCAGTTACCAATCACAGAGAAAAAGCCTACGGCAACATTAAGTGATGCGCAAGGAAGTGGTACGGTAATTGGTAGATATGAAACGAATTTAGGTGGATCAACAGGTGGCCGTATTGAGAATATTCGTTTGTCAGCGGCGAGCATAAATGGAGTTGTATTAGCAAAAGGAGACCGCTTCTCTTTTAATGCATTAATCGGTGATACAACGCCAGATAAAGGATATCAATTAGGAAAAGAAATTGTAGATGGTAAATTAGTAGATGGATATGGTGGGGGTGTTTGTCAAACATCTTCGACTTTATACAATGCAGCAGATCAAGCTGGTTTGAAAATGGTAGAGAGAACGACGCATTCTAAAACAGTAGGTTATGTGCCACAAGGAAGAGATGCTACAATTGCATATCCATACTTAGACTTAGTATTTGAAAATACGAACGACGCACCTGTGAAGCTTTATATGGGCATTCAGGGTGGAAAGTTAGTTGCTGAAGTACATAAAATGAGATGAGAGTTATAAAGTCACTTTTTCTGAAAGTTAGAAGAGGTGGCTTTTTTATTAAGAAAATAAAAATATGCATAAATTCTGACTTTTCTTATTTACATAGGGTGATTTTGGTTGTATTCTTCATAGTAACGGTTATATGTAATGGAAAAATATTGGGATAAGGAGATGGAGTTATTCATGGTACAAATTCATCCGAAAACACGTATTGGTCATGTTGCATTTAAAGTGAAAGATTTAGAACGTCAAATTGCTTTTTATGAGAATGTAGTAGGCTTAGAAGTAATTAAACAAGAGGGGAATAAAGCGTATTTATCTGGAAAGGGTGGTAAGAATACGCTGCTTGTTCTTGAAAAGTTGGAGGATGGGGCACTACAAGAACCACGTACGACTGGTATATATCATGTTGCTTTTTTAGTTCCGACTCGTGAAGCTTTTGCTTCGGCACTATTTGGGGTTCTTCGTAATAAGAATGTAATTGATAGCCCGGCTGAACAAGAAGGGCGTTATACATATTCAAATGAAATTTTACCAATTTCAAGGTTTAATAGTGCAAGTGATCATACGTATAGCGAAGCGTTTTATTTACAAGACTTAGAGGGTAATGGAATTGAAATATATGCAGACCGCCCGCGCGATCAATGGGGAGAAGGACCAGGAGGAAGTACGCCGCTTGATTTAAAAGCATTGGCAACGCTCGTTGATTATGAGTTTGCTGGTTTACCTGCTGATACTGTCGTTGGACACGTACATTTACGAATAGCTGATGTAGAAAAGTCACATGAGTTTTATGTAAAGACGGTAGGCTTTGAGGTACAGCAGCGTGAAGAGGATTGCTTATTTATTTCGGCAGGAGGCTATCATCACCATATCGGTGCAAATACGTGGAACGGAGTAAATAATCCGCACCCACCAACACATGCAACTGGACTAAAGGTATATACGATTGTACTACCGCATAAAGAAGCGTTAGATGAAGTGAAAGAAAGATTAATAGAAAAACAACATGAAATAAATGAAACTACAAATGGATTTACAGTAGTAGATCCAAGTGGTATTACAGTACAGTTTGAAATAGAAGTAGCATAAAACAAGCCAGAAAGTGTGTAATCACTTTCTGGCTTGTTTTTAATTATTCATAGTTCAATCCAATACCTTCTTACAATATTTCCATCTTCCTCAATGAAATCATCATCACGAAGCCCGCCGTTATGTAAGATTGTTTTTTCTGATCCTGTATTCACTTCGTCACAAACGACAAGTACTTTCTCGATGTTTAATTCCTTCGTTTTTTCTAGCGATAACTCTAATAACTTCGTAGCATAACCTTTTCTTCTTTCAGAAGGGCGAATGCCATAACCGACATGACCTCCAGCGTTAAATAAATGTTCGGTTAAACTATGACGTATATTAACAACTCCTACAATTTTATTTTCATCTGTAACGAGCCAATACGTAGAGTCTGGTACCCAAGATTCAGGAAGGTTTACTCCGTTATGTGCATCGAGTAATTCTTGAATCATAGCTGGAAAGTTAGAAGGGGCCTTTGAAATAACCCACGGAATCATCGTTTCACCGCTATCTTTCCATTCGTTATAAAAATCTAAGTATTCTTCTTGTAAATCAGTAGTGGGTGTAATCAAAAAGACATTCATTGCTAGTAAGCTCCTTTTATTTATGTTTTATTTCATAAAAATCAAGGTAGAAAATGAAAGCGTTTTCTAACTTTCTCAACCTCATTTCTTGCACTTCATATGCAATTTTTAACTGAAGATAAGTAAGGTGTTGAACTTAAAGGTTTTTTTGTATGAGAAATAGGTTATCTTGTTTATGTTAATATTTAAAATATTAGCATAAAATCGTTGGGATAGTAAGTGAATTTTGATGGAATGTTTTTATATCGATAAATGGATGTGTGTGATAATTTTTGTTTTATCCATCTATAATGAATGAAAGGGGGAAGTGTTCGTGAGCTTACATATTGATTTTATTTTACGAATTGGTATTGCTGGTTTATTAGGAGCAATGATTGGTATTGAAAGGGAAATTCGATCAAAAGAAGCTGGATTAAAGACTCATTTCCTCGTAGCGGTAGGGAGCGCTTTAATAATGGTTGTTTCGAAATATGCCTTTTCAGATATTATGTTTGAAAATCATATGTCCCTTGATCCAAGTCGTATTGCAGCGCAAGTTGTTAGTGGAGTAGGTTTTTTAGGTGCAGGTACAATTATTATTCAAAAACAGGTAGTGAAAGGATTAACGACAGCGGCTGGTTTATGGGCTACAGCAGGAATTGGATTAGCAATTGGAGCGGGTATGTATGTAGTAGGGATTGGAGCTACGATTCTCGTTTTAATTGGGTTAGAGATTGTAAGTCGTATTTTTAAAGTGCGATTTTTATTTCCGCAAAATATAACAGTACAAATTTGTATGAATAAACATGAAACGGTACAACAAATATTAGAGAAGCTTCATATGAAAGGTATTCCAATACTTTCATATGAAGTGGAATCTTTACAGCAAGATACAGGTGTAGTTTATAAGGTAGGAATGCAGCTGAAAAATATATCACCTGAAGAAAAGAATGCATTCATTCAATATATACAAACATTACCAGAAATAACGTTTGTAAAGTTAAATTCATAGCGTTGAAAAAGAGGTTAGATGTAGCAGAAATTTTGCTATTATCTATCCTTTTTTGACACAAATCGCATGGAGAGTCAAGCGTTAATTTTGCTATGAATGGATACATATGTGAACGTTACCTTATTTTTTCTCAATACAGAATAAATAGTCAGAATAGTAAGATATTAGTGTAGGACACTAAAAAATATAAGGTAGGGGAGAGTATGAAAGGCTATTCAAAAAAAGTTTTAGTAGGGGTAAGTTTTGCTAGTTTACTGTTAGGGAGTTTTCAAGGGAGCATATCGGCGGAAAATACTAAGGAAGAGCAAGTTTCTTATCGAAATGTGCTCAAAATGGAGCCAGTTGGTGTACAATTGCCAGTGCAAGAATTAGCTCATTCATCAAAAGTGCTAGAAAATAAGTCTTTTGAGAAAAGGCTACAATTTGCTGATTTATCGCAAA
Source organism: Bacillus cereus group sp. N31 (assembly GCF_016483245.1). Taxonomy (NCBI): domain Bacteria; kingdom Bacillati; phylum Bacillota; class Bacilli; order Caryophanales; family Bacillaceae; genus Bacillus; species Bacillus cereus group sp. N31. The sequence goes on along the minus strand of NZ_JAEHCH010000006.1, from coordinate 5,553 downwards.
GACCGCCAGAAGTAAAAAAAGAAAGTAAACAATTAGCTGTAGCGAAAACTTATACAATTGCTGAATTAAATCAATTAAGCAATCAGCAATTAGTAGATTTACTTGTAACAATCGACTGGGAGCAAATTACGGGGCTATTTCAGTTTAATAAAGACAGTCTAGCATTCTATCAAAATGATAGTAGGATGCAGGCGATTATTGATAAATTGAAGCAGCAAGGGCAAACTTATACGCAAGATGATTCAAAAGGGATTGAGACATTAGTAGAGGTATTGCGATCTGGGTTTTATTTAGGATTTTATAATACAGAATTAAGTAAACTGAATGAACGAAGCTATCATGATAAATGCTTACCTGCATTAAAAACGATTGCGAGCAACCCGAATTTTAAGCTCGGTACATTAGAACAAAATAGAGTTGTATCATCATACGGAAAATTAATAGGAAACGCTTCGAGTGATGTGGAAACGATAATATCGGCTGCGAAGATTTTTAAACAATATAATGATAGTTTTTCTACATTGGTAGATAATCTTTCAGCTGGAAATGCGATTTACGATATTATGCAAGGTGTGGATTATGATATTCAATCATATTTGTACGATACGAGAAAAGTGCCGAAAGATACAGTATGGTATCAGAAAATAGATAGTTATATTAATGAGCTAAGTCGTTTTGCATTAATGGGAACGATTACAGCGAAAAACGGATGGCTTATTAACAATGGCATTTATTATACAGGTAGACTCGGTACGTTCCATAGTACAGGGACGAAAGGGTTACAAGTTGTAACAGATGCGATGAACATATACCCGTACTTAGGGGAGCAATATTTCGTAGCAGCTGAGCAAATCGCGACAAATTATGGCGGAAAAGATGCAAATGGAAATATGGTTAATTTAGATCAAATACGAGAAGATGGTAAGAAAAAATATTTACCGAAAACGTATACGTTTGATGATGGTGCAATTGTTTTAAAAGCTGGAGATAAAGTGACTGAGGAAAAAGTAAAACGTCTATATTGGGCAGCGAAAGAAGTGAAGGCACAATTCCATCGTACCGTTGAAAGTGACCAGCCATTAGAAAAAGGGAATCCAGATGATGTATTGACGATGGTTATTTATAATAGTCCAGCAGAATATCAATTTAATCGTCAATTGTACGGGTATGAAACGAATAATGGTGGTCTTTATATAGAAGGAACAGGTACATTCTTTACTTATGAACGTACACCACAAGAAAGTATTTATAGTTTAGAAGAGTTATTCCGACATGAGTTCACGCATTATTTACAAGGTAGATATGAAGTGCCAGGACTATGGGGACAAGGTAAGATGTATGAAAATGAAAGATTATCTTGGTTTGAAGAAGGAAATGCTGAATTTTTTGCAGGAGCAACGAGAACGGATAATGTTGTACCGAGAAAGAGCATTATAGGAGGATTATCTTCAAATCCAGCAGAGCGTTATACGGCCGAGCGAACGTTAAATGCAAAGTATGGAACGTGGGATTTCTATAATTATTCCTTCGCTTTACAATCGTACATGTACAATAAGAGGTATGATATGTTTGATAAAGTTCATGACCTTATTAGGAAAAATGATGTGGCAGCATATGATGCATATCGCTCTGCGTTAAGTAAAGATGCGAATTTAAATAAAGAGTATCAAGACTATATGCAAATGTTAGTTGATAATCGTGATAAATATAATGTTCCGTTAGTATCAGATGATTATTTAGCAACGCATGCACCGAAACCAGTTTCAGATATTGCAGTAGAAATTACGGCGGAAGCAAATGTAAAAAATGTATCTGTAAAGAAAAATAAATCACAGTTCTTTAATACATTTACACTACAAGGAACATATACAGGTACTGTTGCAAAAGGAGAATATGAAGACTGGAAAACAATTACACAAAAGGTGAATGATACGTTAAAACGTTTAAGTGCAAAAGAATGGACAGGCTATAAAACAGTAACAGCTTATTTTGTGAATTATCGCGTGAATGCATCAGGACAATTTGAGTATGACGTTGTGTTCCATGGTATGAATACAGAAGAAGGAGCTGTGAATAAAGCGCCGGTCGCAGTTATAAATGGTCCGTATAGCGGAAATGTGAACGAAGCAATCTCTTTTAAAAGCGATGGATCAAAAGATGAAGATGGAAAAATTGCTTCTTATAAATGGGAGTTTGGAGACGGTACTGTAAGTAATGAACAAAACTCAACGCACATTTATACAAAAGAAGGAACATATACAGCGAAATTAACAGTAACAGACGATAAAGGAGCAACTAATACTGCTACAACGAGTGTGACAGTTAAAAAGAAAGAAGATAACAGTGTAGAAAAAGAGCCAAACAATTCATTCCAAACAGCAAATAAACTGCAGTTGAATCAAATTTTACGTGCTAGTTTAGGAAATGGTGATACAAGTGATTTCTTTGAAATAAATGTAGAAACAGCTAAAAACCTTCAAATCAATGTAACGAAAGAAAATAATATTGGAGTAAACTGGGTTCTTTATTCGGAAGCAGATTTAAATAATTATGTTACGTATGCCCAGCAACAAGGAAATCAACTAGTAGGTAGCTACTATACGTATCCAGGGAAATATTATTTACATGTGTATCAGTATGGTGGGGGAACAGGGAATTATACGGTAGAAGTGAAGTAGTAAAAGGGAATTTGTTTTTTTCGATGAATAGCAAAAAGATCTATGCTTTTAATGAAAAAACAACTGTAGACAATGACTCTAATGACATTAACAAATTAAGTGTCGAGAGATTTTATATTTAAATTAAACAGATCTGAACAGTAAATGAGATGAAATCGAAAAATTATTAGTTCATCAAAATGTAAGAAAAGTAGTGAATTTTAAGTACGTTTAATTAAAGGATCAGAGTTTGTCTATTTTTACAGATAAACTCTGATCCTTATTATTTGAAAGTAAGATAATTGATACGTAAGGTAGCGGAATTTTTAAAATTCATTTATTTAAAAAGTTAAGTAGAAAAATTTTATTATCTAAATAACTTTCATTACATTAGCAGGGGATACTAATAGAAAAGCGTGTCCCTTTACCTAATTCACTCTCTATCTCTATATCTCCGTTTAATTCTTTAATAATACTGTAAGCAATCATAGTACCAAGTCCAGTCCCTTTTTCTGTTGTTGAATAAAACGGCAAAGCAATTCGTTTTATTTGTTGAGATGACATTCCAATACCTGAATCAATAATGTTAATTATAATATTTCCTTTTATTTTTTGTATATTTATTTGTAAAACTCCACCATTTTTCATAGCCTCAATTCCATTTTGTATGATGTTGTTTAGACAGAGTCTGAATTTTTCGGGATCCCCATTTATATAAAAGGAATCTGTACTATTTTGTTTTATTTCAACTTTGTATGATAGAGCAAGTGGTGAAATAGTTTCTTTCACCTGATTTAAAATGTAATTAATATCTATTTTCTCTTTTAGGGTATTCTGTGGTTTGGTTAAAGATAAATAGTTATTGATAGTAGATTGTATTTGCTGCATTTCAATTAACATGATTTCTAAGTATTGATCCTGAGATAGCTTAGAGGCATGTTTTTCATTTAATAATTGAGTGAATCCATGAACCGTGGTTAGTGGATTGTGGATTTCGTGTGCAATTGACGCCGCTAGTTCGCTAGCTATATAAAATTTTTCAGCCCGTTGCAGTTTTTCTTTCATTTTATATTTCTCAATCATTCCCTCTATTAAATAAACTGATAATAATACTGTGAAAATATTTATGATTATATAATTTAATAAAAATTCTATGAGAGTAGTGTCTATTTTACCTCCTGTATTTATTTGAGTTATAATACCGCAGATAGAAAGTGAAGCTGTACATACTAAAATAAGGAGTAAGCTTAATAATATCTTTTTTTCTTTAAAATGCATAGGTAATAAGTAACGGAAGAGCATTGTTATGCCAGAAATAATTGTAAAGATAATAAATGATGGAAGAACGCCATTTCCACCTAAGTAAAAGCGATAAGAAAGATATAAAATTCCTATAAGAACAATGTTTTTTGTATTTCCATACAGAAAAACTAATATGATAGGAATAAAACGTAAATCATAAATAAAGCCAGCATGTAAATGAAAAGGAAAAGTCATACAAAAAATAATAGCAATAGAGGAGAGAGTAGAAATTAACATATTATTACATGTTATTTTTTCTTTAAATTCTAGCCAAAATACGTGATAGCTAAGGATACAAATTATTATAATAAAGGTATTTAATAAGAGAGTAGAAATTCCCATAGTTTTGCATCTCCGATAGTTTGTAAGTAGGATTATGTATAGGTTGGACCTAGATGTTTAGTATTAGTAGACTTTCTATCTAAAAAAGGAAGGATACTTGAAAAAATGTTATTATATTACTCGTATTAGAATTGATGAGGAAGATAGAAAAAATAATAGATAAAAAATCTACTTGAATTTATGTACATATGAAATTAGAAAATAACTTTTGTATAGATAAAATTGTGATTGAATTACTGGTAAAATAATGGGTTTCTGAGTGTGAATATTCTGTGAAAACAATATATATGACGACCATTGTTTTGTAGCTTTCGTTATATTAACATGGAATTTACCGAATTACAAAGTGAAAATTTAAAATTTTTTTATTCATATAATTTATCTGAAATGAAAACACTGTTCACTCGAGTATTGTGGTAATGAATCGTATACATTTTGTGTGAAAAAAACTTTGAAATTAACATGTTCTTTTTTATAAAACATAATACTGTAGCTTTATCTATGTGAGTTACTCAATAAATATTAATACGTAAAGTTATTATATATATATTTAGGGATATGAATTATTACATAAAAACGCACTTAAAAAAGAATGTATGATGGTAATAGAATACAAACATCAAGGGGGAACTTAAAATGAAGTTAAATAAACTAATGCTTAGTTGTGGAGTGATTTCGGCATTAACACTTGGTGTGTTAGGGAATAATACTTATGCTGAAGAAGTGCACAAAACGAATGATGCAATTAATATAGTTGAACACGTTCCTGCAGACATATTATTAACTCAAACAATGGATTATAGTGGAGAGGCTGTCACTTCTTTTGTATATAATGGGAGTACTGATTTAAGCTTCTTTATGAAAAATAATGGCCAAAATACAATGGGGTATAGTGTAAAAGGCCCAAATACGGAGTTAATTGCTGGTGGTTATATAAGACCTGGAGAACAACAAATTAATGTTACAAATGTACGGAATGCTTTATCTCCATTACCGATTGGAACATATAAAATTTACGTTTCAAATGATGATGGTTCTAAGGGACAATTCCAAGTTGCAGTAAGATCTATGAATTAAATTTAAAAAACCTTGTTTATGAGCTGATTTAATTTTTACTTTCTGGAAAGAGATGATATTGACCCGAGAGTCCCCCATAAAAGTAAAAACGAGCACCCTTTGAAGTGACCCCTAAAAGTTAGACACGGTTATTTCATTAGGCAGCTTGATCCAAATGAGTCCGGTATTGCACCGG
>NZ_JAEHCH010000059.1:0-5742 GCF_016483245.1 Bacillus cereus group sp. N31 | reverse complement strand
GGACCTTGTCCCTGTGAGAGTAGGACGTCGCCAAGCAAGCTTAAGACGAGTCAGAATGACTCGTCTTTTTTGTGTTTTATAAAATAAGCTCGTTATCTGTAGTTTTCTTGAGCTATAAATAACGAGCTTATTTGTGTTAAAAAATAGCAATATGAAATTTCAGTAAAGCTCTGTTTATTATAGTTCTGCTGTATTTTTCACATCAATGAGCTCAAATCGTTCGCAAACGAGTAGCATATCTTCAGAAAAAGTAAAACCAAGCTCATTTAGTTCCTTTGTAAAAAAACGAACATGGGTGTTTCTCCAGTAATTATAAGTACGATCTCCTTCGCCTTCAGCGATGGCGAATTCTTCGCTTACTTCATTCATCGGTGTTACAGTTACTTCTATTGTCTTAATAATCGCTACAGGTTCATCCTGACTATTGAGTATAATACTATAATCATTAGTCGTTGGTAGTGGTTCATTTTCTAATTCATAAAAAATGTGACCGGAGCATGTTGCGGTTTTGATACCGTCAATTACTAATTGTGCAAGATAATTAGGGGAATCCCCAAATTGCCAAGCTGTAACAGATGCTGGTTTTTCATTGTTTCCCCAATAAGTATCCCAATATGTTTGTGCTAATGGGTTCATTTGTATCGTTACCTCACTCTAATTAATCTTTAGTTTTTTTATAATCCCTGAGAAATTTACTTATTTGTTATGCCTTTGTACTCATTTAAAATTTGTATCGGTGTGTTGCGAATTAAGAAAGAGAATATGCGGAATGAATATGGTTTGTAAACACGTTCTATCCATATATGGGATTTTTAATTTTCCAATTGTGTCGTACGGTAAAGGATATAACTGTTTGAAGAATATTCGGATTATTAAGGGCGATTTATTACAACTATGCCATATTGAAGTGAGTAATACTAGAGGTGAAATAGAGAAAAAACTGATATTCCAACTTGAATATCAGTTTAGTAATATGTGACTTATATGAATCTATAGCAATATGAAAAGCGTAAATAAGATAGCCAGCAAAATACGATAATATGCAAAAGGTTTTAAACCAATCTTCTCTAAAAGCTTCAAAAAAGTTACTACGGCTAGCATTGCTACTATAAAAGAGGTAATGAATCCTACCGCAAACATAGGGATGTCATCAACGCTTAAATATTTCCAACTTTTTAATAAGTCTAAGCCTGTAGCTCCAACCATTACAGGAAGAGCAATGAGAAAAGAGAATTCAGATGCGGTCTTATAATTTACTTTCGCTAATAACCCTCCAGAAATAGTAGAGCCAGCTCTAGAGAAGCCAGGATATACCGCTAAGCATTGAAATAATCCAATTGTTAATGCTTGACGGTAGGTTAAATCATCCAGTGAATAGGCGGTTGCTTCTGTCTTTTTTACTTCTGCAAAAATCATAAGAATTGCTCCTGCTACAAGTCCAATGACGACAGTATATGGCTGGAATAAGTATGTTTTAATAACATCATGTAATAGTAATCCAGCAACTACCGCTGGGAATACACCAAGAAATACATGGAATGCGTTGAATTTTTTCTCTTTTCGTAGAAGAGGTTTAATATTACATAAAGAAACAAGGCGTTTATAGTATAAAATCGCAATAGCTAAAATTGCTCCTAACTGTATAACGATTTCAAAGGTCTTTGCTCTTTCTCCTTCGAAACCTAATAAATGTCCGACTAATATAAGGTGGCCAGTAGAAGAGATAGGTAAAAATTCTGCTAATCCCTCTACAATACCGAGTATGAAGGCAATGATGATATCGCTCATAGTTTCACTCCTATAAATTAATGAATATCTACTCTCTTAAAATAGAATAGTGTTGCAATACATCCGAAAATTGCTGTTGCTGCAATGATGATATAAGAATACTCTGGTGGATATGTGGGTTGTAATTCGTTATTTGCGATATCTAGAGTAGCGGTCCACGGAAATAGATCTTTATGTTTAGAGTTCACGAGCATAAGGTTAGTCATTGTAATAATGACCGTTAATATAATAGGTGGTACATAGGTCTTCATTACAACGGTTAATAGTACAATAGGTGAAGACAATAGAAAGAGAAGTCCACCACATATTAAAAATTTTACGAGAGAGCTTAAGAGTAAGATGGTGCTAAATCCAGGGAAGCTACCTATTAGCCCTAATAATAAAGTTAGTGCCCAAGCGACTAAAGTAAGCATAATAATCCAAAGAAAGAGAATGATGAACTTACTTATAATAAAGCTAATGCGTGAGACTGGAATAGTTAGTAAATGTTTTAGTGTATCTTCTGTATATTCACGGGTAAACAGATAAGCAATCACTACCCCATATAAGGGGAATCCTATAACTAAAGTAGTATATAAGTTAACTTCAGTGAATAGTTGATGGAACAAAATAGTTGGAGTAGGTTGTTTTGTTTTTATGTGTATATAAGACGCTACGACCACTAAGAAGGGTGCGACGCCAGCCCCGATAATGCTAATCAAAAACATATTGGAACGTTTTAATTTTAATAGTTCTGTATAGAGCAGATTAACCAATTGTTCCACCTCCAACTAGATTGGTGAAATAATCTTCTAATCTGTCTTCGCTCATCGCCATTTTTAATACATCAACATCGTTAAGAACGAACGTTCTGTTTATGTGTCCTTGCTGTCCAAAATGAGAATAAATACGAATATTCCCTTCATCATGTACTTCATAATCAAAAATTTGAAGATGATTTTCTAATAGCATCGTGGCTCTATTGTCATTATTCACTTGAAATTCTATGTACTTACGGTTGGATTTGCGTAGCGTATCAAGAGAAACTTCTTCTAGTAACTTTCCTTCGTGGATAATTCCCATACGATCGACTAGTTGTTCTACTTCAGCTAATATGTGACTAGAAATGAGTATCGTTATATTTCTTTCCTGAGCTAAAGATTTAATGAGTTTTCGCATTTCTTTAATACCGATTGGATCGAGTCCATTAGTTGGTTCATCTAGTATGAGTAGTTCTGGATAGTGGAGAAGAGCACGTGCAATTCCTAAGCGCTGCTTCATTCCTAAAGAATACTTTCCTACTAACTTTTTTGTTTCATGCTGTAAGCCTACTATTTCTAATGCTTCTTCAATGGCATTCTTTTTGTGGATCCCAATTATTTTTGCATTAATTAATAAGTTTTCTTTTGCAGTTAAGTTTTCATAAAAACCTGGAACCTCAACGATAGAACCAATTCTTCTTAAAATATCTTTTTGATTTTGAAATAAATCCTCTCCGAATATTTCAATGTTTCCACTTGTAGGCTTTATAAGGCTAAGTAGCATACGTATGGTTGTTGTTTTGCCCGCACCGTTGCGCCCTATGAATCCATAAACTTCTCCTTGTAGAACATTAATATTTAGATTATCTACTGATTTTTGAGTGCCATATACTTTAGTAAGGTTAGTCGTTTTTATAATTGTATGTATAGGAGACACCTACTTTCTATAAGTTCTTACTTACATAATAAGAAGGAAGGCTTAACTGCATATTAATCATTTCTTAACTATTTCTTAAAAGAAGTGTATTTTGGAATGGAAAAACCAAAAGTAGTTCGTTTCCATGGGATACTTTCAACCCATATATGCCCACCATTTCTCTCAACGAGCGCTTTAGAAATCGAAAGCCCGAGACCGCTACTACCAAAAGAGGAGGTTCTTGATTGTTCGCTTCGGTACATTCGCTCAAATATGTTTTGTAAATCATGTTTTGGAATGCCAGGGCCTTTGTCCCAAATAAGAAGTTCATATTCTGTATTGGTTTCTAGTAGTTCGATTCCTACTGTTTTCCCATCTTTTCCGTAATAAATGGCATTTTTTATTAAATTACCTATAATTCGCATAAGGCTAAGGTGATCTGCGATGATAGGACAAGTAGATTCTGGTATAAGAACCTGTAGTTCGATATTATGTTTTGAGAGTTCAGGTAAAAAATCGATTAAAACTTCTCTAGTAACTTCAGAAAAATCGAGTTCTTCTTCTTTTAGTGGGAATTCATTGGCGTCTAGCTTTGCCATATTGAATATTTCATCAACTAGATGTTTTAAGTTATTTGATTTCATATAAAGTATTTTAAGATATTCTTGCTTTTCTATTTCAGAAGCAGCTACTCCATCTTTTAAAGCATCGATATATCCAATAATGGAGGTGAGTGGTGTTCGGATATCATGCGAGATACTAGACAAAAGTTGTTTTCTAGATTTCTCGTATCTTTTTGCTTCAATCCGAACCTTTTCTAATTCAGCTATTAGTTCGTTTATTGAAAAAACGATATTATGTAAGGAACGGTCATTGCTTGTGAATAATCTCGTTTGTAAATTTCCGTTTAATACACGACTTAATTTAGTATTCATTGATTTGTGATTTTGAATGAATTGTATCCTTGAAAAGAAGAGATAAGTTGTAATTAAGATAAGGGTAATAAATAAAGACATTTTTACTCTTGGGCCCATTTGTATATTTAAAAGTCCGCAAATGATAAGTTGTAATGAAATAAGGAAGAGGGTTTTATCAGTCTTCAAGCTTTTCACCTACAAACTTATAACCAATTCCCCATATAGTTTGAATGAATTTTGGATTAGAAGGATCGATTTCTATTTTCTTTCTAAGTTTTCGAATATGTACCATAACGGTATTGTCATCTTCTATATAATTATCGTCCCACACATTTCGGAAGAGCTGCGTTTTTGTAAATACTTGCCCTGGGTTTGAAGTAAAGAATTTTAATAGTTCCAGTTCTTTTCCGGTTAAGTTGATTTCCTCTTTATTTGTATGAACTGTATATGTATTTAAATTGATAGTGAGTCCTTTAAAAGCTAAAGTTGTTTTTTCTTGAACGGTATTGTTACTTCCAAGAACTAAAAAACGCCGCATAAGAGCTTTTACTCGTGCAACCACTTCGTGAATGCTGAAAGGTTTCGTAATGTAATCATCAGCGCCAATGCTTAAACCTAAAATTTTATCAACTTCGTGATCTTTAGCGGTCAGCATTAATATCGGTACGTTAGTTTTATCTCTAAGCTTTCTACATACTTCAATACCATCTACTTTTGGCATCATAATATCTAATATAACGAGGTTATAATTGTTTTGATTAAATAACTGCAAGGCTTCATCGCCGTTAATCGCAGTATCTACCATATATAATTCTCGTTCTAAATATATTTTTAATAAATTTCGAATTTCTTTATCATCGTCTGCTATAAGAATACGTATATCTTTCATATTATCACTTGTTTCTAATAGAGTTTTATTGGTAGTACAACACGATAAGCAAAGAGGTACATTAGGGAATACAATAACTCTCTAATTATATACTAGTATTTGTTAAAATAAGGTTGCTAGTTTCTTTAGGGAAAACATTCTTATAAATTAAGTAAGGTTTGACGAATGAAGTATTTAATTGAATATGTCTCGGAGGATAGATTTAGTAAAGAGAAGGAGAAGAGAGTTTCTCGTTAATGAAACTATTGTAAGGGCTTATATAGCCTAAAGGGTATTAACATATTTAAATTAAATTTCTTTGTAAAAAGGTATTGACGATTAGAGTATAGAGGTGTAATATAGAACAAGTCGCCGATGCAATAACGTCGAAAGCGACAAACGAAATAAAAAACTTAGTTGACATCAATTAACGAAAATGTTAACATAAGGGAGTCGCAAATGAGCGACCAAGTAGTTCTTTGAAAACTGAACGAAACAAACAACGTGAAACGT
>NZ_JAEHCH010000058.1:0-6605 GCF_016483245.1 Bacillus cereus group sp. N31 | reverse complement strand
TCATTAACATAAGAAAATAGTAACGTGCTTTTAACTTCAAAAATAGTCTAAATCCTTAAGTTGATGGATGTGTGGTGGGACCCCAAGAATGTATAAAAAGATGAATAGGGTTATAGAAAAAGAAAAAGGCGAATCTCCACTTTCAAAGGGGATTTGCCTTTTTCTTGCTACCGATAAAAGGACGTTATGTTAACCTCGCATGAGTACCCTATTCATGCAAATTTGCACAAAATTGTCTTTGCTGATGGTACAATCAAAATCATGGAGGGATATTATGTTAATTTTTTATGTAATACCATTTTTTCTTATATCAGGTACTTCAATATCTTTATTTTTCATGTCTGTTTCACCAAAAATTAAGGCTAAAAATCTATCATTGATAATGATCTGTTTAGCGATAAATCTACTCACAATTCCAATTTCTTGTTTGGTAGGTTCGTTTGTTTCTTATACAAATGAGGCGTCAACAGAATTTACATATAATAATCCACTTTATTTTTGGAAAGGATTTTTCTTTATTCAAATAATACCGCTTTTCGTGCTATTTGTGGCTTTGATATGGTGGTTTATCCGTAAGGGAAAAGAAAAAATCGACACATAGAATTTTAAAATGACTTCCGCATAGCGTAGGCTATTTAGCAAAATGCTGGCGGTTCCACTACTAGTATTCTTGCATTTAAATTATTTTTAATATATTATATTTATATGGTTATATAGAGATGGATGTATACAAAAAGATTTTACCAAAATGTAATATAACTTATGCTTGTCTTTTTAATATGTATCTAGTAAAAGTACATTTTTTATCAATACAATTATGTTTTCAATATAAATGGAAGTTTACTTACTTTCAATGATAGGAGCTAGTTGTTCTAGAACATAGAGGAACAAGGCACCATATAGAGTAATCTGACGAACCTAAGAAATACTGTATGCAGTTTGTTCATCTCAAGTACAACAAGAGAGCCTTACCTCTCTAGGCAAGACTCCATTAGTGTAGTTGTATAATTTTTACATATCAAATAAGAAACAGAAAACATATAACACAAAGTAGCAGAACCCTACCATTCCGCCTACAGCTAATACCTGTTTAACCCAACTCTTAAATTTTAGATTACTGTAAATCTCTTGTACTCTTTCCATATTTCCTCCTATTAAGAAGAACCCTTAAAGACTCTCACCTTGCTATGGTACCATTAAAGAATGACTAATAGAGGTCTAATTTTTGTCTAAACGTATAAATATGCAATATTGCATACAGAAATCTATTGTTACAAATGTAAACGCTTACTATAATAGGGGTATAAAGATTAATCACATCCTAGTACTAACACAAGAGGAGGAAATTATATGGAAATCGCAATGGCAGTTTTAAAATTTATCGGTGGAGCAATCCCATTAGTTCAAGAACTTCTAAAAGCATTTATGTAAATTCACTATTTAGCAATTATTTATAAAAATTATCATACAAATGATCTGTATATCAAAGATGAATTGATATACAGATTATTTGTGTGAGTAAAGTTCCTTTAACATTATAAATATGCAATATTACATATAAGAATGTGTTGATAGAATTGTAAGCGCTTACTATAATGAGAGTATAAAGATAAACCACATCTTAGCAACAACAAAAGGGGCGGAAATAATATGATTATTTTAAAATTTATCGGTGGAGTAATTCCATTAGTTCAAGAACTTTTAAAAGCATTTATGTAAGTTCATTATTTAGCAATTATTTATAAATAATTATTATACCTTAATACGAAAAAAGGAAGAAGTTGATTTTTGTGAAGACTACAAGAAATACAAAAGGAAAAAAATTACTAGCAAGTTTAATAATCAGCTTTTGCACTATTAACTATTCATCTATTTCATTAGCGGAAACACCTAAAAGTAATTCAGCTAATGCACCGAAACAAGCTATTGGCATTGATACTGGTATAGCAAATTTAAAGTATGAAAGTAGAGATATTTTAGCAGTAAATGGGGATAAAGTAGAGAGTTTTGTTCCGAAAGAAAGTACAAATTTAAATGGTAAATTTGTAGTAGTGGAACGTGAGAAAAAATCACTTACAACTTCACCTGTGGATATTTCAATTATTGATTCTGTGGCTAATCGTACGTATCCAGGAGCAGTACAACTTGCAAATAAAGCTTTTGCAGATAATCAACCTAGTTTATTAGTGGCTAAGAGAAAACCTATAAATATTAGTATAGACTTACCTGGAATGAGAAAAGAAAATACGATATCTGTCCAAAATCCGACATATGGTAATGTATCTGGAGCAGTAGATGATTTAGTATCTACTTGGAATGAGAAGTATGCATCAACACATTCGTTACCTGCAAGAATGCAGTATACAGAGTCCATGGTGTATAGTAAATCACAAATCGCAAGTGCTCTTAATGTCAACGCTAAATATCTTGATAACAGTCTAAACATTGACTTTAATGCCGTTGCAAATGGAGAGAAAAAAGTGATGGTTGCGGCATATAAGCAAATATTTTATACCGTAAGTGCTGAACTACCTAACAATCCATCCGATCTTTTTGATAACAGTGTTACGTTTGATGAGTTGACTCGTAAAGGGGTAAGTAATACGGCTCCGCCTGTTATGGTGTCAAATGTAGCTTATGGTAGAACCGTTTATGTAAAATTAGAAACATCATCTAAAAGTAAAGATGTACAATCTGCTTTTAAAGCTCTAATTAAGGGTCAAGGCGTTGAAGCGAGTGGACAGTACAAAGATATTTTTGAAGAAAGTACCTTTACGGCTGTCGTATTAGGCGGAGATGCAAAAGAGCATAACAAAGTTGTTACAAAAGATTTTAATGAAATCCGAAATATCATTAAAGATAATGCAGAATTAAGTTCTAAAAATCCAGCATACCCAATTTCATATACAAGCACTTTCTTAAAAGATAACGCAACTGCTGCTGTTCATAACAATACAGATTATATTGAGACGACAACTACAGAATATTCAAGTGCGAAAATGACCCTTGATCATTACGGTGCATATGTTGCTCAATTTGATGTATCTTGGGATGAATTCTCATATGATCAAAATGGGAAAGAAGTACTAACACATAAAACTTGGGAAGGAAGCGGCAGAGATAAAACGGCTCACTTCTCTACAGTTATACCACTTCCACCGAATTCAAAAAATGTAAAAGTCGTAGCGAGAGAATGTACAGGTCTTGCATGGGAATGGTGGAGAACAATTATTAATGAACAAAATGTTCCATTAACAAATGAAATAAAAGTTTCAATTGGAGGAACAACTTTATATCCGACTGCTAATATTAGTCATTAGGTAGAAGTGAAGCACCTTGTTTACAGGGTGCTTTTTTACTTGGTCACAAGTATATCGGGATTTTTTGCAAATATAGCATACTCATCAGATAGCGATGGAGTATAGACTCATTTAGTAAACTTTGCAACAGAGCCACTAATTTTATTTTTATAGATTTGCAAGACTTTTATTGTATTCAACTTAGCGTTTTTTTGACAATGCCACGGCTAAAGACACAAGCTGACTAACGTCAGTGGGATTCTTGCTACCAAAGGCGAAGGCGATTTCTAGTATCGCTGACGTGCAAGATTGCGGTGTGCCATCACCCCTCCCACAACAGACTATATAGGTTTGTGGGCTACGGTACTGTGACCATACCGTACAAATAGTTGGTTCTCATATGATTTTACGTCTTTTGCATGACCATGAAATGCTTATAAGTTTTTTGTCTGAATTTTTTGTTTTATTTTTATATAATTTCAAACAGGAGGCGATTTACTATTATATCTAGAATTGTATGAAAGTGTTAAAAAATGGGATGGGAAGTGGTATTTTGAAAAAAGTGATTTTATCTTCAACATTAGCTGTATCTATGGCTTTAGGTGCATTTGCGACATTAGGAACGTCACGTACATATGCAGCAGAGCAAAAGATTCAATACAACCAAGAATTTCAAACACCATCTTATATTGGAGAAGAGTGGAAAGCACCAGAAGGACTAGATAAAAAAGAGACTGTGTTCGAGTATTTAAAGAGTAAGAAAGACATGTTTAAATTAGCAGGAAATATGGAGAAACATTTTGAAATCGTTAAAGAAGAAAAAGACACAGAAGCAGAAACAACGCATGTGAAGCTTATTGAAAAATATAATGGTGTTCCTGTATATGGATCTGATCAAACAGTAGCACTTGATAAAAATAATAATGTGAAAGCATTTTTTGGACAAGTTATACCGAATTTAGAAAATAAAAATATCCCATCAACTGCAAGCATTTCAGAAGATGATGCTGTAAATATTGCGAAAGCTGGTATTGAGAAAGAGATTGGAAAAGTAGATAACTATGATGGTATGAAGAAAGATTTATACGTTTATGAAAAAGATGGACAATATTATCTTTCCTATCTTGTAAAAGCCTCTGTTTCAAAACCAGCACCAGGCTACTGGCATTATTTTATTGATGCAACAAATGGAAATGTGATCAATAAATATAATGCGGTCGATCATATTACTGGTTTTGGATATGGTGTTTTAGGAAACAGACAATCATTTGAAATTGTTCAAAATGAAAAAACAGGTGCATTCCATTTATTTGATGGTAAACGTGGAAACGGTGTTTATACGTTTGATTGGAGAAATTTGTTGAAACAATCCTATGATTCAACATCAAAAGGACTGGGATATACAGGTTATGAAATTGAAAGTAAATCCAAGTTCTTTGAAGATAAAGCAGGTGTTGATGCACATGCAAATGCAGAAAAAGTATATGACTATTATAAGAAAACATTTAATCGTAATTCCTATGATAACAAAGGAGCGAAGTTACGTTCTGTTGTTCACGTAGGAGAAAACTGGAATAACGCTAGTTGGAACGGTCTGTATATGGCGTATGGTGATGGTGATGGAAAACTGTTTATTCCATTTTCAGCGAGCTTAGATGTAGTTGCCCATGAGTTAACACATGCTGTAACAGAGCATACAGCAAATTTAGAGTATCAAGATGAGTCTGGTGCATTAAACGAGTCATTTTCGGATATTTTCGGTGCGATGGTAGACCGTGATGATTGGGAGGCAGGAGAAGATATTTATACACCGGATATAGCAGGGGATGCGATGCGATCCTTAAGTCATCCTGCTTCTATTCCTAATCCATTAGAACCCACTCAAGGTTATCCAGATCATTATAGAAAATATTATCCTGGACCATATGATAATGGCGGTGTTCATATTAACAGTAGTATTAATAATAAAGCAGCATATTTATTGTCGGAAGGTGGCTGGCATTACGGTGTGGAAGTAAATGGCGTTGGCCGCGAAGCTACAGAAAAAATTTACTATCGTGCTCTTACAAAATATTTAACGGCAAAATCTAATTTTAAAATGATGCGCCAAGCTGCACTTCAAGCCGCAGAAGATTTATATGGTAAAAATTCAAAAGAGATACAAGCTGTAGCGAAGGCTTATGATGCAGTTGGTATAGAATAAGACCGGAAAAAGACCTGATATATAACGTCAGGTCTTTTTTTACTGAGTAATCAAGAATGATTTTCGCTACGCCTTTATCAACCTATAAAATATTCATTAAATGAGAATGTAAACCTCATAACTCGATAAATATATTGTTCACGCTTTTTTTCTTCTGTTTAAGATAAGAAGAATACAATTTTGCAACAATAATGTTTTTTCTACGTTTCCTTGTACGCTAAGGGGTCATGTATATTAAAAAATTTCAACTTGAGCTACAGTATCTGATGTAGCATTTGCACCTCCTGTCGTTACTTTTAGTGAAATACGATCACCTGCTAGAAATGTCACCGAAATATCATTATTTATATAGGAAGTTTGAGTACCAGTTAGTGAAACAGTAAGAGGTGTATCTACACCATTTTTTCGAATTGTCAAGGTGACCGTGTTTGTACCTCCTGGTCCAGTTAAGGCTTGAATTGCTAAAGATTTTATCATTTTAGCCAAGAAGACTCCTTCCTCATGGAACGCGAAGTGAGTAGGTGGGAGATGAATTGGCATCGGACAAGAGATGGCAGGAAGCCATCTTAATTGTTCGACATGCATAAACTGTTACTTCACTACTTACAGAATGTATGTTTGTTGTATAATAGACCCATATCGAAATGGAGGTGAAACGAATGATGATCAATAAAGCATATAAATTTCGTATCTATCCAAATAAAACACAAGCAACCCTAATTAATAAAACAATTGGCTGCTCTCGTTTTGTATTCAATCACTTCCTCTCTCTATGGGATAATGCATACAGAGAAACAGGAAAAGGTTTGACTTATGGTACATGTTCTGCCAAACTTCCTGCCATGAAGAAAGAGTTTGTTTGGCTCAAAGAAGTGGATAGTATTGCGATTCAGTCGTCTGTTCGCAACCTTGCGGATGCTTATACACGCTTTTTCAAAAAACAAACTAGTGCCCCGCGTTTCAAATCTAAGAAAAAAAACGTACAATCTTACACCACAAAACAAACAAATGAAAACATTGCCGTTATAGGAAGCAAAATTAAATTGCCAAAACTAGGTCTTGTTCGATTTGCCAAAAGTCGTGAAGTAAAGGGACGTATTTTA
>NZ_JAEHCH010000057.1:0-8488 GCF_016483245.1 Bacillus cereus group sp. N31 | reverse complement strand
GTTGGGACCTTGTCCCTGTGAGAGTAGGACGTCGCCAAGCAAGCTTAAGACGAGTCAGAATGACTCGTCTTTTTTGTATGCTTTCATACCTCTATCGATTGCCTTTTTAACCGCTTCTAAATAGGAAAATCCATATTTTTGATCTGGTTCTAAGTAGGTTCCTTCTGCCCATTCGTTCCACGCATTGATAAATAAAAACTCACTGTTATAAAGAGAGTAAGTACGATGAATTTGCTTACTTAAATAGATTGCGAACTTTTCAGGAGTAGAACCTATAAAAATACTGCTATTTGAATTTTTGCGTCGTGCAGTGTTATCCCAATCAACGAAAGCTCCAGGGAATGTTTTTTTCTTTGGAGGAGATCGTTTTAATATATACATCCATACTTTATCGTAGTCCCAAGCATTTAATTGCATACCAGACTCATATATTGTTTTATTTATGTCTGAAGAGCTATCATGGGCAATTGTATAAAATGGTTCAAACTGAATGCTAGCATCGAACCCATTTATATCAGGTAGTGGAAAACTGTTTAATGTTTCTGTAAAGTATATACCTTTTAAACCGTTTTCTCGTGCTAATGCATTCCAATAATTAAGCATTTTTTCACAATCAGGAATATGTCCCGGGCGATAAATAATGAATAGAGGTTTATCATCTATACGAATATATCTTTTATCTTGGAACGCTTGTAATAAATATTCAAAGTGCTCTTTCCAATCTGATACATCTCCATAATCTTGAGGCATTAATATATGTTTATCAAGACCATCCCAAGATTTTGTCCATGGCTCATTTGCCCAAGAAAGGCAAAATGGAAAATCTGGTTCCCCTATCTTAAGTACCTCATTAAAAGGTGTTTCTAATAGCCTCTTACCTTTAAACCAGTAGTGATAATAACAAAAACCATATATACCGTATGCTTTCGCGATTTCTGCTTGCCATTTTCTTACTGATGGGGTAGTTAAGTCATAATAAAAATCTTGATAAGGTTCCCTAGGTTGATAATGTCCTGAAAATAAAGGTTGTGCATTTTTAGTATTCGTCCATTCAGTAAAACCTGTACCCCACCAGCGATCATTTTCTTTTATTTGATGAAATTGTGGTAAGTAAAAAGCGATTATTTTCAAGTTATATCCCCCTTATGTTCTTCGAAGTTCAAGTGGTGGGAAGTTACTTTTGATTTTGTGGAGCAAGTTTAAAACGAGAGATTTTATATTCTCTTACTGTTTTTGTATGCTACGTATTGGATTTAGTTTTATAGTTTGCTTAATACGAGAGTCTTGGGTGCTCTCATATATATGTCTGAAATAAAAAGTATCATTCATCATGAAATTAAGCGGATTACTATGAACGAAAGAAGTTAATCTTTCTGGAGAACAAATAGGGCCTGTGGTAACCGGTTTACATCATCAAAAAAATCCCGCAGTTTTAGATACTTCTCATAATGCTTTTTAATATAGGTCATAGGTATAACAGTTTCTCCATAAAAGCTGCTATCTCTAACATCTCCTGCACCAGTAGGACTGTGTACAAAATTCCCATGTTCATAATCCGAGATAGCGCGATGTATATCTGGAAAAGCCTGAGATAAAGTTTTATGCCATCCTGTTTGAATTAATTCAGGGTGTTCCTTGAATTGTTGACAAAAATCGAGAAAATATCGTGCCTGTGTTGTTGCGATGAAGATTCCACCTGGACGCAGAATTCTTGAAAATTCTTTTATCCAATTTTCTGCAGTTTCTTCGGATAAATGTGAGAATACAGAATAAGCGAATATGATGTCTAATGTATTGTCACGAATAAATTCTACAGGAGGTTGTGGGCTTGCGGTTTTATATATCCCTCTTCCTAATGTTTCATTGCAAAGAGTAATCATGAAGGGGTCTACATCAATCCCAAGCAGATTTTCATCCCGAACATCTTTGAACAAGAAGCGTATAATTCGTCCCCAACCGCAACCAAAGTCTAAAACTTTACTTTCTTTATTCAAGGGAACCCCTAAATTTTGAGCGTATGTTTTTATATGACTATAAAACAAATATGCTTCATATAGGGCGTGTTCATAGGAAGCACCTACAAATTGTTTTTGGATTTCTTCAGGGGGGAACATAGGTACGGGCACACCGTTTATTGTTGTTTCTGAGCAACTTTGTATAAATAGATTTAGAAGTTCAACGTCAGATAATGGACTAACAAGGTTATCAAAATCACTTCCTAACTTAAAATTATTCATTTGTTAAACCTCCAAATTACATAATGATAAAATTTATTTACGATTTTTTTGTACTAATAAAAACATGCAAAAATTCAGCATCTAACCCTAATGATCTATCCTTTTGTAAATAAACAGTAGTATACATATTTGCCTGTGTGTAAATATATTCAATCATATCTAGCCCCCAATCAAATGTTACTAAAGACCCATTCTCATCGATAGGGTTTCCATGATAAATGGGTTCTTCAATATGCTCAATTACTTCTTTATTCATTCTTGCTCTTTGCACAGTCTTTGTGAGTGTATGATACCAAGGGACAGTAAATACATGAGCACCACCAGGTTTTAATACTCGTTCTATTTCTTTAAATGCCTTGTTTGGCGTCATGACATGTTCAAAAACATCTTGAGTAATGAATAAATCAAAAGATTCACTGGGGAAGGTCATGTCTTCTAAATTTTCACATCTAATTCCTTGAAAGTATTGGCCGAGAGTATAGTTTTTAAAGTATTGAGAATATGTATAGTTTTTACAGTTTTTTATTAGTAGCTGAGTTGTAATTCCTCCAGGAGAGGATTCGTGGATATTATAGGAATTCCATTTTGGAAAAAATGTATTTAAAACATGGATTAAAGCTCGCTGCCTTGGTATAGATTGGCATGTAGAACATAAGTAATGATCTCTAAGCCAATCATTATGTTCTATAAATGTAGTTTCCTTCTCGCAAATAACGCAGTACCCAGTATTGTGTTTCAAATTGTCTTCCACATGACATCACTCCTGTTTTAAATGCAATGTATTGATGGATAGTATGACACACTTCAACAATCAAAGGAATCAAAGAGAGTGGCTGAAAATTAGGAAACTCATACAAGTACGATTGATAGAAGGGGATAAACAGCTGAGGGATAATCTCGCGCGAATTACAGTGTCAATTTATGCTATGCGAGACATTCGCTTTTATTCATTGAAGAATGTATAGACTTAAAATATCCCTTTCTTGTATGGATACATTTCAAAGTCCTGTGCATATATTTCTGTAACTAAATCCATAGTTTCTTTATCGTAAAAGCTTTTATATGTTGGAAATCGGGGGAAGGCTTCATCTGTAATGCTAAGTTCTGCATAGCTGCCTTCATACATCATCTTATGAGTGCGATGATGATCTGAATTCGTAAGTATGGCTAGGTCGGACTTAATTAAACCGTATTCGTCTTCTATTTTGGGAATTTGCTTATTAAAATCTTCTAAAGGTATGTAGCGTTGGATGAAGGCTTCTTCCCCCTGAACATATTGCTGACTAAAATGTATATCCATTACTAGGGAGTTGGGACCAAGTGCTTGAACGTAATATAAAAATTGTTTAAATGATATTCCTTCATTACTATATTTGTCATTATAAAAACATTTTCGGATACTTTTCCATTGTGGGCTAGCATATGGATTGTCAGCAAGTAATAGAAATGAGCTAACGGCCCTTGTATAGGGATTTCGTACGAGTTTACAAACATCTTTTTTCCCTTTTAGAAGAACATTTTGTAACTCAGGTATGTAATTTTCTTTGTTTTTGTATACCCAGAACTCATAGTAATGAATAAAGTCATTGTATTTCTTTGCTTCAGTATATAATCCAATTTGAAAAAAGAACCAATTAGCTAATGCGGTGCATCCGCTTCTATGACTCCAAAATAGTATAAGGGGAAAGTCTTTATGGAAGTGTGGAATTCGATCTTTATGTAGAATTACATGGTTTAAAAGTTTTTGATTTATATTTTTCATGAGTTCTGTACTCCTTTTTCGAGAGTTTTGTGTATGTAGAAGCATCTTTAAATGGAATACACGAGTGGAAATATAGGAAGAGAAGGTTGATTTTTTATTAATAAACTATATTCATGGGGGTGAGTAAATATTATGAGTGTTTTTTCGGACATTTTAGATAAGATAGTGATTCTAAAATGAAAATATAAAATAAAGATAATGAAAATGTATAAGGGGCATACAATTACAAGAGGATGAATAATAACAATGATCGAGTTCATGTATTTGCATTTCTAGGTGTGAAGAGTAAAAAATTTGCTTACTAGAGAGAGGATATTATGAGGAAGAATAATTATTTAATAGTAGGTGGAAATAGTTTCATTGGTATTAACCTCACGTTAGGTTTATTAGAACAGGGACAAAATGTAAAAGTATTTTCCAGGCATATAAATAATTTCCCTCGAAATATTATAAATGAAGTTGAATTTATTAAAGGTGATTTAGAAAATGTTGAAGATATATATAAAGCTTTAGTGAATGTGGATATTATTATTTATTTAGCTGCGACGTCTAATGTAGCAACTTCCATCGAAGATATTTTTGGGGATATTAACAGTAGCCTTTTTTTTCTTAATTTCATGGAAAGTGTTAAAGATTTTCGTATTAAAAAAATTGTATTAGCATCTTCAGGGGGTACAGTTTATGGGGAACCTGAATATTTGCCTATTGATGAGAAGCATCCGTTGAAACCACTTTCTCCATATGGAATCACAAAAGTTTCGCTTGAGAATTATTTGTATTTTTATAAGCGAAACTACGGCATCGACTATGTTGTATGTAGATACTCTAATCCATATGGGAAATATCAAAATCCTTTAAAGAAAGTTGGGGCAATAAATTGTTTTTTGTACCAACATCTTAGTAATGAAAGGATTAATATATACGGGAATCCACAAGAGATTATTAGAGATTATATTTATATCGATGATTTAGTTGAAATTACTATACAACTATCACAATTAAATCGATTGAAATCTTGTGTATATAATATAGGAAGTGGCAAAGGTCTTTCTTTAAAACGAATTATAGTGGAATTGGAGAAAATAACAGAAAGAAAAGTAGACTTTATCTGTTATAAACCAAAACAAGAAAATGTTCAAAAAATCATTTTAAATATAGATAAGGTGAGACAAGAATTTAATTGGGAACCTAAAATAGATTTCAAAAGTGGAATTAGATTAAATAAGTTATGGATTGAAGAGTTTTTATATAGTAAAAAATAATAAACCATGCTCTACTTATATAAGCAGAGCATGGTTTATTATTTTACTTCTTTTTTTATTATCCAAAGATCTTGATGATCCCACCAAAACCCTTCAGTGTATTTTTTAATGATAGGGTTATAGGGTAATAACTTAATTTTGTCACACACGTAAGAGGGGCTAACTATCGTTTGGCCATATTGGTTAACATCTAAATCGAATTGTTCACTAGAAGGAAGGAACCAATAGCCTTGTTCATTTAAATTTGGAAATCCAAAGTATTTTTTACTTTGATACCCATGGGTGGTGAAAATGAATAAACCACCAGGTGAAACAGCACTATACAATGTTTGAAGCCAACGAAACCAAGTTGTATCAGGCATATGAGAAAAAAAGGATAAACAAAAAACAATATCGTACGTAGAAGTTTCCAATTTTAAATGTTCAGGTTCAGGATGAGATAATATAGAAGAATGATTTAATGTGTTTTCAATAAAAGTAATAGCTTCTTCATGTATATCACAAGCAGTTATACTCAAGTTTGTTTGTAGATTTAATAAATGGCGTGTTACGCAGCCATATCCAGATGCAAATTCTAATAATTTAATTGGATTGTCTGCAGGAGGATAAAAGGAAGTAATTAAGTCTAAGAGTATTTGTGCTGATTTTTGTCCATCTTTAAAATAATAATCTATCGCTTCTTTTTTAGAAGGAAAGACTGGATTAGTGACAAGGAACTGAAAAATGTGATCCTCAGGATGGATATTTGCGTTTACATTGTAGTTGTTTGCGATTTGAGAAATTAAGTTTTTATTTTCCTCTATAAATGCTTTCAAAGAGTATTCCCCCTAAATAATAATAGCGTCTTATAAAAAATGCGGATAGTAAATAAAGTTCAAGGCTAAATGTTCAAGTATGTTTTTAGGTATTTTCTATATGTATACATCTTCATTTTAGAAATATCGTCGATAGTAAAGTTCTTTTTAATGAAATTCTGCATTTGTACAACTTCATTATAATGAGAATATGAATCTTCTGTTTTCGTTACACTATTTGTATGTCGTCTATGATAGTTTAGGGACTTTGGATTAAAGTGAATATGTCCCTCTTGCAGGATGGAAACATAGAAAAACCAATCACCAGCAATTTTAAATTTTGCTAGTTGTTTTTCTGTGTTTTTTATATCTATGTTTTTAAACACTACACTTGAGACATTAGGTATAGTGTTTTTAATAAGTAACGTATCTTGTATTTCATCTATGCCTTTTCGAAAATAGGGGGTTTTCCATTTTTCTTTATCGATATCATTTGTGTAATTTAAATAATGATCAGCTATTACATTTCCTTGTTCGTCTATTTGTTTTGATTGTGTGTAGCTTAAGGTAACCTTGTTATTTATATGAAATCCTTGTATCACCTCTTGTAAAAATGTCTTCTCACATAAGTCATCTGATTCTGCGATCCAAATATAATCACCGGTTGCTGCGGAGACTCCTTTTATCCATTGTTTAAATACAGAACCAGAGTTTTTTTCGTTAATAATTCGTTGAACTTTCAGATGAGGCTTATTTTCTTTTGAGAGCAGCTTTTCAAATGTTGATACGCTATTGTCAGTAGAGGCGTCGTCTAGGAAAATTAGTTCGTAAAGGGGGTAGGTTTGGTTTAATATTGATCTGACTCGGTCAGGTAAGTAGTGTTCATAATTATAGTTTGGTACAATTACACTTATTTTTTTGTAATTATGTTCGAGAAGCGCTAATAATTGATAAATGTAATTAAGAAAATTAAAGTTTTTTTCAATGAGCTCTTGGCCAAAGCTCCCCTTTTGTAAGCGTAACTCTTCATCTCCAATAAGTTCATATATTCTTTCGACCATTTTTGGTAAGTTTAAAAAGTCTACTAAGGCACCGGTTTTTTCTGTAACAACATCCTCAAAACCTCCAGCATTTTTAAAACCTATAACAGGAACCTTTGTATCTAATGCTTCTAAAACAACATTTGGAAAAGGGTCTTCCCTTGAGGTTAATAAATATAAATCAGCCCCGGCATTATATAAACCGATATCTGGAGTAGGATCAACTAATGTGAAATGTGCTTTATATCTTGGTGATAGAGTATCCATAAGGTGAACATCTGTTCTCCCTACCCAAATAAAATGAATATTAGTATGAACCTTTCTTACTGAGTAAGCAATAAATGAGAATAAATCTATTCCTTTTCGATAATCGGCGAAACCTACACCTAAAATAATTTTACTATCTAGAGGCAGGTTGAGTTTTTTGCGTAATTCATTTCTAGCCACTGTAATATTATTCTTATAAGGATTGTGGTTAAATAAACCTTGAGGGAGAATATGACATTTTTGATGATCTAATTGCGTGATTGTAAGGAATTTTTCATATACGTATTGTGAAGGGAAGACAATTTTGTAAGCAGATTCAGCAATGTTTCTAGCTTTTCCTTCGGCAGAGTACTGTTGTATTAAATGCGGTAATTCATGTATTAACGAAATAACTTTTATATTGTGCCTAGCTAGTAATGCAACCATATCACCACTTATGACCGTACTGCATATGGCAATGGTATAGTCTTGTGATAATAAAGTCTTTATTAATAATTCGACCGTTTCTTCCGTGGGGTAGTCTTCCTCTAAGCAATAAACAGGACCATATTTTTGAAAATCGGGGATTAAAATGCCTGATCCAATAGAAATAATTACGACGGAGTAATCGAAGTTTTCTTTAAGAGCTTTAATAGTATGTAAAGAAAGCAGCTGTGCTCCGTGGAAATGGGCATCATGGGATACATAAATGATTTTCTTATTAACATGCATTTCATAACGCCTCCTAAGTTTATTAGATTTCTTTACTTTTCTATCGACTTAGTAAAGGAAAAGAAGATAAGGAAGTATTTTATTTATAATCCCCCTAGAGATAAGCGAGAGGGGAAAATGGTAATCTTAGCTCGGGTGCACTACTACCCTTAATATATATTTACTTAGCCTGACATTCATTCTTTAGAAAAGTATTAGTATTAAGCTAAAGGTTATAAATTGCCGATTATTAATTTGACTAAAGGAGTTTTAGAATCTCTAGGGATGGATTAGAAATTAAGAGGTTTATAATTTATAAAATAAAAAACATAAAAGGTATTGACGATTAAGGATTAGAAGTGTAATATAGAACAAGTCGCCGATGCAATAACGCAGAAAACGACAAACGAAATAAAAAACTTAGTTGACATTGAAA
>NZ_JAEHCH010000056.1:0-8597 GCF_016483245.1 Bacillus cereus group sp. N31 | reverse complement strand
TCCTTTGCTATTTTCCCCGCTTCACTCCATACATCTTGCGGCTGTACCCCTTGTCCTGATAATGTTCCTAGTTGCTGATTTGGTCCTGCTGCTAGTAATATGTTTGTGAGTCTTTCCGCAGTATTGATTGTATTTCTTGCATGATCAAAAATTCCTTGCGGTTGCAATCCAAGCTGATTAGAACTAACGTTTTGTAAAGTCATTTTTCCACCTCTTATTTAAATTAAATGCTTTATTTTAGCATTCTAGGTTATATTTTCCATACAAACTCTTATATATTCATTCTTGTTTTATGTTTTAATATTTTTATATTAATTAATTTTCAGTTTTTAATTTATATATATATCATAATATTAATAAATTATTAATTTATAATTTATAATTTATATATATATCATAATATTAAACTCCAATTTAATTTCACGTATATTACAGTACAATTACGTGAAATCATATTTTAAAAAACGAAATCCTAATATACACTTAATATAATTATACAGCTGTATAATTATATTAAATTTTGCTAACTAATTAATCTACTCACATTTTATTATATGGTAAAATATATCCATCGCTGATATGTCCAAACATGTAATTTTCATAGCAGCAAAATTACAACTAGACTTATACAACATGATTCAAAACAAATGAAGGAGTGTTTTAAGTGAAAGGACATATTCGAAAAAGAGGAAATAAGTATTGTATTGTTATTGATATCGGACCCGATCCAGAGACAGGAAAAAGAAGACAGAAATGGTTTTCTGGATATAAGACAAAAAAAGAAGCACAGGCTGATGTTGCGAAGAAGATTACAGAATTGAATGAAGGGACTTTTATAGAGCCGTCTAAGGTTCCATTAAAGGAGTACCTAAATCATTGGCTAGAAATTAAAAGTATGAGTATAGAAAGGAGTACCTTTGTCGGCTATAGGGCATTTATCAACCAACATGTTATACCTACTATAGGAATGGTTACACTCCATAAATTAAATGTCATGCACATTCAAAAATGCTATAAAACTGCAATGGATAAAGGTATTGCAAACAATTCTATCCTGCTTACTCATAGAATTTTAAAGAGCGCTTTAAATCTAGCTGTAAAACAAAATATTATTTCACAAAATCCTGCTGCTTTTGCTGAGATACCAAAAAAAGAAAGAACCTCTATCCAGACTTGGACAGAGGAAGAAGTAAAAAAGTTTCTTTTGCATTCACAAGAATCACGATATCACATTGGGTATCTACTTGCAATAACTACAGGTATGCGTATGGGAGAAGTTCTAGGCTTACGATGGCAGGATGTTGATTTTGAAAAGCATACTGTTACAATAAGCCAAACATCTGGCCATGACAATAAAATCAAAAAAACAGCAAAAACAAATTCGTCAAAGCGCACCATTCCTGTACCTAAAGAAACTATAGAATCCTTAAAAAGGCATAAGCTTACGATTAATAAAGAGAAATTAAGATTTGGTTCTGCTTATCAAGATTTTGATTTAATTAATTGTAATGAGTTTGGAATGATTATAAAAAAAGCTAATTTTAGAAAAAATTTCATTAGAGCGACACACAACGCAGGCATAAAGGAAATTAAATTCCATGATTTAAGACATACACATGCAACCATACTATTGAAACAAGGAGTTAATCCTAAAATTATCAGTGAACGACTAGGTCATACAGACATTTCATTGACATTAAGTGTTTATTCTCATGTTTTGCCGAATATGCAAGAGGAAGCCGTTAAAAACTTTGGAAAAAGCATTTTTGGATAACTTATGTTTGCAAAATGTTTGCATTCCATAAAAATAGGTCAAACAAACGTTGTTATATCAAGGTTTGTTTAACCTATCATCTTATATTCTTGGTAGAATCTCCGAATACCTACTGTAACCTTTAATAATGGAATATTCTCACCACCACGAGTTATACATTCAAATCGGTATACATAGGCGAAAAAGTCTTGTGTTTTTTCATCTTTAATCGGCTCTGACATTGCCTCACAAATATTTTGTGATCGAAGTGGAGAAAAATAGATTTCTTCATTTTTATTCTCAATTCGTATAGGTTGTACACAAAAAACATGTGAAATTAATGCGGGTACCCATTTAGAAAACGTTTCACTATCATGTAATACTGTTACATTCGAAATCAAATCGTCATGCCATTCATATTTTGGCGGTTCCATTAATTGATTCGGTTTCCAATCATGAATGACCTCATACCAACTTTGAAATATATAATCAAGTTGTTCTTGCCTAATTGGTTCTTTTGACACAATCCATGGCGTATTTTCATTTAATACATACGGATTATGCTGAATAAACAATATATCAGAAAACATATCATACAATCTTTCATTTAAACGCTTTAACTTATTAGTTAATAAAAATGTCTTGTAATGTATCTCTACAATGTCTAGCCATTCAATCGGAAAATATATAAATGATACATGTTCCTTTAAAAGTGGCTCTACTATATTTTTAAATGTTAATAACCGTAATTTTTCCATGTATTGAGTACTTCCTCTCTTCATTTATCTTGATTATCAAAAAACGAGAAACACCAATTACTGAATCTAAACAATTTAAAATTAAAAGTCTAAAAGAAGAATTTAAAACAATTTATTATAATAATACGTTATTAAAATAATGCTTTTAAAAGTTACACGTAATTATCGAATACATCACCCCTAACATCTCAAATATATTACTTACACATTATACATTACATTGTTATATATTGTATTTACGTTTTACAATAATTTTACAAAAAACAAATATAAAAAATGGATTGCCTATACTTACTAGCAATTCCTCTATTCTTTATCCAATTACGTCTCACTTTATTAAGCCTAAAAATGGTGATTTACCACGTTTAGACAAATACTTCTTCGAAAATACAATGTTTTATAACGAACAACCGTATTGTGAATTAGTCAGCGCTCAATTTTTCGAATTAGACTTTTCACCTTGTCCTACAGAATTAAACTAGCCATTTGTAACTAATAGAATTTCTTATTGTTCAAAATTGACCTACTTAAAAATTAAGTTGATGGACATGCGGTCTTACCCTTATTAGTATGGCTAATAATGCTATAATCACTCATATAAATCCTGAAACCAGTAAAATTTTAGTTAGCTTCTCACATATAAATTGGACAAGCATACGCTATTGTATACCCCCCACTCATAGAAAGATAGAATGTATTAATTTTCTCAATTCACTAATGGAAAAACCTTAATAAAAATATCTTCATATTTATCGAATATAGTTTTGAATTCTTATAAATTATATAATTTTGGAGTTGGTTCATACGTTACAAAAAACTGATCGTATTATCATTATGGTCCCTCCACTTTCACAAGTGTTTGTTACATTTTTCTCATCATTAGGAGAACCTATTTCATCACAAATTTTGTCTAATACATCTCCATACCCTGTATCAATGTTTGCACTTAATGAACTTGAAAGTGAATTATTTGAAGTCGAGTTAAAACCAATACCACCGCATTAAATCCGGGCTCAATTGGACCTACCGGTAATACGGATCTACCAACATTAATTCTTACCGATAGAGTAATTGACACTGGCGTACTTACTATTTCTGGTGGAGCAACAAATACAATTACCTTTACTATCCCAATCACTTTAATAACAACCGCGACTATCGAAGTTTCAGCATTTTAATAAAATTTTATTAGCCAGCATATATTTTTTAGTACGTACACTCTCAAAAACTTATTATGGACTTCTAGATATATCGGGTATCAAAATTCCTTGAATACATTATCTATCTTTGATATCACGAATGATTTTATGAGTATTCAGTATTAGTGTTTTCTATATGATTAAGTCTATATTTGAAGGTGACATATCAGCGATATTTTTTATCTATTTCTTATATGTGTTAGTAAGTTCGTTTGCAAACTTGTTAGCACTTTTTATAATGATTCTATTAATCATATATAAGAATTTTTTATAAATGAAGTAAATTTCTTAGGACATGTATTCGTTTTACAAATGAAAGAAGACATCTCCTAAAATTGGAAATGTCTCTTTTAAATTAATAAAACAATTTTGGTTGTATTTCTTTATTTTGATCAGTTTTTTCACCAATAAATTATGTAGTTTCAGTACTTGTACTACAACTTGTCGAGTATAAAATCGGTATACCGCATATTGCATCATTCATTACATCACGAAAAACTTTTGCAGCGACTTCTGTGAAAGTTTGACACAGATTAGATATATCATCATTAAAAAACTGTATTACTTCTGCAGAAAAAACTGGAAAAACAACATTCGCTCCACCCGGGAACTGCGGCTGTACAACAAATTGCACTGTAGGTTTAAGAAGTGTAGCTAATGCAATCGCTTTTTCAAAATCCGTAGTTTGTACTAAAATAATAAAATTTCCATCAGTCGGTATTAGCGGACCTACTGTTACAGTTGGATCAGCTCCTACTGAATTTCTAAGTTCATTAAAATATGTGATCCCTGGCGGTGAAAGTTGAGGTTGTATATGCTCGTCCATTCTTTTTCCACCTCCTTTTGTAATTCTTAATAAGATAATATGGATAAAACTCGATAGTGTATTAGACATATATATTATTTTTCACTATTATTTTCATAAACTTACCATATCAATTTTGGAATTTTGTACGCTTAGAAAACCATTTAGACACATTTACCTAATTATTGTACGCCAATAATATAGTTGTGGAGAATTTACAGATAGAGGATTTAGAAAGAGCAAGAGGACACAGCTAATTAATCATGAAGATACATTGTGTTAGATGAGTAAATACATAGGTTTCATTTGTAGTAGTATAGTATGTTTTTCCTTTACTGTTATGTACTTTATACTGTGGCGAACGATTGACACTCACTTTTGCATCAATTATAAATCCCAATCCTGTATCTACAGAACCAGCTCCATCTTTATCCTGCTAAGATGGAGCATTATAGAAACGTAGATTGTCTACTCTGCTTTTTAATCGATTAGGAACAGATACTTCTGAAAGAAATCCACTATATCGTAGCAGGAGTTATATTCACAGCTGTAATTTTACAAGTTGAAATAGCAAACCTAACAGTTGTAGTTGGATTTATAGGTAATGTCCCTAGTACTATACCAAGTCCCGTTTGTTCCACGTTAAAATCCGCTGCAATAGAACCATTACTTGCTAAAAGACTCACTGTAGATCCGATAAACGCATCCAGTAACTGTCTAATTGGTCGTTCACGACATTCACACTCGCATCCTACATCGGTAGGTGGAAGTAATGTTATAGGTGGTCCTGGTGGTAAAAAACCTACTCCTGTTACATCAGAAATATTGACCACAAAGGTTGTAGTGCCATCTGTAACTGTAACTAAAAAATCATTCACGGAAGTGATAGTAAATAGAAAGAAAAGTGGGGGCGTGTTGGGTGTGTCTGCAATAGTGCCAAGAATAACAGTTTCTCCAATAAGTTGTTGTAAAACGCTTTGCATAGGTAAAACACAGCAATCACAAAGACAACCTTCAGTTGCTCCTGTCGGGCCTGTGTCTCCTGTTGGACCCGTTCCTCCCGTTGGACCTGTCCCTCCTGTTGGACCCGTTCCTCCCGTTGGACCCGTTCCTCCCGTTGGGCCTGTCCCTCCTGTTGGACCCGTTCCTCCCGTTGGGCCTGTCCCTCCTGTTGGACCCGTGGGACCGGTTGGTAAAGTAAATGGTGGGATTGGAGGAAGTGTAGGGCCAATTACATTTGGATTTAATGCATTTGCTTGAAGTATCCCATTTACATTTATCGTTTGTATTTCATTTTTATCAAACACATAACTACCTCCTATGATTGTACTATATTGTAGTAATACAGTTATCTTACATACACATAAACTTCATTAATCGTAATATAATATGTTTTCCCTATACAATGGTGCACCTTAAATTGTAGTGAACCGTCCATATTTACCTTTCCTTCAATTGTATATCCCTCACCTGCATCTACGAAACCTGACAAGATGGAGCATCATAGAAACGTAGATTATTAACCTTAGAAACCACACGCTTCCCTACAATAGGTGAATCAACTGTACTTTTCTTATTAAACTTCACATAAGATGGATCGTTCTTAATCCACTGATCCCACCAAGATTTAACCAACCATCCCTTTCAGCCCGCACAAAATAAATGAAACTTTAAGTAGTCAAGTGGATCTTCATGATCTGTTCCACCAAGGTATTTCGTTACATCATAGTGAGTCCATAATCCTTTTTCTACAGATAATCTACGGTCACGTAAGATTTTAGCTAGTAACTTAACATATTTATCATAGCTGCGTTTGAATTTTGTATAGTCCACTGTTTCGCATAACTCTACATGTACAAATCGTTTATTAGCAGCAGTACCTCCACCATAAGCACTGGACTTTGTATCTGCGATTTGGATTATTTCATTCCAGTCAACCGCATAATGAACGAACGCGTTTCTCCATCTTCTTCAAAACCAGTACGCATTATCTCTTCCCATGAAGCTACAGACTTTGTTAGGTCTGTTTCGCGATAATTCATCCGTTTTGTTATAAATTCTTCACGGTTTGAAGGATTATTCTCTAACTGTTTATATTGAGTTAATACCTTTTTAAATAATTGTTTAGCATAAGAACTTCTCGGCTCACTAAACATCGGATTCGCTTTTTCCCATACATCAGGATTATCAATTTCTTCTGGATTATCTATCTTGCAAATAAAAGGAAATAATGGATCTTCTAAATCTTTTCCCTTTAGAATGTTCATCGCTCGCTCTTTCGTCTTGTCCAGGAATCCGTCGCGGACAAAGCCATCTGTACCAATAAAAAATTCTCTAGCATTTGGCACTTTTCCAAGTCCACTAGAGAATACATTTACTACATCAAAATTTTCATATGATGTATTTCATCGTAAATAACACAACCGTCACGAAGTCCATCCTTAGAACCAGCATTAGATGTATGATATTGCATAATACTTTGAGTATCGTTACTCAGTATCTCTACCTTAGTTCGATAAAACATATCTTCTAGTATTTCTTTTCCTTTAATAGCATCATAGACTTCACGAAAAGAAACTTTAGCTTGCTTCTCGTTGTTAGCCACAATTGAAACATTGTAGCGGTCTATTCTGTGTAGTGGACTAATAAAGAAATGACATAATGATGAAATCAAACCATTTTTACCGCCACCACGAGCCATCATAATTAGAAACTGCTCGTAAAAAACCGAATCGTCTTCTTCATAAAAAAGAAATACAAAAGCGGTTAAAAACTTCTGAAATGGTTGTAATTCAAAATACCATTTCTCATCATGTTCCCATTTATTTTGTTTCTTTTCGTACATTCTTCCATGTTCTTTGTTATGGCAATTCACACAGATTGTTTCGAGATTATTTATATCTAATGCAAGATTAGGATGATGTTCTAGTTCTTTTATATGATGGACAACGAGTTGTATCTTCTTACGCTTTGCACTCTCACTGTACTCATTGGCATCTGTTTGAACACGACCGTTACGCTTACACTCTTGGCATTCATAGTTGTCCCTCTTCTTTACTTGCTCTCGTATGCTCTTCCACTCACCACAGTCATAGAACTTACGCTTCTGTTGTTTGGTTTTGTACTCATTCATTATGCCTTTACCTCAATCACTCCCGTATCAATTCTTTTCTCACGATGTTGAATATCAAGGCACTTTTCGCAGTAAAATGTAGCCGAAACATCTACCCCAAAATGTCTGGTATCAGAATAAAAAGTAGTAGTCTCACTTTCTAACAGCTGGTATCTATGCTCACACATTATCCTCGCTCCTTACCTAAAAATAAAAAGCACCCGAATGGATGCTTTTTTCATTAATTATTAATCTATACTTCAATTACGGTAAATGAAGTTTTATCCTTCTTCCAATCACCTAATGTTGTTACATCATCTACGCCAATATTATTAAGTAACTGAAAGAAGAGCAAAAGCCCTTCTCCGTCTACACAACGTGAATTGCAATTGAATGTGAAAACAAGAAACAATTGTTCATCCAATCTACAACCACCGCCACCGGTCATGACGATCCATTTTCAGTTATCAGGAATCTTGTGAGCGTTGTTTTCCGCCACTACTCACAATACAAATATAACATGCTAATTCCAAAACAACCGGCACATTTACTGCCAAAAAACGGTCACGATTCTGCCATTTATTTTAATTCGCTAATAACCTTTATTTTCCTAGACTACCTCACTGCAACAGCTACACTGAATAAATTGAATTTTCTTTCAATAACTATGCTTGATCGGATTGTAGAACATGTAATGGAGGCGGAATAATCCAACCTTTTTTCTTATTCAGACGAAGTAATATAGCTCCAGCTTGTGCTTTTTTCATATGAAATTGACCAAACATCATTCCAACATCTTCTCGAAGAGATTGTCCCATAGCTTGACTACATGCTACTAAGCCAGCAGCGAGATCCATAGAAACTTTAGCTGCAATTTCTGCATCATTAATACAAGCACCAGGAGGAATCGTTTCAATAGATGCAACTGGTCTTTCTGGAGGTGCTGGTGGTAATGCAACACCATTCAATT
>NZ_JAEHCH010000055.1:0-9079 GCF_016483245.1 Bacillus cereus group sp. N31 | reverse complement strand
TTTAGCTATATATATAAGAGTGAGATAGGGAAAATAAAAAAAACGAGTAATACCAAGGGTTTATAGCGTATTAGGTGTTACCTTTTCGTAACACCTGTGTTACGAAAAGGTAACACCTAATAAAAGGAAAAACATAATAAAAAAAAGATGTCAATGAAAATTTGACATCTAAAATAAATAGATTGGTAATTTATATTTTTTCTTAGACTCATCAATTTTAAAGTTCCTTAATGAATTTCTAAAGATATGTTGGGTTGCTTTATCTATTCCGTCTTTAGGGCTACAACACATAATATTAGGATTTACAAACCATGTACGACTTGTGCATGCACGACCATCTTCTGTTGTTACTCCTGCTGCTGCAACTCCTAAAACCCCTTTTTTAAATAAACCATTCATCGTTAAAGAAACATTTTTTCTTGCCATTTTAAAACGTTCAGCCAAATATGTAGGTGATGCTGGAGTAGTTGTATCTACATTGTCCTTATTAATTTTTTCAATAATAACGTTAGTTTTGAATTCCACATATGGAGCAAGTTTAAATAAAAACGCTTCTTCCTTGCTACTCAAATACTCAATTTCAGTCAAATAATTAACGTTATCCATAATTAGCTGCACAAATCTCACCCGATCTGTAGGTTTTTTCTTTTTCCCTATGAAATACTCATCTCCACCAGTTGTTTTACTTAATAACTGCAAGAGCATTGTTTTCTCTTCTTCTGAATAACCACCAGTTTGCAACTGGTCATAAATACTATCAATCTTACTATCTCTTATTTTCGCTTTTTTTTCAGCTTGCCCTAAATCTACAACTTTTGTCATAAAATAATTCTCTCCCTTAGTGGAAGGAATCAACTTTTATATGTTAGAATGTATATAGAATATATATTGGTTGATTCCAACCTTATTACGAAAAACCGCCTGCCGTCCAAAGCATGGGCGGTTTTTCTCGTTTATACGTCTTTCTTTATAATAACATGAAACACCTTGTTAATTCCTTCCAAACCTTATGGAAACAAAACATTCAATCCTCTTCTTCTTCAAACTCATGCAATTCAATGTTTTCATCCATTATCATTTCTATCTATCTTTCCCTATCAAAATCTCGATGTCTACTTATTTCCTTCTTATGTTCACGTTCAAATTGATTATCTATTCCCTTGCTATCCAATTCATTTTTAATAATCCCTCTAAATACCTTAAATTTCTCTTTAAAAGCTTTTTTCGTCTGTTGATACAAAACTCTTATATTCTCCTTCAAATCCTTTATATGAGTTTTTAACGAGCCTATTTCAGTATTTAATTTTCTATTTTCCTCTTTCAACTCTAAATTTATCTTTTGGGATTCTTTTAAAGAATCATACAAACTATCAACTTGACGATTCAATTCCCTATTTTCTTTTACCAAATCCGTATTCTGCAAACGCTCATAATCTTTTTTTACAGTGACTGCTGCGGTTATCAATTCTTCTACTTTTTCAAGTTGCTTTGGTGAAAAAACATAATTGCCTGTTTCTTTTTCAATGATTTCAGGTTTACCAATTAATTTTGGCTTTACTTCCGTCTTGATCTCTTTCTTTTTGGGCTTTAGCGTAATCTTGCTATCTGGTAATCTCTTGCTTATCTCCGTAATTTGATTCTCTATATTAGAAACTGCTTCAGCATATTCCTTGTATTGACGGACTTTCATGTACTTATGAGAACCTACATTCGCTCGTTCAAATTCTGGAATATGTTTTTTAGCCAAAGATTCAATATAAGCCGTTTCTAATTGTCTCCAATTCGCAATTAGCTCCGTCCCTTTTCCTTGTACGCCTTGTTGTTGCAAAGCTCTATCCATTCCGACACGCCTCGTTAATCCTCGACTACTTTCGAAATTCGGTACATAGTTAATATGTAGATGCGGATTTGCTTCATCATCATGTAAAACCATGTTATAGACTGCTAGATTTGGATTTCGCCCTTGAAACGCCTCCGCATACTGTTTTAACGCTTCTTTTTTGGCTCCCCTATACTTTGGGTCGTCTTTACCCTCTCCAACGGCTACAACCAATTCTCGTTGCTCATGTGTCTTTTCATTTTTATGTATTTTGTCATAGTAATCCTGAATTTTACGGTCATTACGTTTTTGTTTTTCATTGTACTTGTCCACCGCTTCCTGAAAGATATCCTTGTATACACTTCGGATGTCCTTTTGAACAAAGTAGATATTCTCGTCTAACCTGGATGAATCGATACCAGGATTCCCATAAATGTTTTCTCTATTATTATGGCTTAATGAACTTTGGTGAGATTGATTAAATGAGATAGAGAACAACATAAAGTGCCACCACTTCCCCTAGATTAATTGATACAATAAGTCTAGCAAGACGACGAAATTGTGTCAATTGATGTAACCCTATACGTATTTTGACGCTAACACATCAAAATCAATAGGGGTCTGCGACGCTTTTCGGCTTTGCCGAGCCACATTTCACATGGCAAAAACAAAACCTTGGGCTTTGCCCAACCCCACTGGGGAACTCTTCCCCAGACCCCATCATTCGAACTCCCCATCCCCTCAACTCCTTGAGGGGCTCCCTCGCCGATCGGCAGGAACAAACTATTGTTTGTTCAATGCCAAGAGGGTTCGGGTGTAGTCCAGTTGGTCAAGTCAAATACTCCCTTCGCTTTGCTAGGTCCGTTTTGATTGACCAACACAAATATAAGACTCTTTTTTCAATTTCAGAAAAAGTGTTGAACTGTAAAATTTTAAATAAATATTTTACTTTAAAATTTATTATGTAGAACATAAATTTAAACAAAAAGCCTAGTAGACACTAGACTTTTTGTCTGAAAAAAATACCGTCTTTCACCTTAACACACTTTTAATTTCACACTATTTTATACAATTAATATGTAAAAGTTCCAAAGTAAACTTTTACATATTAGTTTACATTTAATAACCCGTCAATATTGAATTCACAACGAATCCTCTGATATCCTCAAAATACATACCAAAAGTATACATTCAAAACGCTATAAATAAAGAAGATATTGAATCATAAATCAATATCTTCTTTACTTTCAAAAGGACCTGCTCAATTAATACGTAAAAACATAAAGTAAAGTGAATCCGTTAAAATACATGAGTGACTCCGTGTTTAATCCTCTTATCTAAAGGAGGAACTATTATGGGCTTTGGTGGTAGTTGTGGTGGCGGCTTTGCTGGAGGATTTGCTTTATTAGTTGTATTATTTATTTTATTAATCATCGTTGGAGCTTCTTGCTTCTGCTAAAAAAACTATCAGAAAAGACACTCTTATCAGAGTGTCTTTTCTTTATGGGCAAAAACACCCAATATATATTCTCTACACAACCAAAATTACCATAACACCACTTATTCATAGCAAACCAACAGGAACTAGAATACTATATCTTTTTTTGATGTACATTTTAGTTAATTTAAAAAATCAACAATACAATTATTAAAATAAATACACTACCAAATCCATATTTTTATAAAAATAAAAAAAGAGTGCTGTGAAGAAACACACTCATTGAAAGAAATTTACCAATCCCGACGATCATCATGATCACGGTCATGATCATGATTACGTCTGCGACGACATTCATCACAATCACAGTCACGGTCACGTCTACAACGACGATCATCACAATCTCTATGTCTGCGTCTGCAAAACATTAAATCATCCCAAAATCTATTACAATCTCTGCAATGTCTGAGATTACAATTACATCCCATAAATATGATTACCTCCTCTTAACAATAGAATTCCTCATATTCTATGATTAAAAGTTAAAAACAGCTTGTTTACTAGTCTATGTTTTGCATTTTAAAATAATAAGGTATTTTGCCCTTAGCCGATATTACCGACAAATTTCACATTCCAAAGGTATTTCGTTTTATCATGTATAATGTAACTTTAGGAACGTCAGTTGGAACATTAAAAGGAGCGTGAGGAACGATGTCTGATGGAACGC
The DNA here is from genome assembly GCF_016483245.1 of Bacillus cereus group sp. N31. NCBI lineage: Bacteria > Bacillati > Bacillota > Bacilli > Caryophanales > Bacillaceae > Bacillus > Bacillus cereus group sp. N31. Next base: position 5,095 of record NZ_JAEHCH010000055.1, on the reverse strand, counting down.
GGAATGGTATACAATCCGAGCCACTCCCGGCTTTCCTAACCAAGGAAGTAGCAGAAATGTTAAGTATTAGCGAAAGCTATTTACGTAAATGGTGTTTAGAGTTAGAAAAACATGAATACATCTTTATAAAAGTTCGTGATCCTAAAAGTAATCGCGAGTATCGAACCTTTACTTCAAAAGATATAAAAGCTTTGAAACAATTTCAAACACTTATGAAAGATGCCGGATATAACAAGGCCGATGCTGCCAAAACCGTAGCAATAACCATAAATAATGAAAATTGGAACACGAGTGGAACGTCCCATGATCCAATGGATTCCCAATCCTTGCTTATTACAAGAGATAAAGAAATATTGGAACGCGAAAACAACAATAATTTATTACGTGAATTGTTGCGTGAGGAACGCGAAGAAATAACAAAAGAACTTCAATCCATGAAAGAAGAACTACGACGAACTCAAGAAGAATTTCAAACATTGAAAGACGGTATACAAATATATCAAAAACACCATGAACAATTGTTGCAAGAAAGAGATGAGCAACTATTACATAACATACGATCTATTCAAGAGACTAAACAACTAGTTGCTCCTACTATAGAAAATAAACAACATTGGTGGAAATTCTGGAAATAAAAAAGCCTTGCTTATATGCAAGGCTTTTTTATACAGAATTCTATACAGATTTTTGTACTAATACAGAATATCCGTAAACCTAAAAAACCCCATTATCTCTACCATGTATAAGATCATGCATAGCACGATAAAAAGAGAAAACACACAATTCCAATTGCATCAAAGGTTTGTTCGTTTTCTTTGCTACCGATAATAGGACGTTATGTTAACTTCACATGAATACGATATTCAAATCAATTCTCGTATATAATTTAAGATATACCATGGAATAAGGAGTATAAAACTAAATGCGCAGAAGAAGATCATATGGAAAAACAAATAAGAAAGAAATTAGCTATGGAAAGTTTAGTTGTACTCATTTCAAACAGGGGTTGCCAATGAGTTATGGAAGTGACGCTCCTATTTACTATTACAATGTTCCTGAAACGGAAAGACAAAAACGATTTGAGCTAAATTCAGATGTTTGTATCATGGATGGAGAATATTACTTTGTTCGAGGTTGTATAGAGATTCCGATTATAGATAGTAGTGAAATATTTATTTGGAATGTGTGGGTATCTTTAAGCGAAGAAAGCTTCAACAAAACAATGGAATTATGGGAAACAAAAGGAAGAGAAACAGAAGATCCCCATTTCGGATGGCTTTCTACATCAATTCCAGGTTATCCTGATACATTAAATTTAAAAACACATGTCCATATAAGAGCCATTGGAATAAGACCCTTTATTGAATTGGAACCGACTGATCATCCCTTAGCAGTTGAACAGAGAGAAGGAATTACTCTAGAAAAAGTTGCAGAAATTAAAGAAATTGTTACTCAATATAATCAAGAAGAGGATTCTGAGTAAAACATATTACAACTTCCAATAACGAGAATTATGATAACTTGAATAGTATATAATCCTTATTTTTAGAGAGGAATGGACAATATGGAAATATACGACTATTTAGACAAAATGCAAGCGGAATTATTAAAACATTCATGTCCAGAGATTGAAGCGAAATACTACGACCTATGCTCCAAATTAGTAGGAGAAGAACAAGCAAAACGAATCCAAAATATAAATTTAGATTTGTTTCAAAGTAAGTTGAAAGATGCCTTTTCTACCTCCCTACATATAGCTAATCAAAATTCGACAGAAGCCATTTATTTTGAATATGATATGGACAACGACTGGAACAGTACTTTCTTTATTTGCGACGAGTATACAAAGTTATCTGAAGAAGATGATGATTGGGCATGTGATTGGATTAGTGAAGTAGAAGGTCCTGACTTAAAAGAATTTGCGCAGATTTACGCTGAAAATGGATTTGATAATAATGAAAAAGCACTAGGCACAACATTATATCTTATTGCTAGAACTGTTGTCACATTAAAAAAAATTATTGCAACAATTCATCTCCCAATTTGTATTGGTTATCATGATCAAGATCCAATCATGAGAATCCAAGAATAACTTCTGATAACAAAAATTATGTAAACACAAAAGTCCTCCAGTTAAACAATCCGGAGGACTTTTAATAGTTTTCTAAGTTATCTTCCAAATACACTCAATCCTAAATAAATCAAACTATAACTAATTAAAGCACTTGCAAGCATCAAACCTATTTTTAATAATTTGTCTTTTATATTCGGCGTTGCTTCACTTACAGGTTTTCCCTCTATAAAATCAACTATTTGACGATAAGTTTTTAAATTATGCTCTTTTTTTATGTTTTCAACTTTCAGTGATGAAAACATAAGCAAAATCGTAAGTACCAAAGGTATTATAAGGCCATAATAACCAAAAAAGTGAAATACAGGTGCAATAGAAATAGGAAGTATAATCATTGATGCTAACATGATGTAACTCCACTTAAAGAAAGTTGATTTTTGAAGTTCTTCTTTCATGATCTTTACATCTCCTTTAACTAAATCATCCAGGGAGACGTTAAAGAGAATACTCATCATTAGTAAATTGTGAATATCTGGATAGTTTCTTTCATTTTCCCAGTTCGAAATAGATTGTCTGGAAACATGAATTTTTTCTGCTAACTCCTCTTGAGACATATTATCCCGTTTACGAAAATAATGTATTTGTTTACCAATGTTCATTTATACATCTCCCTTAAGTTTGAGGTTAAATTAAAGGCTAATTAAAGACTACCAAACTTCTTTATAATAACGTGATTTTAAGGTGTAAAAATGTTTTATCATGCTATTTTCCCCTGTTTTTGGGTATGAGTGCTAGCCCTCAGGAACTTAACGTAACTGAATATGGAATAAAGCTTATTATTTAAATCGATAAAACTAGCGGTTCGGCGGGTATAATTGCTGATCCAAGTCGAGCAACTTAACCCCGTTTTTGGTCTGTTCGGCTTCGCGAAAGCTAAAAATCCGCCGAAAAAAGTTTTGCAAGGAGGAGGCAAAGCGGACAAAGTAGAGATTTTTGAATGGTGTTTACTCAAAAATACTACCTGTTCCTTGCGGAACTTTTAGTTCTTATATAGCGAGTAAGAAGAGAAAAATAAAGAAAGTCAGTAATATCAAGGTTTTATAGAGGATTTTATAAGAGACAAATAAACATAGAAACAAAATACCTAGTAAAAATGAAAATTCTATCCAAATATTTGCTACCGACCATAGAACATTATATTAGCTTACTCTAAATATTTATTCATAACGATTTTTCTATAATTTTTATTAATCTACAATCTAAAAATTAGCCAAAAAACCATAACCCACTACTTAAAACACTAAAACAACTAAAATCTTAAAGACTAATAACCCTTTAAGCATTTTTTACTATAAAGACAATTAAACCCTAATAAAACATTGAAACTTAATTACCCAGTCGTCTATTACAATAACCACTTTTCAACATATCCTATCTTGAGAAGTAGTTAGAGAGTTAGTTTTAAAAAACTCTTTTTCTACTTTTTTAATTTATAGGAAAGGATGATATAAATGCCAGAACATCATGATGAAATCCGTGCTTTGTTACGTGCATTTCAATTAGTTGGAGCAAGAGTTGTATTATTTTTACCATCATTCCATGTAGAGGGTCTTATCACTCGAATTGGAGAAGAATTTGTTACTCTTCGTGGTAATGGAGATGAAGTTGAAGTAGAAAGTAATGCTAATGGTGAAGACCTTGAAAATCCAAACCAAATTAGTGTTAAAATCAGTTCAATTTTATCAGTTAGTGATGACCAAGGAGCGTAATAAATAAAGTCAAAAAATGCAATGGGATTATAAATACCCATTGCATTTTTTAAATCTTAATTAGTATAAATTAGTCTAAGATATCGCTTTAAAGATCATTTATATAAGAAATAATTTGGCTTGTCTATTATCCTGTTTATTATCACTCTTTTACATAATATGTTTACTATATAATACAACCCTTTACTAGGAGGTGTTTAGGTGTGTCAGTTTTGTTCAAATCAAAAAAATAATAAACAACCTAAATTTAGATTGTTTAATATAAATCCTATTCCTTTTCATACCTCAACAAAACCTACCAATACTCCATCAAAATCACAAAAAAATCCTACAGTTGTAACAAAACCAGCCAATACCCCATTAAAACCACAAAAAAATTCTACACCTTCATTAAAATCAACTAATACTTCACCAAAAGTACAAAAAGTTTCTACTGTCTTGCTAAAATTACCGAATCCTCACACTTCTCAACCCAAATCACAAAGGTTTAAAATAAAACCGAATAGTTCACAATCAATATCTAAACATCAAATGAATACATCTAGAGATAATACAAAAAATACAAATGAAATACAAAAACTTTTACATGATTATCAATTAATTCATTTACCCATCATAATATTTTTAGAACAAATTCATATTAAAGGTTTTATAATGAATTTCAATAAAGATGCAGTTACTATTATAGGCCCAAATGTACAAATAAAAGACAATTCAACTAATAAACTTATACAGTCTCCAAATAAAATCAATATTAAAATTAAATCCATTCAAGCAATTAGTGATATAGGAAATTTTCTTCAACAAAATAATACAGATCAAATAACTTAAAATAAAAGGTAAATATATCTATTTTAAGTTTTCAAATTTGCTTTTTGGCTAGAGTGCTGGCTCGTCGTGTGGGGCCGAAACCCCACGTACTAAACGTATCAACATATAAAATAAGAACTATTTTTGAGCGATTATTCTAAGCGGTTCGGCTCGTATACTTGCTAGTCCAAGTCGAGAACCATTACTTTACTTTTTGTCTGTCGGCTTGGCGAAAAAAGCACACGAGCCGAAAAAAGTTCCGCAAGGATAACATCAAAAAGTAAAAGCAAGCGCTTTTACTTTTTGATGTTAAGGGTGGAGATTTTTGAGTGGTTTTCTCAAAAATACTACCCGTTCCTTTCGGAACTTTTAGCTATATATATAAGAGTGAGATAGGGAAAATAAAAAAAACGAGTAATACCAAGGGTTTATAGCGTATTAGGTG
>NZ_JAEHCH010000054.1:0-9659 GCF_016483245.1 Bacillus cereus group sp. N31 | reverse complement strand
TCGGACCTTGTATCCCTTGAACTCCTTGTGGTCCCGTTGCTCCTGATGGACCTGGTACTCCTTGTATACCTTGTGGACCTTGATCTCCTGTTGCTCCTGTTACACCTTGAGGTCCTATAGCTCCCTGTATACCTTGTGGGCCTTGATCTCCGGTTGCTCCCATTATTCCTTGAATCCCCTGAACACCTTGGATCCCTTGCTCACCAGTTACTCCCGTCGGACCAGGGATACCTTGAATTCCCTGTGGCCCTTCTGGACCTGTTGGGCCAATTGGCCCTTGAATTCCTTGTATTCCTTGTAGCCCCTGCGCACCTGTTTCTCCTGTACTTCCTGTCGGACCGGTTAGCCCCTGACCTGTTGCTCCAGTATTTCCAGTTGCTCCTGTTGGTCCTGTTGGTCCTGTCACCCCTGTACTTCCACTCGGTCCACCCCCAGGACCTGTTGCTCCTGTCGGGCCAGTTGGACCTGGAGGGCCTCCTGAAGGTCCAGTTATCCCTGTTGGACCTGTTATTCCTGTCGGGCCTGTAATCCCTTGACCTGTTGCTCCTGTTGTTCCCGTACTTCCACTCGGTCCCTCCGTCCCTTGGATTCCTTGCACTCCTTGAATCCCTTGTGGACCTGTTGCTCCCGGTATCCCTTGCACTCCTTGGATTCCTTGAGAACCCTCAGGTCCGGTAGCTCCAATCGGACCCTGTAATCCCTGTACACCCTGTATCCCTTGTACTCCAGTCGTACCTGTTGGACCAATGGGCCCTTGTAATCCTTGCACACCCTGTAAACCTGTCGCTCCAGTTTCTCCTTGTGGTCCTCTCAATCCTTGTGGCCCCTGCTGTCCTTCTGGTCCAGTTGCACCTATTGGCCCAACTGATCCTTGTATCCCTTGCACACCTTGAGGTCCTGTCGGGCCCATCTCCCCCATCGGACCTTGTAATCCTCTTGGTCCTTGAGGTCCTGTTGGGCCTTGCGGACCGGTTGGACCAGTAATCCCTATACCTGTAAATCCAGTTGGAACAGGGGGGAAAGTAGGCCCAATAAGTTCGGGTGGAATTCTAAAATTAGAGCTTAACGAATTTTGCTTCCGATTATTATCACGATTCTTCACACTTTCACCACCTACAAACCGTCTTTTTCATAATAAATAAGCCTCTTCTTAATCTATTTACAAAAATAATTTCCAAGACTATTTTTATTTTAAATAATAAAAACTCCCTTAATTCCTTAAGGGAGTCCAGCAATTGAATCCATATTATCTGTATTCGGGACAGCTTGCGCTATACTCGATGCATTTACACTTTGCCCCATATTTGTTCCTGTTACAGTACCAGCAGGAGTACCTCGTGTATATGTTGTCGTCACAGAATCACCCGGCTGTAAACAAAGCTTCGTCTCTGTTCCTATTACTGTAACAACATCAATCCAAGTACATCCCATTGAACCACTATACGATTTCGTAGCAGTAAATGAAGTATCACTCAAATTGTCACCTGTAAATATATTCCCAGTATTATTAACAATAACAAACTCTTTTATATGCGCAGGCATAATTACACTCTACCTTTCCTCTACGAACCTAATGTACGTGTACTCGTTGCTAATGGCGGAAGGAATACTGATGTTCTAATCACCGCTTCTGGCTGCCTTTTTCCATTTAAAAAAATAGCCGCACTCGATCCTCCAGCACCCGCGTATATTTTCGCTACAGCTAAAGGTGAGATATCATAACAGTCGCCGACATTGACAGCTCCTGTATTATTAATAATTTTTACTTTACGCAAATTAATCCCCATTTCCCCCTCCTCCTTTTGTATACTGTATGCAAAAGAAAAAAACTTGAAACAGACTCGTTTCAAGTTTTTAGTAATTAACTATTTCATTTCGCCTTCATATTGAAGCATACCGCCAACCATATTCACTGTTTTAAATCCTTGCTCATTTAAATAATGGCATACATTCTCACTGCGCATTCCCGAACGGCAAATAAAGATATATTCATTCTCTTTATTAAAGAAGTCTACTTTATTTGGGATATCACCCATTTTAATATGTACCGCTTCTGGAATTTTCCCTGCTGCTACTTCTTCATCTTCCCTTACATCTACTAAAAATAACGTTTCTCCATTTTCTAAACGTTCTTGTACTTCTTCTGTTGTAATTGTTTTTACTTCTGTCATATGTCGTTCCTCCTTATATACAATAAAACCTTTCGTTTCTTCTTTAAACAACCATTTCTAATCAATTTTAGCATGCAAAAGAAGGAACGCAAAGAATGGAGAATTTATTTCTCAATTTCTCCGTAAAACTTATTCTTTACAAACATCTCTATCGCATTGTATCCTCAATATACTTATTTTATGAAAGGAGTCGATTAAAATGACACTTTTTCTTTTCATTATGAGCATTATTTTTTTAACCGCCGCAATTATTGTACTCAGCATGAAAAATAATAAAAAGTTAAAATCTCCCCAAGAAATGTCATTCTTATTTCTATTACTTAGTATAGCGTTCTTCGGTATAGCAATCGCTACATATATTTTCCGTCTACAAATCATGTAAAAAAAGGTGCCTACTACACATATTGCACCTTTTTCACATCATTTATTTTCTACACAAAACTAGACACTTTCCGATTTAAAAATTCATAAACTTTCTTTTCAAATAAATGAATATCTAACGCTCCCGCCATATGCCCATTTATACTTTCTATTTCATAGACCTCCGCATACTTCCCTTGTTTTTGCAAAATGTCTACCATTTTATAATTGTAACGAGACGGCTGAAGTAAATCTTGTTTACACGGAATCATAAGTACATTCGCTTCTATGTTAGAAAGAGCCTCTTCCAAAGAAGAAAATCCATGCGCAATATCATGCAATAAAACTGCTTTCGCAGTGTACATCCACGAATTTGCATCTACTAACTCTATACTTTTGTATGTCACTTTATTTATCTCTTTCTCAAATGATGTTAATGTAGAAAACTTTTCATAAGGTTCTACCTCAATACTGTTACGAGGAAATTCCGTTTCATAAAAATGCTCATCAAAAGCGTTCATAAACATCATTCTGTTTGCTAAATGAAGCCCCTGCATTGGCTGTGTTTCTCCATATTTCCCGCCCTTCCAACTTGGATCTAGTTGAATTGCTTCAATCGCATTTTGCGCTACATTTACTGACGTTATAATTGGATTTTGCGGGTTCGTAATAACGCCAATCATTCGCTCTACCATATGAGAGTAGTGAACAGCCCATTGCTGCGCAATCATTCCACCCGCCGACGGCCCTATTACAGCATGTAACCTTGAGATTCCCATATTTTTTATTAACTCATATTGTATACGAGCTACATCAAGAAAGGTAAACACAGGGAAATCCATAACATATTCTTCCCCTGTTTCTGGATTAATCGACTTCGGTCCCGTTGTAATTACATACGGGTTCTTCACCTGTACATTACAAAGATTATCAGTACATATAACAAAATATTTATTTGTATCAATCGCTTTTCCAGGTCCAATTAGCCCATCCCACCAACCAGACTCCTCATCATGCACAGTATATTTTCCTGCTGCATGACTTGTTGCACTAAAATAATGACAAACCAAAATGGCATTTGACCTTTCTCTATTTAAAATACCATACGTCTCATATCCCATTTGAACAGGAATTTCCCTACCATTTTCAAATGTAAACTCATTTAATGCAAACTTCTCTTTTTTTACAATTTGCACAGACTCTCCCTCTTCCCGTTATAGTATGAACTGCTTACTAAAGGTTTTTTTCTATGCAAATCAATCTCCTTCTTCTTTTCATAAATAAATGAATAATATACAAAATTAGCCACAAAATAGCACTATATTACAAAAATCAAAGAGGGCATACATATGATTTGGAATTGGCTACGTAAGAAAAAAAAATCAAATTCAACAGAGACAAAAGAAGCAGATAACCCGAAGCAGCAGCCTAGTAATCAAGAGATTGTGAACAAAGATCAGACTAGAAGTATGAAACATAATAAAGGTGATAGTAGCGAGCAAAAAAAATCGAAACAAGATGATTACTCTCATAAGAAACAGCAAAATTCTAAACAAGATGATCCTTCTCATGAGAAACAGCAAAACTCGAAACAAGACGATTCCTCTCATGAGAAACAGCAAAACTCGAAACAAGACGATTCCTCTCATGAGAAACAACAAAACTCGAAACAAGACGATTCCTCTCATGAGAAACAACAAAATTCTAAGCAAGACGACTCTTCTCATGAGAAACAACAAAATTCTAAGCAAGACGACTCTTCTCATGAGAAACAACAAAATTCTAAACAAGACGACTCTTCTCATGAGAAACAACAAAATTCTAAACAAGACGACTCTTCTCATGAGGAACAGCAAAACTTGAAACAAGACGATTCCTCTCATAAGAAACAACAAAATTCTAAACAAGACGAAGCTTCTCATGAGAAACAGCAAAACTCGAAACAAAATGATTCTTCTCAGAATAAACAACAAAGCTCTGGAAGTAATAGTATTTATGATTTTTCGAAGCCAGAAAAAGACCGTATTCATTCACTACAAGATTTAATAGAGAAGCTCAAGAAGTCTAGTGATTTTGTTAATTATCACACATCTGATGATGAAACGATGCCATATTGGATTTCTTACTATCGTCCTTCACTTGATGGGGAGAAATTGCAAAAGTATTTAATGCCTACTCTTTTGGAACGACCTAATGCTTCACTAGAAGAACTGAAGGAACATATTCCGATGAGTGGTATCACAATTACGAATGACTTACAAAAAATTGAGGACATGGTTTTAAAAGGACATGCAATTATTCAATTGAAGCAGCAAGATCAAAAATGTATGCTTGCAAACATTGCAATTGATAATTATCGTGCACCAACCCCTCCTTTAAACGAATCAACTGTTATTGGGCCACAAGAAGGTTTCGTAGAGGATATTGATACAAACATTAATTTAGTTCGAAAACGTCTTCCTGTTTTAGATTTACAAACAAAAGAAATGATTATCGGCGAGTTTTCCAAAACAAAAGTTGTCATGATGTATTTAGACAACCTCGCTGAAAAAGATAATGTTGATTTTCTCGAGGAATCACTACGCGCTCTTGAATATGATCAAATTAATGATAGTGCTTATATACAAGAATTGATGGGTGAAAAATCGATTTTCCCTCTCTATATCAATACAGAACGTACTGATAGAGTTACAAAAGCACTAATTGATGGAAAAATTGCTATTTTTGTGGATGGTTCTCCAAGTGTTCTACTAACACCTGTATCCTATTTCGATTTTTTCATTTCACCTGAAGACTATAACGTCTCCTGGATGTACGCTACATTTTCAAGGATTTTAAGATTAATCGCCGTTCTATTTTCAATCTGCGCTACACCGTTATACGTTGCAGTTTTAAATTATCATTATGAACTTATTCCAAGTGATTTACTTGAAACTTTGATTTTATCAAGGGCACAAGTACCATTCCCACCTTTAATTGAAGCACTCTTTTTAGAACTAGCAATCGACTTACTGAGAGAAGCTGGCGCGAGGTTACCGATGAAAGTCGGTCAAACGCTCGGTATTGTAGGCGGTATCGTAATCGGGCAAGCATCTGTACAAGCTGGTTTAACGAGTAACATTTTATTAATTATCGTTGCCTTATCAGCACTCGCTTCCTTTATTACACCTATTTATAAAATGGGTAATGCGGTTCGATTACTACGCTTCCCGTTTCTCGCATTTGCAGAAATAGGAGGACTTTTCGGGATTTCTCTTGGATTTATCTTCTTATTTACTCATCTATTCAGGCTTACGTCCTTACGTAAGCCGTACGCTTTGTTTTATCCGACAAGACAACAATCCGTTAAAGATTCTTGGATTCGTTTCCCTTTAACAATGATTGATACAAGAGATGTGCAAGCAAGACCACAACATGTAAAAAAAGCAGCGAAAGGAATTTCAACAAAACATAGATCTGACTTTGATGATTAAGAAATGAGGTGCATTGATGAGTAAAGTTCAAGAAAAATATCAAATATCTCCTATCTTCGTTTTCTTCTTAATTCACGGTGCACAGTTCGGTGCTGGCGTTCTCGGCTTCGCTCGAATCATCGCAAAGGCCGCTGGATACGACGGATGGATGGGCGTTCTAATCACAGGACTCTGTATTCACCTCCTTATATGGATGATGTATTTTTTAGTAAAAGAAACAAACGGAAATTTAATTGATTTACAAAGGCAAACGTTTGGAAAGTGGATAGGGAATGTCTTTAATATCATCTTTGCAGCTTATTTTTTAATCGTCAGTATTTCGGTTATTCGAACGTATGTCGAAATTATTCAAGTATGGATGTTTCCTACCGCTTCCACCTTTATGTTAACACTCTTTTTGTGCTTAGTTAGCTATTACATTATCTCTTCTGGATTTCGTGTAATTACCGGTATTTGCGTCATCTCTGTTGGTGGTACATTAGGATATTTATTTCTAAGCTTATTCGTTTTGAAATATTCACATTGGGAGAATTTACTACCTATATTCACCCATTCTTTTTCAGACATTTTAAAATCCGCTCAACTGTCAATCTACAGTATGACCGGTTTTGAGATTTACCTCATGGTGTATCCATTTGTGAAAAAGCCTATGCAATCTCATAAATACGCTCAGCTTGGAGCACTATTTTCAAATCTTCTATATCTATTTAGCACCCTTTTAGCCTTTGCATTTTTTAGTGAAAAACAATTGTTAAAAACGATATGGGCCCAACTTTCTATGACCCAAGTCATTCAATTACCATTTATAGAAAGACTCGAATATATCGCAATTTCAGGCTATGCACTCGTTATTATTACAAGTTTTATCCTCCCTTTATGGGCGTCAATGAGAGCAACTCACGAAATATTCCGTGTAAAACAAAGAGGTATTTTAATCGCTTTTATCATTATCACTCTCATTGTTTCGCAACTTTTAACAAACAGACAAGATATTAATAACTTTATTAGTAATGCATCAAAAGTTAGTTTTTGGCTCATTTATGTATACATCCCAATCCTATTTATTATTGTGTGGGTGAAAAGAAAATGGAAAAAATCAAAAGCACAAGTAAATTAATACTTATTTCTTGTATAACATTCTTCAGTTTAACCGGATGTTTACAAAAAAATATTATAGATGATGTACAACTTATTCAAGGAAGCGTTTTTGATGTAGCAAAAGATAATAAAGTAAAAGTGACATTCGTTTGTCCCATTCAGAAAAAAGGAAATAAAGTTCAAGTTTTTGAAGGTAGCGCCAATGCGGTAAAACAAGTAAAAGCAGACACATCTTTAGAATCTTCTCAACCGTTTGCTAGCGGACAAATGCGTGTCGCTCTATATACTATAAGACTTGCCAAAAAAGGAATGTCTACTTCATTCGATACATTACTTCGAGATGTGAATATAGGGAACGCTTTATATGCTGCTTTGTTAGAGGGGAATGGTACTGAACTTTTAAAAGGCAAATATACAACCTCATACAACGTTGCAATTTATATAAAAAAGTTGCTAGAACATAATATGGAGACCGGTCCTTTACCAAGAGATAATCTGCATGTAGGAGCATTCCGTTATTATCAAGAAGGACAAGACTACTATATTCCAATTTTAAAGAAACATGGTGATAAAATAAAAATCACCGGAATTGGTCTTTTTAAAAAGGATAAATATATCGGTAAAATTGCGCAAAAAGATATGTTCATATTTAAAGGACTGTTAGAGAAACATAAATTAGATTCACATGAATTTAAAACAGATTCTGCGTACGTAATGATTAATAATATTCGTTCTGTTCCAACTTACGATATAAAGATTAAAAACGGAAAGCCTTCTTTTTTCATTCACGTTCATCTTGATGCACGTATTCAAGAACTATCGAAACAAATTAACTTAGAAAATAACAAGAACACAAAAAACATTGAAAAAAATGTCCAAAAACAATTGGATGTACAGGCTGCCAAATTAATTAAGCAGTTCAAATCTTTAGGCGTCGATCCCCTCGGGCTAGGAGCAAAATATAAACACCATTATCGCCCATTCAAATTAGAAGAGTGGAGACAAATGTACAAAGATGTTCCGATTCATATAAAATACACCGTAAATATTACAAATTCTGGTGTGATTGAATGAGAAATGATTGAACTCCTCTCTCCGGCATGATACAACGGATAGAGGAGTTTTTATTTTAGATAGAGAGAGAAGATATTTATGGGGGAGCTTATGTCTAAAAAATTAGTAAAGCCTATTTTAAACGGTATTTTATTTCTCGGCGTCTTTTTATTTGCTCATACATACTTAAAAAATGTTTCCTTCACACGTTATTTACTTGTCGTTATACCGATGTTACTCGTTGGTATGTTCGGCATCGACCTTTTTTTATCCATTTTAATAAAAAAAGAAGAATAACGAGCGAGGATGTCTCATAAGTCGAGATTTTTGACTAGATGACATCCTTTTCATTTTCTATTTTGGAATCAGCGCTACAGTACATGAATTTATATCAACGATTTTTCAAATATATCTACCATAACTCAAAATATATCAACGATTCGACACAAAATATCGATTTACCAACAAAAATTGACAATAGTAACAACCCATACTAAGAAGAGAATGTTTCAATATATTTTTAGAACATCCTTTTTTTATTTAATAATCACCTTATGTTACAATGAAATTCGGCACAAAGTGAGAAAGGATGAAACAACATGATAAACGAAAAAGGTTTAGATAAAGGGTACGAGCTTGTTGCAAAAATGCATGAAGATTTCGGACATCCTGTAACAAATACTCCAACAAAACTAACAGAAGAGCGCGCAAAAATCCGTGCAAGTTTTATGCAAGAAGAGCTAGAAGAATTTCTAGAAGCAACTACTGTTGAAGATCAATACGATGCACTTATTGACCTTATTTACTTTGCATTCGGAACGTTTGCAGAAATGGGCGTACGTCCAGATAAAGGATTCGAGATTGTAAACAACGCAAACATGGCAAAACTATTCCCTGATGGGAAACCTCGATTCCGTGAAGGCGACGGCAAAATTTTAAAACCAGAAGGCTGGCAAGCACCAGAACCACAACTTCGAGCTGAAATCGAACGTCAGCGCCAAGAAGCTGAAAAAAACTGCTAGGATTTCCTAGCAGTTTTTTATTATGTCTTTTTTTCTGCAGCTCATTAATGACCCACGTGCCCCGCGTGTCCTGCTGCTCCACTAATACTAGCTGCTCCTGCTGCTGCCCCTGCTCCTCCTGTTCCCATTCCACCTGTCCAAGGAGAAGATTGTTGCTGTTGTTGATATTGCTGATATTGTTGGTGCTGCTGGTGCTGTTGGTGCTGTTGACCTTGGTGTCCATGATGTTGGCCTTGGTGCCCATGATGACCGTGTTGCCCTTGATGACCTTGGTGATGGTGGTGACCTTGGTGTCCATGATGTTGGCCTTGGTGGTGATGTCCATGGTGACCATGTTGGCCTTGATGAGTTTGATAAAGAACAGCTTGCGGATGAATGTGGTGGTGACCGTGGTGATGTACTTGTTGTTGGTGATGTACTTGTTGTTGGTGATGACCATGATGGCTGTGTTGACCTTGATGGTGGTGATGACCATGATGGCC
>NZ_JAEHCH010000053.1:0-11234 GCF_016483245.1 Bacillus cereus group sp. N31 | reverse complement strand
ATCTAGACACTTTATACCTACTAGGTGAACTATACTATTTAAAAAGTCAGTATTTATTAAAGATTAAACAACATAATAAAGAAGATGTTGTTAATAACATGAAAAAAGCATTATTTATATTTGAACTAAGAGAAAAAGAACATTATATACAAATGATTAAAGATGAACTTATTGAAATACAGAATAAAAAACACTCATAATTTCGTAAAAACTACTTACAAATCCCACAGGAAAAATCCCTATAGTTTTTAAACTTAAAACTATATTATTAAAATTAAAGTGGTTCAATTCAGAGGAAGGCACCTTAGGGTATCTTTTCTTTATGCATTAAAAAGGTATCGACAGCATTCCATAGAAAAAACAAGCTAAGAGTATGCAAGGTTTTATACAGTTTTTCGACGAACCCAGTAACAAATGAGAACCCTAAATCCGCGCAAGGATAAGAATGTATAAAAAAATGAATAGGGTTATAGAAAAAAAAAAAGGTGAGTCCCCACTTTCAAAGGGAATTCGCCTTTTTCCTTGCTACTGATAATGAGACGTTATGTTAACCAAACATGTATGTTTATTCAATGTGGTTTTTTCTTATTCAGGATTCTGTCTTTTTGATTTTCCCTTTACCATTAATACTTACCAATTATTTTTCTTTTCTCAATACGGTTTTAATGACAATTTGGTATGACTGGGTTTTAGAGTAAAACTTATAATTTGTGGGATTATAATTTGAAAAATCATTTATCAATATTGCACTTAATTTATATATCATTTATAAAAGATATAAACGGAACTATTATAAAATATGGCTCAGTTAACGTTTAATGTTGATTTTCATATTAAGATTGAAGTATGTAACAACATGTCTTTACAAAAAGAACGGAGGTGATACGGTGAAAATGCATCTTCAAGAAAGTTTATATGTTCAGTTGAAAAATGCAATTCGTTGTCATTATAATGAACTTATATCTAGGTGTGGTAATGACACAATATATGGATACTCCCTAATGACGGACGACTGTTTCAGTAGCATTGGACCAGTGGCTAATAAAGAAAGACTGATTAAGGTGAATAAATCAGACCCTTTATACAACTATTATAGATATGGGGCTGTTGAGTGGAGTGAGTGGGACGATTTCGGAATGTTTGAAGAAGTGAATAAAACTATTAAAAGATACCATGAAACCGTCGAAGAAGACTTTGATTCGCTAATAGATACATTGCTGAATGAATTATTAAAAGTGTTAATGGAACTTGAGTCAGAAGGATTGTTTGGTGACAAAAACGATAACCGATTTATTGACATTTGTGTAACTGATTCATCAAACGAAATCATGCTTAAATCAGCTAGACTGCTTAATACATTAAAGGTATATGAAGAATACGCTTCAGAATTTGAATAAGAATGAATATAAGTAAAACTGCTCTTTATAAGAAGCGGTTTTTTTTTGAAAGTCAACAATTAATATTAACAGAGCCTAAAATATAAAAACTGATCATCTAAAAACAACTTCTGATAACGATAATTATGTAAATGAGCTGTCCATATGGGCGGCTCATTTTATTTTTTGCTTAGCGTGTTTTTTTCCAAAATCCCGGCGATACCTCATTTGTCTAACTCTTCCTTATGCTAATTTCTTTGTAAGTCTTTTTATTTAAATGTATAATTGTACAAAAAGTCGGAAATTTTAGAATCGAGGTGAACAGTATGAAAAGTTTTGGTACGTTAGTAATTTCTACCGTGATTTCAGCAGGCTTAGTATATTATAATGTCGATTCCTTTTATAATAAATTTACATCAGGGAATACATATTACTGGGTAAACGGTATCCTAGCTGCTGGATTCCTTATATCCTTAATTATCAACATAAAGGATATCATCAAGAAAAACTACACAACTTCTGAATCGAATTAAGGAGCCTATTAGGGTTTCTTTTTCTATGCAAAATAAAAAAGCAGCGGATTCGCTACTTACAATTTGTTATTTTACTGAAAGTAAACTTATACCCATTTGTTTACTTCCAAATTCACTTGAGGTACACATTTTCTTGTTTCAAAAAACTCATGTTTACAAAGGTATATCTTTATAAACAGTTAGGTATCATCTATGAAACATTGAAATTATTAACTATAAGGAGGGAGTGCAGAAATGGAAGAAAAGAAAGTGACGTGGTTAGAACTCTTTTATGATTTGTTATTTGTGGCGGCAGTGACGGCTGCGACTCATGTTTTACTTCATGTTGAAGATGGTCAAATCCATGCAGAGTATTTAGTAAAGTTTGTCTTAATTTTTATTCCGATCTGGTGGGCTTGGGTAGGGCAAACCATCTTTGTTAACCGGTTTGGAAAAGATTTATTTCATCAACGAATTTTTTTGATCTTGCAAATGTTTTTTGTCCTAATAATGACATCAAGCTTATCAGCTGATTTTGATCCTTATTATCTTTCTTTTTTAATTGGCTATATTGGTTTAAGGGTCGTGACTGCAATTCAATATCTTGTTGTCCAGCGTATAGAAGAGGGGGCTCGAAAAAAAGCAGCACTCTTTTTAGGAAGATATTTTTGGATTGGAATCGTTATTTCATTATTATCCGTCTTTTTTGATTCTTGGATTCGATATGCTGTGTTATATTTTGGGATTCTTATCGATATTATTGTCCCACTGCTTGGAAGGAAGTGTTTAGAAAAGGTTCCTACAAATACAGCCCACTTGTTAGAGAGATTTGGTCTATTTTCCATTATTCTCTTTGGGGAAGCTCTTGTAAGCACTCTTGTGATCATTCAACCTAAACAAGGAAATTGGGATTCAATAAGCTTTGCGATCATTTCATTTATCCTCATTATTTCGATGTGGTGGCAATATTTCGATAACATGGAGAAGAAACTCGACAAGTCTAGACAAACTTCTGGTCAAATTATTATTTACGGTCATCTATTTATTTTAATGTCTTTGAGTATGGTTGCAGCATCCATTAGATTATTATTTTTACATGAGGTCTATTATTCTTTTATCTTATATTTTGTTTTTGGTTCTGTATTGCTCTATTTCCTGTCAACTACAATTGTTTTTCATCAATACAGGTTTGAACAACACCGCTTGAACATTTATTATTTATGCTTGTTTTTAGGAATTTTAGCACTCTTTTTTGTTATTAATTTAATTATAGTAGTGCCGAATATTGTGATAATAGGACAATTAACCTTATTTTTTATCATCTATGCTAAATTAACAAGTACATAAATAAAAGCATCAAATAAATCAGTATCAAACTATAATACTGGTTTATATGTATATATTGGTAGCTTTTATATTTGATATTAAATCTTATTATTCACGGTGACTCTGATGCAACTGTACCTTTTGAGTTAAGTGGAAAACGCACATATGATTCCATTCCTGATAGTAAACTTGCTCTAATACAGGGTGGTCCTCATGGATTAAACGCAACTCATGCAAAAGAATTTAATAAAGCATTATTAACATTTTTAAAAGAATAATCTTTGAGGAACTACCGGAGGCGGTTCAACAGCAATATCAAGAATAATAACACGAATTTATCGATTAGGGGTTTTCCAAAAAGAGTAGCGCTATGCTTAATCTTTTGGAAAACCTTCTTTACATAGTTTTTTTAGGTCTCTTAGGGGAATCGCCACAGCGCTATCAAGTTAAGAAATACAATCTTCCCATAAACGAAAAAAACGAACTGAACTTCTATGGACAACTATGAAAGAATGAAATTTTTGTTTTGGGGATAATTCAAAATCTTAGGTTGATGGGCATGGGGTACCGCCAGCATTTCGGAAAAAAACCACGTTAAGCAAATTTCAACACAAAATAGCCGACTTTAACCCTTTTAAGACTAAATCGGCTGTTTTATATTCAAAACTTAGTTGTTTGTAATATCAAAAGAAAATGTTTCTTTTAGTCCCTTTTTCCCGTCAGAAGTGATTTTTATTGCTCTTGTTTTAGGTAAACGTTGAACCCAATTTAGTTCTAATAGTCTTTCTAGAAGGGCATTTCCTAATGCTCCCGCAAGGTGGTGACGTCTTTCACTCCAATCTAAACATTTGTGTGTAAATGAACGACGCTTTTTCTTAACCCTTTCAAGATCAATTTGAAAATTTGTAAAGAATGACTCCCCTTTTTCAGTAACAGTAAAACCGTCCTTTTCTTCATAAATAACACCTATTTTAATTAAAGAATCTGTTAATTGTACTCCTAAATTTCCCGCAAGATGATCATAACATGTTCTTGCAAAACGCATCGCTTTATCTTCCGAAGCCTGTTTTAATGATTTAATTTCAATGGGTGGAGCTATTGATAAAAATGACTCCATAACTTGAGCAACTTCCGGATTTCGAATTCCATAATATCGATGTCTCCCCTGTTTTTCAACTATAACTACATTCGCATCGACCATTTTTGTCAAATGGAAACTAGCCGTCTGTGGTTTGATTCCTGCCATATATGCTAATTCGCTTGCAGGGTAGAATCTACCATCTAATAAGACTGTTAATATTGTTGCACGAGAAGCTTCACTCACAAGAGTAGCAATCATTGCTACATTTGGATTTGCGTTCATTTTAATTTCCCCCTAATGTAATCCATATTTCGATGATAATCGAAATGTTTATATTCTACAATAAATAGGGAAGAACATATGAATAGGAGGAGAAATAAAGATGAAAAAAATGACTCAGGTTTCAAACACAGAGACTATTAAACCTAAAATTCTATACTACGGAACTCCTGTAATTTTACTAAATTCACTAAATGAAGATGGAACAGTAAACATCAGCCCTATGTCATCATCATGGGCATTAGGAGATTGTATTATATTAGGAATTGGACTTGGTGGGAAAGCTATTGAGAATTTAGAACGACATCCTGAATGTGTAATCAATGTTCCGAGTCCTTCATTATGGGAGAATGTTGAACTATTAGCCCCCTATACAGGGAAAAATCCTGTTCCAGATTATAAGAAAAAGAATGGGTTTACATATGAAAAAGAAAAATATGATATTAGTAGATTAACACCTACTGAGTCTAAATCGGTAAAACCTACTCGAATTATGGAGTGTCCAATTCAAATTGAGGCAAGGGTGAAACATATTCGAATTCCTGATTATTCTCCTGATTTTGCAATTGTTGAGACACAAGCTATACATGTACACGCTCATAAGGAAATCATTCTTGAAGAAAATCATATTGACCCAAATAAATGGAGCCCACTTATATATAATTTCCGTCATTATTTTGGTCTTGGTAACCAGTTAGGTAAAACCTTTCGATCCGAAATATAAATAAATATATTATCTTTTAAATGGGACAATCCTTTCCTAATTAAAGTTAAATATTGTAGTAAGAAACCGAATTCCACCTGTTAAGGAATTCGGCTTCTTTATTATTTTTAATTTTGCTAAGAAGTGTTATTTCGATTTCCTTATAGCATCCAATACAACACAATTTAAATTAGCGTTAAAATGGCTCAAAAATCCTTAGCGTGGTTTTATTCCGTTTTGCGGTCTGTATCCCATGTCCATCAAGCTAATATTTTTAATTACCCCCATTATGAAAATTTTATATCTTTGCAAATTTTATTTTTTCACTACTAAAGAACAAATAAAAAAGGTCCTTAACAATTTGTTAAGGACTGCGGAATAAAACCGCAATTTGGATTGAAATCCAATCAGTTTGTAGAAAATAAGTTGCGATTATAATAGTAATTACATTCCCAAAAGCAATGTTTCAAATGGATTTTAGCATACCTGAAACTATATTGGTATCAATAAAATATGGATTGGATTACAAATAGTTGTTTTGAATATTAAAAAAAGTTTAAAAGTTGATTACTTCTCATGAAAAAACGTTAAGAAGAACTTGTAGCGATAAATTTTATATAATAAATGAGAAGTTAACTAAGTAGACAATTGAACACGGAACTCATCAAACCTCACACATTGATTCATAACTAAAATACTTTAAACAAACGTCTGTTTAATTTTTCTATACCTAATTTTTTCATCACATAAATAAAAAAGATAAAAAAATCTCCATTTACATATAAATTATATTTAATTACAATATGAATTTCATTTTCTTATAGTTAATTAATTCTAACTATGAATATATGCCTTTCTATAAGAACGCTACATTCTTCTCTATTTACCTATGTTTAAATTTTTAATAATTAATTAGTATATATAAATTGATTTAAAGTTATTTACCCGAAATATCCAAAGGTTTTGCAATTTGACTATAAAAAAGAGTCCTATTTAAGATATTTCTATAATGAGAAAAGACACCTGTGAAGGTGTTTTTTCATCTCTTCTTATTAATCTAGGCAGAATAATATTTATAACAATAAAAGGTAGTAGGTACTCTTAGGTTGATGGCGATATAATGATCCCCATCAATGAACAAAATAATGTAACATGGTAAAACAATATTCGGATGGGATTCCAATACATATTATTAAATATTAAAGTGGTTCAATTCATAGAAAGGCACCTTTGGGTGTCTTTTCTTTTGTACACTAAAAAGCCTCGCCATCCTATGGAAAGGGTGAGGTCCTTATGTATATTACTCAGTAACTTGTTTCCTCTAATACTTTCTTCTTGATTGAACATCTATTGCGTCATAATCATAATGTCGCTTTTAAATAAAGTCACGGTGTTATAAAAAAGACGCGATGTTTTGAATAAAGTCGTGACGTTTATAAAAAAGTTGGGATGCTTTTGCCCTGTGTATCTGTTTATCTAAAGGGGTGTTTTTATAGTGAAAAGTGAAAATAAGATCTGAACTGAAAGGCGGATTAAGGAATTGTTGAGTAGCAATAAAGTTACTCAACTAAAGGGCCAGGTTGTAAAGTAAGATTGTACAACTAACTCGGAGGTTAGAGAAGGATTTCACGATACTTAAATAGAATTTCTCACTAATACTTCTAGATGATTTATTGGATAGATTCTCTTTATTTTATGAGTAATAAGATATATTACATGAGTACTAATGAGATCAACAAAAATATGAGGTGTCTAAACATGGGTTTTTATTTTAAAGAATGTAAGCAAAGTGATATTGGGGAATTAATCCAAAGATATGTTAGTACATTAAGCTCTCCTATTGATTCCGTTTTAGAGGAGCACATTCTCAATTCCGTATTTTATACAATCAATTACAATTCTGAAGTTGCAGGTTATTATGCCATTCATAGTAATCAGTCCCTAACACAATTTTATTTAGATTTATCATACTATAATGAATCCCAAGAGATTTTTAACAATGTTCTTAGGGAGTATTCAATTCAGTCAATACTGGTTCCAACATGCGACGAACTTTTTTTAAGTTTGGTATTAGATCATGATTATAAGATTGAAAAACAAGCTTACTTTTTCCAAGATAACAAAGTGGAAATTCCAAAGGAAAAATTATTTAAAGATGGGGAACTCAGAGCAGCGGTTCCTAGCGATGCTCCAAAAATAACTGAGGTATGTCAGGATTTCATTGGAAAAGTGGAGGAACGTATTGAAAATAGGGAAATATTCACCTACACCAAAGGAAGTATTCTGCTTGGAATAGGGATTATAGAAACAAGTAAGTTACTCGACAGATATGGAAATATGGGCATGTTTACAAATGAACAATACAGAAAAAAAGGAATAGGCAGAACGATAATACATCATTTAAAGGAATGGTGTTATGACAATAATCTAAATCCGATTTGCGGTTGTTGGTATTATAACGCTCCCTCGAAACAAACGTTAGAAAGTGCTGGTATGGTCTCTAAAACAAGATTATTAAATATTAGAGTCCTATAGATTTTTAAATGATTGAATTTATAGCAATCTTAAGTTATTCAAGAATCGGGCGCTTTAATGGAATAAGGATCACAAAAATTATCAGACTTTTTTATAAAAGGATGATTCAATTGAATATAGAAAAAGCGTGTTTTGATCAATCTTTTTTCAAAGCACGCTTTTTCTATTTGTTTTTTATCAAGGTTTAGTAAGTTAATTTAATCAAACTTTATTCAAACGCTACACATAATAACAAAAATCATTACTGCAATTACGAGTACCGAAAAACATAGACTAATATATGCACTATTAATTAACCAATAATTGCAACTATATTAATTTTACATTACATTAAGGGTGGAGAATATTCTTATACTAATAAAGTGCTAAATAGTAGGTGAAAAGATGGAATTTAACGATTTGGGTATTACCATTAAAGAACTTCGAATTAAAAAAAATATATCACAATCCGAATTATGTCATGGAATATGTTCACAAAGTCAAATTAGTAAGATCGAAAAAGGTATGATTTATCCATCTAGCATATTGTTATACCAATTATCAGAAAGACTTGGTATTGATCCAAATAGTATATTTGCACTAACTCAAAACAAAAAATTAAAATATGTAGAAAACGTAAAATATGTAATGAGAGATTGCACTAAGCAAAAACAATATAAAGAACTTTATGAAATAGTAAAACAAGAGAAAAACCAAAATAATTTCCAATCAACAGAAGATAAACAATTTCTACTATGGCATGAAGCAATTGTTATATTTATGGTGAATAAATCAACAAAAATTGCTTTAAATCTTTTAAATCATGCATTAAAACTAACTTTAACCAATATGGATTGTTTATCAGAAAGAGAAATAGAGATTATGCAGACAATGGCTATATTTCATGGGGAAAATAAAGAATATGAAAAAAGTATTAATATATTACGAAGATGTTTAACTAATTTTAATAAGCTAGATTTTCCTAGAGATAAAGAAATTAAATTAAAAATCATTTTTAATTTAGCAAAAATTTTAGGCCATACAAATCAACATGAAGAGGCAATAAAATACAATGATATAGGTATCAAATTAGCTATTAACCTAAATACTTTATACCTATTAGGTGAACTCTACTATGGAAAAGGTTGGAATTTATTAAGATTAAAACAACATAATGAAGAAGATGTTGCTGATATCATGAAAAAAGCATTATTTATATTTGAACTAACAGAAAAAGAATATCTTATAAAAATCATTAAAGAAAACTATTTTGAAAACCAAAATAAAAAAAATCACTCATAATTTCTTAAAAACTACTTACAAAGCCCCAAAAAAATCCCTGTAGTTTTTAAAATTAGAACCATATTATTAAAATTAAAGTGGTTCAAGTCGGAGGAAGGCACCTTAGGATGTCTTTTCTTTATACATTAAAAGGGTCTCGGTCTCGACAGCATTTCGGAAAAAGACCATGCTAAAAGTATGCAAGATTTTATACAATTTTGCGGATAATATAGCTTTTTCTTACTAACAATAATGAGACGTTATGTTAATTAGGTTTGGATATTGTATACATCGTCTTTTCTTCAACTAAGAGTGCAGATTCATACAATAAGAATTATTTTTAAAATTATAAAATAAGAAAAAGTGAACCTATATTACTACTGATAGAGCTATGTTATAATCAAAATAAGGGTTTTACCCTTATTCCCTTTTTATAGGAGAGTGTTTAACATGATTATCAAGTTCATTCGTTTACGTTAATTTTAAACACAATTCGTTATGCCCAACTATTTTTTTCAAAATATGTGGGTTTATTTGATTGTGTCTTTTTTTATTAACTAAATACGAATGAAATGAGGAGTTAATCATGACTGAAAAGATTATTAAAATTAATAAAATTGATATATGTACAGAGAGCTTTGGTAATTCAGCAGATCCAGCAGTCTTACTGATTATGGGAGCCATGTGTTCAATGGTTTATTGGGATGAGGAATTTTGTCAACAATTAGCTAATACGGGCCGATATGTTATTCGTTATGATAATAGAGATGTCGGACGGTCAACTACTTATAAACCCGGGAGTTCCCACTATACTGTGGTAGATATGGCTGATGATGCGATTGGAGTACTCGATGCATATCATATTGACGAAGCACATATTGTTGGAATGTCATTGGGTGGAATGATTGCTCAGATTGTAGCCTTAAGGAACCCTCAGAGAGTTCTAAGTATAACTTTGATTGCATCAGGTCTTTTTGGTTCTGAAGACAACAACCGGAATTTACCTCCAATCGATGAGAAGGTACTCGCTTACCATGCTAATGCGGCCAAACTAAATTGGTCAGATGAAGAATCTGTTGCAAATTACTTGGTTACAGGATCAGCTTTACTCTGTGGTTCAAATCATAAATTCGATGAGAAGAGGGTTTATAAGCAGGTAGAAAAAGAAATAAAACGAGCAAATAACCTACTCAGTATGTTTAATCACTCTCTTCTTAAAGGTGATGATTATTATGAGGGGAAGTTAAAAGAAATCAATATACCTACTTTGGTTATCCATGGTACAGAGGATATAGTGCTTCCATACGAGCATGGTCTTGCTCTTGTTAATGAAATTCCCCATGCTTTGTTACTAACCCTAGAAGGATCAGGTCACGAGATTCACTGTGACGATTGGAATCATATAATCAACGCTATTTCGAATCATACTTCAGTCCTATAATCATTATAGGACTCATATAAAACAAAAAAGATTTGGAACTGTTACTCAGTTAAAGAATATTAATGCTCAGTGATTGATATTTCTTTCCTATAACGAGAATTATGTAAATGAGCTGTCCATATGGGCAGCTTATTGTATTTTTTGCTTAGCGTGTTTTTCTTCAAAAATGCTGGCGGTACCCAAACATTACTTAACATGGTAAAATAATATTCGGATGTGAGTCCAATACATATTATTAAAATTAAGATGGTTCAAGTCACAGGAAGACACCTTAGGGTGTCTTTTTTTGTTCCTAATATACACTTTTCCGTAATATTTTTAATATTTACTACCGCCTGGTTTCTTTTTATGTGTATTTATGGTTAAGCGCTACAAGTCTTAACATTGCCCCTTTTTATTTTCTTTCGGCAAAATAGTTGAAACTGGGTACAGCCTAGATACATGTAATTTAAGGTTATGGTCTGTATTTTATTTCCATTATCAGATTTCAGTGTAATAAAAAGCTGTTTTACTAGGATAGCACCACATCGCTATCAAGCTAAAAAGGACGGGTTACCTCAAAATAATAAAAACGAGCATAATACACAAAATTTTCGTTTTGGGGTATTTCAAAATCTTAAGTTGATGGGCATGTGGTGGGACCCCACATCCATCAACTTAAGGTATATTTTTATACAAAATGCGGTCTTTCCATATAGTTTTTTATTATCTTTTATAGATT
>NZ_JAEHCH010000052.1:0-12031 GCF_016483245.1 Bacillus cereus group sp. N31 | reverse complement strand
GTTTTATATTTATTTTATATAAAAACCTGATTAATCAACTGTTAAATATAAAATGAATTCATTAAATATTAATTTTATATTTAAATTATATCTAATTGATATTTAATTAAGGTTAATCCCGTTCAAAACCTTGTAATTACTCTACTTTTAAGGTATAATATATTTATTAAATATAAATAAAAAATAAATTTTATAGAGGTGATGTATAATGAAGAATTCAAAAGGAAAAACTCTTCATATAGACATTGAAGGCGATATTGGGAACGATTCTTTTAAAGGTTACATTAATGGTGAATACATAAAAATGAAAAACGTATATCAAAGCGTTTACTCAATGCCAAATGTAACAGAAACAAACACTCAAAAAAATGTGATTAATCTAGTAGACAATATGTTTGTAAATATTGCTAGTAAATCAATTAGAAGATCTGGTATGTACTTTATTGGTAATCGAGCGATGCTAACAGGGAAGAACCCAAAAAACATGAACATTAAAGTAGGTCAAAAATATAACGATGATTTGCCGTTAATTAATATGCTAGGACTAATTGCAAATAAATCCGTTCAGCTTGAGTGGGAAAGAACTGAACAACTACCACAATCAATTAATGTGACTGTTGATCTTATTTCAGCTATTCCAGCAAGCCAATGGACACCAGTAAATGCAAAACACCTAGAGCAACGTTTTACTAATTCAAATCATGTTGTAGTTGTTTATGTAGGGGAAGAACAAGTAACAGTCAGCTTAGCATTTAACAGTGCAAACATTACCCAGGAAGGCGTTCCTCCTTTATATGCAATCCTTGAAGGCGAAGAAGATATGTTTAGTGACTTTATTAAACTATATAAAGACAAACTTGGGGTAGAGACAGTTGAAAAATCCTTCTTTAAGAACAAAAAAATCTTACATAGCGACATTGGAGATGGAACAACTGAGTATATATACACAGTTGGTGTAAATCCAGTCATTGATGCTTGTAGCGGAGAAAGACGTGGAGTTGGGCATGCTACAGAAGAAGCTGTTAAGCTATTAAACCAAGAACGTGGAACAAACATTAAACGCCAACAATTCTCACAAATCCTTCAAGATCCAGATCATAAATACTATGAAGAAGCAACTGGGTACTTTAATATTACAAAAGTAGAACAAGCTGAACTTATCTTAGAAGATACAAGTGAAAAGTATGTAAACAATACCGCTAGTGAAGCTGAAATTTTATGTGTATACGGTGGGGGAAGTGTTACTTTTAAAGATGAGTTATATAATCAACTATTAGAGTATTGTGAGCAAGTTGGTATGTACTTATTATGGATACCAGAAAAATATGCTGTAGATATGAATGCTAGAGGGATGCAAGTAATCAAGAAGATTCTTACTCGAAAAAAGGTGAGATAATATGGCTGACAAGAAAAGAGAATCTTTCTTTTGGAATCTCAAAAAAATTGAGAATGAAGAGTTCTTTAAATGGTTTGAATCTCAAGGAAATATAGCAGATTCATTATATAAACTTGTCTGTTACTTTATTGATAAACATGGTTTACAAGATGTTGGTGATTATAAGATTCAACAACAAATGCAAAGAGAGATCTTACTTCAAGATAAAGATTTTTTAAATGAGGTTAAACGGGTCCTATTGAATGATTCAAAACTCATTATCAAAAATGATGATCAAAACATCCCTAATGAGATTAAATCTTCTAATGAAGTAATTGGAACTTCTGAAGAGAAGCCCGATAATGAAGACGAAAAAAAAGAAGACGTTTCTAAATCTGAAACAAATGTTTTGAATGATGAATATGATGATCTTGATACGGCAAGTTTATTTGGTAATTAGTATGTAAATACTCTAAAAAAAGAGTCCTAGAAATAGGACTCTTTTTTTAGGTTTAATTTTCAACTTACATCTTATCAATGATTAACTGTCGTTTATACCATTGATTTAATTTGCTTCTTGCCGTACTAGAGAGACGTTTTGTTTTTTTATTATAAAATCTAGAAAGAGTAGGCTGCGATATACCTATCTCTACTGAAAGTTCTCGCATAGTTATATTCTTTTTCATATGCACAAACTCTATTTTCTCTCTAATTACTTGTTCATTTTCAGTTGTATCTAATGGTTTTTCTACAATTTTTATTGGCTGATTTTCCTCATGTATTGTATCAATTGTTTTCTTTTTTGCTAAGTTTTCCATTGAACTAATTAGTTCTTTTGGCGGCAATATTACTATTCCTAACTGTGAATAATAGTTTTTAAACCAATTCTTTTTTGTTAGTTTTTCTTCTTCTAAACCATTATCATATTCCCAATGAGAAATTACCTCTTCTTTTTCTAGATCCATAAGAACATTTTCTAATTGTTCGCGAATACGATTCGGTTTTTGTTTCTGGTTTATCCCCATAACTGCTAACAAACCTTTATCTCCACCTATGGAATAAGGTCTTTGTAAACTAGAAAACATTTGACGTATTCTCCATTGCCATGTCAAATATCGAATTAACCTTTTATGATATTTATGTCTATAACTATTATATTCAAGTGCCTTTTTTGATAATAATGCGGTAGTACTATTAGATCCATATAAATATCCAGATAAGAAACTTCCTGGTTTGATTCGGCACGATTCTATTCCCATGTATTCGTTTGTGTTTTTATCTCTCCATAAAACTACAGAATCTAATACGAATAGTCTTTTAATTACCTCACGTTTTACTTCATAATGCTTACCTGTTTCAGCACGATCATTTAATACGACTACTTCATTGTCATCATTTAGATATATAAAAATACTTGCTAGGGCCGCAATCCGCTTCGCTACTTTAATTTTATCTTCTACCCTGTAGTATTCAACACCATTTGCCTTAGCCTTTGAAATACTGCACATCTCTAAAACTTGTTCATATGAAAAATCAATAAATTCATCAGGCGATTTTGCTTCATTCAACCATTGAATCGTGATGCTATCTAAACAATCTGCAGTTAGATCATCCATATTACTCATTACACCATCTACTAATGTATTCCATCTTGCTGCCTCTTCAATATTCGTTAATTTTAGATCTTCATCTTTATGAGAGGAAAGCTGTGCCACTCCATTACTATCTTTTGTTTCAATAGGATATGATTTTAACCGTGTGTTTTCATCTTCTTCAAATTGATTTTTAGCTATTCCATCCCTCAACTTATAATACACTGCGGAGTTATTTACTTCTAAATAGTTTTCATTCAATGTACTTGCATTTGATTCACTTGTTGCTGTATGCACTTTATTACTAACTGTCTGATTTTTACGAAACTCTTGTTCAATAAAGACACCTATTGTCTCATCAATGATTAATCTATATTCATCGATATTTCTATATATATCAAGAGGAGAAACACCTTTTCTTTGTTGTTGCTCTAGCCACTGTACGAGCATTGAAAATGATGGAGAAAGGTATTCTGAAGTCACAATTTTACTTTTATCTGCTTCAACCTCAACATAATAGGACACCCATTTTTGCCACAATTGCTCATCTTTTTTATACAATTGTTCCGTTATTGATAGTGCATCTCTAAACAATTGTAGAACGTCATCCATATAAATTCTGCTCCTTATATACATTTAGTTATTCTTAATCTGAACTTGAAAATAATTAGCTATATGATGTTCCTTTTTATAAAAACTAGAAATGAAGTCAGAATATTCCCATTCCTGTTTCGTTGTTAACATGTTAAAGGCTCTAGTTTGCATACTTATAGCCCGCTCTGTAACTGATTATACAAGACTCAATCAATTTGTAAAATCCAAAGGGATAAAATGGGGCATCTTTTTTCAAAACGATTAAATTTTATTTTTGCTTTCTCTAATAAAACCTCAAAAATGTTAATATATGTTATGTATAGTTAAAATTCACTTTATAAAAAGGGGGAATATTATGACTGATACAAATGAACCTTCAGGAGTCAATTTTAAAAAAGATGTGAAGTTTTCTATTATAATACCTGCTCACAATGAAGAAAAGTACATTAGAAAATGTTTAGATTCAATTGCAAAGGCATCAGAAGCATATAAAGATCAAATTGAAGTCATAGTTGTTTTAAATCGTTGCACAGATAAAACAGAGGAAATAGCAAAATCTTATAATTGTATTACATTAAAAAATAACGATAAAAATTTGTCTAAAATCCGAAATGCAGGGGCTAAAATAGCTAGTGGAGAAATAATCATTACTATAGATGCTGATACTCAAATGGCAGAGTCTATGTTATCTAATGTAGATAAATATTTAGCTTCAGGTAAATACATTGGTGGTGGGGTAACTGGGAAGTTTGAAAGAATATCTTTAGGAATATTCTTTTCCGCAATTTTAATAATAATCCCCTTACTTTTTAAGTATGGAGCTATATCTGTCGGGATTTTTTGGTGCTATAAAAAAGACTTTATGGAAATCAACGGATTTAATGAAAACATGCTTATGACAGAAGATGCAGATTTCGCTAAACGGTTAAAAGAATGGGGAAAGCAAAATAATAAGAAATTCGGTACAATTAAAAATGGAATGATCACTTCATGCAGAAGATTTGATACATATGGAGACTGGGCTTTACTTAAAAATCCAAAAGTAATCTTAGCCTACCTAAAAGGAAATGATAAAAAATACGCAGATAAAACATATTATGATAACCAGGAAAGATAACCTTGAGAATCCCTAAACAAATCATCATTAAATGAACTAGTAAACAGGATTGATAAAATTCAATACAGAAAATATAGGTAGAAAATTCAGGACAACTTTTATATTATATAACGCACTAACACCATACATTTTCATGGCAAAGGAATGCAAGTATAATAATCTATACTGCATTCCTTTATTGTAATTGTATGTCCACTATATTTTTATTCTTCCTTTTCTAAAGTTAAAAAACTAATATCCAAATTTCTTGTTTTTCACCTCTTTCTGGATCCGCTCCATTGTAATAAAAACTCTTCATTAAGTGTCCAAGCTATTAGCTATCCCTCCTAAACAATAATAATTTTTAAAATAGTAATCCCAAATGTTAAAAAAAATTAAATCTTTACAAGAGAAAACAACTTGGATAAAAACAGGTTGTTTTCTTTTATAAGGAAGAACAAAGAAAGAGTGGAAAAGCAATACACAAACGTGAAAATCACATGGAGTAACCGATAAAAGTGAATATTCTGACAATTTAATCACTAAGGGTTTTCGTTTACTCTTTCTTTATTGTTATGAGTTTAACATTATAAATAACATAAATCAACAAAAAAATAACAAAATTCTTATATTTTCGACATTTTATTCGCCTTGCTCTAATTTCACCTTAAAAACATAGTTACTCTAGCTTGAAAATAAAGTTTAATCGTTTTATGCCTAATATTCAAAAGGGGAACTACGCTTAACAAGTCTTGTTTAGTGCTTTTATTTTTCGATTACTTCGAACATCCCAAACTCATGATCATGAAAATTTATAGCCATATCATGTCCCTTTTTAACAAAACATGAAACAAAAATAACATTATGTGTCCCTTTTTTATTAACTCGAAAAATTTTTTCTAAAAGTGCTTAAAGCTTGATATATAAGCATTTCTATTACAGCAATATTATTAGTTATGAAAATTTATAGCTATATGATGTCCCTTTCTTTTTAGATAAAAAGCCCATTAACCCTTTCATATTAAGGATTTACACGTTTCTAACTCTATTTTCATGTATTTATGCAACATGAAAACTCATAGCTATATAATGTTCCTTTTTTTAACCGAACATGAAAACTCACCTAGCTAATTCATGTCCCTTTTTCAATTGAAAAATTACAGATAAAGCCCATTAACATCACTATTTAAAGAGTTTTTCCTATTTAATTCATAATTATTAATATGAAAATTTATAGCCATATCATGTCCCTTTTTATTTTTTAAAAATCGATATAATTGTTGATTTAATCATGCTTATAAGGTTTTTTTTCTATTTTTCATCTTTTCTACCAATATGAAAATCTATAGCTATATCATGTCCATAAAAAAAAAAAAACGAATCCTGAAACCCCTTGATACACAAGGGATTAAAGGGCGTTTCATCTTTTCATTTTTTCTCTTAAAGGGACACATTTCATCAAATTTCGATTTGATATAATCAAAATTGATATATTTTATAGTTTTTGGTATTTATTTCAAGATTTATAGGTAGGAGGTGAAAAAGATGGGAAAATCATTTATTATTCGTAATCAACGTAGTCTAAATGGACAATCCACAAATGCAGTTTTAGTAACACTGAAGTCTTGGCAAAAACTTGTTGAAACTTTCGAAGAGAAATACTACAGCTATAAAGATACATACCTTGAGGATATTGTTGATCATATGACATACGAAGAGCGTATTGCTGATGTGGATGGCTTCGTTGCACAGGCTAAACCATCTTTTTCACGTCGTACACTATCTGCTATTTCGGAAACAATGGGAAGAAAGCATAAATTATATGGCATTACAAACGCAGATCTGGAGGTCTTCTTATATCTACATAAAAAATGTTACACAAATGGAGTCATTCCAAATGTAACAATACATATGATGTGGGAAGATTACAAACTGTATAAAGAAGAATTTACTTACATACAGCATTCTCAATTCTATATTGCATTAAAGAAATTAAGTATACATAACATTATTTCGATTGAAAATGAATTAGATGGCCGATATACAATTAAATTAACTCATTTTATGAATGAAGAAACTGAAAAGGCCAATGCATATGTTTATATTAGCCCAGTGGTATTTACAAAGGCTTTCTTTGAGTTATCAATTGCATCTAAGAAACTCTTCTTAGATATTGCAATGCAACAGCACAGTGAAACTACACTAAAACGTTCCTTAGACAAACAAGATGAAAGAGGGAATAGAACTCATTTTGGTGGGATGTACCGCTTCTTACATAAAAAATACCCACATCAGATACGTGCGGTTATAACAGAGTTAACAACTGCATTACCATGTACAGGGACTCCACTATTTAAAATTTGTAAATTACAAAAAGGGGTTAAGAATAAAAAAAGATATACAACTCTATATCTATCCTTACATACGGATTTCTTATGTACAAAAGAAATCGGAGAAGTACAGTATCGTGATCCATTCACACCAAAGCTTACTTATGCTCGTAAAGCTCGTTTTATCGAATCCGTACTACAAGAGATGAGTATTGGAGAATTTACACAAGACATGAACAAATTTATTCATGTGCTAAAACATACATGCAATCGACAAATTCGAAGTGTAATCCATAGCTTACGTGACATGATAGATCGTAATGAAGAATATCCAAGCAAGTTAGTATATACACTGAAGAAATTATTAAATCAAACATCACAATATAAAATTCTTGATACAGCTGCTAAAGAAGGTATCTATCCGCTTATTACACAGCATGTTCCAAAAGAACAAAAAGAACAAGCTGTATTTGATTTCGGATTGCATTTCTCTATGTACTCTCTGCGAAACATCAAAAAGTTGTTCCGCAAAACGTATGAATTACTAAACTCTAAATTTGCTGTACCTGTTACAGAGGAATCGTATCACCGCAACTATCTAAAGTATCAAGAAGAAACGTTGTTTAGAAAGTACGCCTATGAACAAGGTACAAACCTAAACGCTTATATGGCTTTAGAAATTGAAATACGTGAACTCTTAAAAGCAAGAGGGCATAAAGAGCGTATTATTCCTAGTGATGTTCGTGAATTGTTCATTGAAAAGATAGATAGATTACCGAAAGAAAAGCTTCGTGTTATTGAAGTACCAGATAGCTTCAATTTAATTACATTTATGCGTGCCTTTGAACAGTTAATACGCGCTGGTATCCAAGTAACAACAGCTGAGCAAGTACTGACAGCAATGAAAGCGAACTAATCATCATCAGCTCTCTATTTTTGAAAAAATTCAAGATAGAGGGCTATTCGTGTTGATCCGTTTATTTAAAAGAAATTTACTCCTTCTTCACAATAAGTAGCTTTACTCGATTCTATTCATAATAGGGTCTTTTTTTATGCAATCATATACAAAAATAGTATGGTACTTATCTCAATTTCCACACATACTTTCATAAAAAGACGTTATGAGTTGTCTAAATACATTCAAATACCTACAAGAAATCATAAGAAATAAATTAAATTTCGTGGATAAGTAGATAAATAACACATAATGTGAGTAATTTAGTGCAATTATCATTGATATAAATAGCTTATACGCCTTCATCTATCAAAAATCATCAATATTCATGTGAGTTACGTGCTTAATATGGATTATGTTGATTAATTAACACATAATGTGAATCTTTTGTGGGTAACTATAATCAAATTGTGGAGATTCCGTGAATTCATATGAAATTTCACGATTGAATAAATATGTTTAATAATGTATTAATTTGTTTCATTTTTTATGTAGAAATACTAAGTTTCGTTTATGATTATTTGTAGTTTTTAGAGCTTAATATGGTTTGTTTTTCTACTGTAAAATTCTACTATTTATGATTTTTTACGATATGTAATGTTAAAAGGCTTTGTTACAGTAAGGATATACGTACATTTCTCAGTCCTATATAAGTTTTATCTTTATATTTTAAATATATATAAGATATATATTTATATTAGATTTTATTAACTAATATTCATAAACAAACTGATATAGTATAACGATAAACAATAATTATAGAAAAACTAACAAAACTATAGTGTTCATTAAATACCATTGTGTGTTCAAAAATAAATCTATAACTATCCTCACAGTTATTTTTTAAGGCTATAGCAACATGTCAGAGAATTTAAGATTCCTGTCAAACGTCATTCCAAAATAGGAATGACGTATTTTTTTAGGGACAAATTCGAAAACTTATATCATTATCATATGTATTTAGTGTATCTAGAATTCTATATGGATGGTGAAGACATATGAATCAATATCAAATGCTGTATAGTACACCTTATCTGTATTCTTCTCGAACATTGAATCAAATGTACAAAGCTACTAAAAATGAAGAAAACGTATGTGCTATACAAGAACACATGCGACGACATGAAGTATACCTGGACCGACAATACCAAGGGTATTATTATTTAAGTCAAAAAATCGAAGAGGATCTATATGGTGATGAACTGGCTGTCTCCTGGAATCAGCTATTAGATGAATATCAACTTTTTAAGGATGGTAAAGGGAATTTATCCATTAAACCAAAAGGATGGGGTTAATATGACTCTCATTGGAGAGCTAGGGATTGTGTATGGAGTGACGGGAGCTTCAGTTTTAGGAATACAATTGCTGAAGAAGAAAGGTTTTTATCTTCCAGGTTGGTTGCTACGTGCGGGTCTTAAATGCCTACTAATTGGAAGCGTTTGGTACGTTCTAATGGATATTCTAGATGTGTTTCTACGCTAGCATTACATCTGGTAGTTGAAAATGATTATAATAGCGCATTTTAAACAGCTTTTTCTAAGCTTCCATACAGGCTCAACTACCTTAAGGAGGTATGGAGGGAATGTTGTCACTTTTATTAATCCCAGCAACGTTTATAACTGTAGCTTATTTTTACCAAAGTAATGGACCGAATGATAAGAAAAAAATTGCAACGTTTTTTGAAATTACAAAGGTATGTGTTCAGCATAAAGGTGAATTACAATATCCCATTTTTATAAAAGAAATTAAAGATGATATAAGTATGAATTATGTTTACAAGTTACCACTTGGTGTACCTAGTCAACTAATCCAAAAGTTAGCTGAAGTATTAGAAGAAGGTCTATATAAACCTGTTAAAATATCGTTTCATCAAAGAGAGCTTCATATTCGAGTATTTAGCCAAAGAATACCTGAAATGTGGAATTGGTCTAAGGATCTATTAAAAGAGCATACATGGAGAGTTATGGTGGGGAAAGCGTTAGATAAATATATATATCATGATTTTGAGAAAACACCGCATATGTGTGTAAGTGGAATGACTCGTTTTGGAAAGACAGTATTCTTAAAAAATGTGATGACTAGTTTAATTTTACAACAATCTCAACACGTGAAATTTTTTATTATTGATTTGAAAGAAGGGTTAGAGTTTAGCCCTTACAAAGAGTTATCCCAAGTTGTAGAAGTCGCTGAAAACCCGAAACAGGCATTAGAAATGTTGGGAAGAGTACGTGAAAAGATGGTAAAACAGATTGAAATGATGAAGAAGTCCTATTTTACCAATATCATAGACACATCAATTAGAGAACGTTGCTTCATCATAGTAGATGAAGGAGCAAATCTTTGTCCCACACAAGGATTACCTAAAAAACAACGTGATGTATTATTTTTGTGCCAGGAGATGTTATCTGAAATTGCAAGGATCGGAGGTGGTTTAGGATTCCGGCTCATATTTTGTACGCAATATCCAACCTCTGATACACTACCAAGGCAAATTAAACAAAATGCTGATGCGAAAATAGGCTTTCGATTACCAACGGCGGTCGCTTCACAAGTTGCTTTGGATGAACCAGGTCTTGAAGATTTACCTTCTCTTCCAGGAAGAGCATTATTTAAAACTGATCGTACAGAAGAAATTCAGGTACCTTTTTTAAAGGATACAGATATGTGGGAGTTACTAAAGCAATATAAGGTGGTGAAACAAAATGAGGCATCAAACACTCAAACAGAAAGCGAGACAAATCGAGATTTTATCCACTTTGAGTAAGTTGGATTTTTTAACTAGGAGGCAATTACAAGCCATCCACTGTCTAGGTAGTATTCGAAATGCAAATCGTGTATTAAAGGATATGCACCCGTATTGTCACATTACAAAAATGGCTCGTGAACACGTATATTATTTAAATAAAAAGGGACGGGATTTATTAGGAATTACAAAAGAAGTAAAGAAAAGTAGTCAATTACAGCACATATTAATGCGAAACGAAAGCTGGATGTGGCTTGGATTTCCAGAATGGAAAACAGAAAGACCTATCGAGTTTTCAATTAATGGTCAACGGTATCAGATTATTCCTGATGCAACGTATTTTGAGGATAATGTTCCCTATTTTGTTGAAATAGATCGTATGCAACATATGAAGGCAAACGAACATAAAATACAGTTATATGGCCATATAACAGATATCTACAAAAGACAGAATGCTATTGTTCCAGTAATTAATTTTTTTACATTATCAGACTATCGACAATCAAAGTTAGAGCAATATGCTATAAACCGAAATGTGTTTATGAGAACATTTGTAATGGAAGATATATTTTAGTTGTTTTAAGCATTTATGTCCCAAAAATCATGATAATCAATACGTTTATCAAATTTCCTTAGTGTTTTAATGATTTTAGTTGCGGATGTTAAGGTAGGAATTCGATCCTTCTTATTTGCTAAATCACTTATTAAAGATTTACTTAATCCGGTTCGTTGTACTAACCATTGTTGTTTAATCCCTCTACGGTCTAAATATTCACCAAATGGAGTTCTTTTTTTTCCTAACCCAAACATCGGAATCCCCCCTAATTAAGCTTGTGGTAATAATAACTTGTCCAAATTTCCATAAATCTAAACTTTTGTTCATAAATATGGAATTATAATTTTAAATAAAGCATAGAATAATATAAAGAAAATCTAAAAAATGTGTAATATTTTTGAAGAATGTAGCATTCATAGTAATAGCTACAAGTTGCTGATACACTATCCTAATGGCAACTTGTTGCAAAGGGTATTCCTATAAATTTAAAAGTTTGAACCTATTGACACACAAGGGTTTAGGCTTTTTTTATTTATGGAGCAATGAAAACAAGTTTAATAAATTAAGAGATATCATATTGTTGAGTCGTCGAATATTGAAGAATTAAATTAATAATTTCACGTATCATAATGATAATAAAAAAATATATTCTAAAATGAGAGATTGCGCAAAGCAAAAACAATATAAAGAACTTTATGAAATAGTAAAACAAGAAAAAAACAAAATAATTTTCAATCAAAAGAAGATAAACAATTTCTAATATGGCATGAAGCAATTGCTATATTTGAGG
>NZ_JAEHCH010000051.1:0-14848 GCF_016483245.1 Bacillus cereus group sp. N31 | reverse complement strand
CTAAAAATAAAAATTGACGTTTCACGTTGTTTGTTTCGTTTAGTTTTCAAAGTTCAATATCGCGTTTCAGCGACTTTTATAATTTAACATTTATCGTTAAATCTGTCAACAACTTTTTTCTTTCGTTCCTGACGACGCTTATTAATTTATCATATTAAACATTCTTTAGTCAATACTTTTTAAAAAAATGCCAAAATAATTTTATCTTGGCATGATATACAGCTTAATTATTACTAATGCAGCAACACCGGGTAAGCCTAATAAACTTGTTACTGTCGCTGTACCTGCGTTAATCGGAATATGAAAATCAAAATATGTCCCTACAACATTTACGATAAAGAGCAATGCTATTCCTAAAGTAACATGAAAAAGTATTTTACCTATAAAACGCAATGGTTTAGAAGAAACACCAAAAACAAGAAAAATAAAAACAAGAGATAGAATACCAACAATAATAATTGTAGAATTCATTTTTTCCTCCTTATGAATGACCTATACATATCTATATGTATGGGACAAGACGATAAAAAAGAACGTTTATCCTATAACTCCAGTCGGCCCATCGTGATAACTTTTACGCAGCAACATTTTCTTCATACAAACCCATCAGAATCCTCAACGATTCTTTTAAAACGAAATAACCCCTCTACTTTAACAAATAAAAAATAAAAGGTTCTGCTTAAAAAGCAGAACCTTTTACCATTGTTCCATTTTTACAGGGCGACGCTTCGCTTCTTTTAACAAGAAGAAATATTTCGCCTCCGCTATTTTCAAAGAACAAATTACATCTGGAGACGGCTCAACACTTTGTTCAACCATTCTCTTTTGACGTAACCATTCATTCTTTACTTTTTCTAATAGTACAATTAACTTATCGTCATACTCTTTACGCAATTTACCCTTTTTTTGAAAGAACATTTTTGTTTCTCCTCTTATACTTCTCTGCGGCCTTCTAGCGCTTTTGACAGAGTTACTTCATCTGCATATTCTAAATCTCCACCAACTGGTAGACCATGTGCAATACGAGTTACTTTAATACCTGTCGGCTTTAAGAGGCGGGATATATACATCGCTGTAGCTTCCCCTTCAATGTTAGGGTTTGTTGCCAATATCACTTCTTGTACCGTTTCATCGTGCAGTCGCTTTAAGAGTTGCGGGATATTAATGTCTTCCGGTCCAATTCCCTCCATCGGGGAAATCGCACCACGTAACACATGATATACACCTTGATACTCTTTCATTTTTTCCATCGCGATTACATCTTTCGGTTCTTGCACAACACAGACAACCGTTTGATCTCGATGTGAATCATCACAAATATAACAAGGATCACGGTCAGTAATATGTCCGCATACAGAACAATACGCTAGATCTCGCTTCGCATTCACAAGTGCTTTCGCAAAACCTAACACATCGTCTTCTTTCATATCTAATACGAAAAATGCCAATCGAACCGCTGTTTTCGGTCCGATTCCTGGCAATTTCATAAAACTATCGATTAATTTTGATATTGGCTCTGGATAATGCATATATCAATATCCTCCTAGAACATTCCACCTGGTAAGTTTAAGCCTTTTGTAAATTTACCCATTGTAGAATTTGAAAGTTCATCAACCTTTTTAAGTGCATCGTTCGTTGCAGCTAGCACTAGATCTTGTAACATTTCGATATCTTCTGGATCTACAACTTCTTCTTTAATTTTCACTTCAAGAACTTGCTTATGGCCATTTGCAATTACAGAAACCATTCCACCGCCAGCTGTACCTTCAACCGTTTTTTCACCAAGCTCTTCCTGTGCTTTTGCCATGTCTTTTTGCATCTTTTGCATTTGTTTCATCATGTTATTCATATTTCCCATTCCGCCACGCATCATATTTAATTCCTCCTAATAATAGTTATTCTTTTATTTCAATAAGTTCTTGCCCTACTAATTTTACTGCTTCTTCTATGAGAGGATCTTCTTTTTGCTCTGGGCTTTCTTCAGAATCCCCGCCTTCGCGTTGTAAAAAGTCCTCACGAATTTTACCCCATTCACTTTTCGGGATAGCAATCATATTTAACTTTTTACTTAGCAATTCAAAAAGAATTTGTTCCAGCGTATCCATTGCTTCACGATTTTCACTCGCCATTTTACAATGAATCTCATATTGAAATGCTAACACATAAGTATCATCTGAAGCCGCTACTGGCTCACTATTTTCTAATAAAACAGCAAATGCCACTTTGTTATACGATTTGAGTCTTCCTAACAACTCACCCCATACGGCTTTCAATTGTTCTAATTCTTGACGCTTCGCCTGCTTCAACACTTCATTTACACGTCCAACAGGAATTTTCATACTTCCCGTTCGCATTGGTTTTGGTGTTACACGCGTCTCTCTTACTTCAGGTTGCACGCCAGCTGGTACACCATTCTTTTTAACTTGTTCTAATTCTTTCTCCAGTTGCTGCATTCTGTTCATAACCGCTTGTAAACGATCTGCACCGTTTGCTTGCATCATAAACTGCTGACACAGTTGTACCATCACAACTTCTAAAAAAATTCGCGGATGGTTTGTCCACTTCATCTCTTGTTGCCCTTTACTAAGACTATGAATAATCTCATAGATTACTTCCGGCTGCATTTCTTCACTTAACATGCGGAATTGATCATCTACAATTACTCGTTCCAACATATGTTCTAGTTGTGGTGAAGTTTGATATAAAAGCATATCACGATAATAGTAAATGAAATCTTCCATAAATCGAACTGGATCCTTCCCTTTACTCATCATCTCATCTATGATACGTAATGCTCTTGATACATCATTTTCACGTATACATTCTACTAGGTTACCTAAATATTGCTGAGAAACAGAGCCTGTTACAGCTAAAACATCTTCTGTCGTAACTGCATCATCACTATAAGATATAGCCTGATCAATAAGGCTAAGTGCATCACGCATACCACCCTCGGCAGCACGAGCAACAATTTGTAGTGCTTCCTCTTCTACTTGCGTACCCTCATTTGTCACAACCGTCGATAATCTCTCAACAATATCATTTACTGATATTTTTCGGAATTCAAATCGCTGACATCTCGAAATAATCGTAGGTGGAATCTTATGTGGTTCTGTTGTCGCTAAAATAAAGATAACATGTCCTGGTGGCTCTTCTAAAGTTTTTAGAAGAGCATTAAAGGCACCCATAGAAAGCATGTGAACCTCATCGATAATGTATACTTTATATTCTACAGCACTTGGAGCATATTTTACTTTATCTCTTATATCTCGAATTTCATCTACACCGTTATTTGAAGCCGCATCAATTTCTAATACATCTGAAATAGATCCTTGTGTAATTCCTAAACAAGAAGGACATTCATTACAAGGTTCAGCTACCGGAGCATGTTCACAGTTAATTGCTTTTGCAAATACTTTTGCAATCGTCGTTTTTCCTGTTCCCCTCGGACCAGAAAATAAATAAGCATGTGAAACTTTCTCTTGAAGAAGGGCATTTTGCAACGTTTTTGTTACGTGCTTTTGACCGACTACATCTTCGAACTTTTGCGGTCTCCATGTTCGGTATAACGCTTGGTATGACACGAAAATACGGCCTCCCTCAAAGGTTATTATCTTATATATTATAACCCATTCTGTTTATAGATTCCAAAAGTTATTTTCCATACAAAAAACCCACCTTGTATCAAGGTGAGTTTTGTATACATATATAACTGCCGTGCACCTTCTGTCGATTACGTACCATAAGCGTTACTCAAGCAGTTAGCTCGGTTCAGGCACTCCTGCGGCACACGAGAAAACCCGCTTATTGCTGCTTCCTTCCGGACCTGACAAGGTTCACGGGGTCCCGTTGCGCAGGACCCAAACGTCAACACCACTTACTTAAGGCAGACCTTACAGCAACATAACCTCGAGAAGGGATTCGGCCTCGCTAGAGCGGATTGCGAGTATAGGGCACCGCTACCTCCCCGCTTAGCACGGCAAAGTTAAAACCAATATTCGGTTGCCTTCATTAAAGGCATTATCAGTATAACTTGTTTTTTTATAAAATGCAAATGCGTTAATTCTCGTTACTTTTCTCTAATTTTTTTATCGCTTTTCTTTTTTTACGAAGCTCTCTAAAAAAGTTTGTTAGCAACGTACCGCACTCTTCTTCTAATACACCAGTGACTACTTCACATTGATGATTAAAGCGTTCATCTGTTAAAAGATTCATTAATGTTCCTGCACATCCGCCCTTCGGATCACTTGCACCATATACAACTCGCTTCACTCGTGATAAAACAATTCCACCCGCACACATTGGACAGGGCTCTAAGGTTACATATAACGTTGCATCTTCTAAACGCCATGTCCCTAGCTTTTTGCAAGCTTCATCAATCGCTAACAACTCGGCATGAGCGATTGATCGTTGCTCAGTTTCCCTTAAATTATGAGCGAAACTAATTACCTCACCATCTAACACTATGACTGCACCAATTGGTACTTCTTGTATTTCCTCTGCCTTTTTAGCCTCTTCTATCGCTAGTTGCATAAAATAAATATCTTGATCTTGTTCCATAACCTAGTCCTTTCATCACAAATAAAATAAACCTTTTTCCATTTACTACACGTGGGATAACTTTTATAAATTCAATCCACCCTAAAAGAAAAAGAGAGGGGATTACATATGAAAAACACTGCTTTGCTCATTATTGATATGATTAATGACTTTCAATTTTCCCACGGGCCCATCCTGGCAAAAAAATGCGAAACTATAACAAATCCTATTTTACAATTAAAGAAAACAATGAAAGCCTTCGGCTATCCCATAATTTATGTTAATGACCATTATCAACTTTGGAGATCTGATATTGACCAACTGATTACTCATTGTACAAATGAGTATAGTGAAAATATAATTCATAAGATTGCTCCACATTCTGATGATTACATTTTTATTAAACCACATTACTCTGCTTTTTATGAAACGCCTTTGAATTCTTTATTGGGCTATTTAAAAATAGAAAATCTGATATTAACAGGAGTTGCCGGAAATATATGTATCCTATTTACTGCTAACGATGCTCATATGAGAAATTATACACTGTATGTACCACAGGATTGCATTGCCTCTAACAATGATCAGGACAATCTGCATGCTTTAAAAATAATGGAAGCTACATTGAAAGCAAATATAATACCGTCATCTCAAATAAAAATTAATTAATACATATATCTATTTTCTAACTTTTTATATCAAATTAACCCGCTCGCTTCCCTCTTGTGCTACAATAATTCTGTTTTGTGTTTTTAGTAGTCACGGTAAATCACTGATTGAAAGGAGGAAACAGCGTGACCGGAGTACCATTTATCACGGTTGAAGGACCAATTGGTGTTGGAAAAACTTCACTTGCGAAGGAAATTTCAACTCACATGCAACTCCACTTACTAAAAGAGATTGTTGATGAAAACCCTTTTTTAGGAAAGTTCTATGAAGACATCGACGAATGGAGTTTTCAAACAGAGATGTTCTTTCTTTGTAATAGATACAAACAACTAGAAGACATTAACATAAAGTATTTGAATCAAAGGAAGCCAGTAGTAGCAGATTATCATATATTTAAAAATTTAATTTTCGCATCCCGTACATTAAAAGATTCTCAATATGACAAATACATGCAAATCTATCGTATCCTTACACAAGATATGCCTGTACCAAATGTCATCGTTTATTTAACAGCTAGCCTGGAAACCTTACAAAAACGAATCGCAATGCGCGGAAGAGAATTCGAAAAAAATATGGATCCAAATTACTTACTACAGCTCACAAAAGATTACGAAACAGCAATGGATACTTTTAAAAAGGACCATCCAGATATCCCAGTGTTGAAATTTAACGGAGATGATATGGATTTTGTACAAAATCCCGATGATTTAAACGTCATCCTATCCACCCTTCAAAATACTCTCTTAAAGGAGTCGAAATAATAATGAATTTAAGGCAAAAATATGATATACCGAATGATGCAGTAATTACTATCGCCGGAACAGTAGGTGTCGGAAAATCAACTATGACAACTGCACTAGCTAACGCTTTAGGTTATCGCACATCATTTGAAAAAGTAGATTCTAATCCATATTTGGACAAGTTCTATGCCGATTTCACACGCTGGAGCTTCCACTTGCAAGTATACTTCTTAGCAGAACGATTTAAAGAACAAAAGAGAATTTTTGAATACGGTGGTGGTTTTGTTCAAGACCGTTCTATCTATGAAGACACTGGAATTTTCGCAAAGATGCATCATGAAAAAGGTACAATGACGGAAACTGATTATGAAACATACAAAGGTTTATTTGATGCTATGGTCATGACTCCTTACTTCCCTCATCCAGACTTATTAATTTACTTAGAAGGTTCTTTCGATGATATTGTAGACCGTATTCAAGAACGCGGACGCCCGATGGAGCAGCAAACACCAATTGAGTATTGGAAAGAGA
This sequence comes from Bacillus cereus group sp. N31, assembly GCF_016483245.1. Lineage (NCBI taxonomy): Bacteria > Bacillati > Bacillota > Bacilli > Caryophanales > Bacillaceae > Bacillus > Bacillus cereus group sp. N31. Next base: position 8,369 of record NZ_JAEHCH010000051.1, on the reverse strand, counting down.
TGCACGGACGTTACGAAAACTGGATTAACAACTTCAATTCATGCCCTGTTTTACGATTAAACATTAATGAATACGATATTTTAAAAGATGGCGATTCAATCGAACCAATCATTAAAAAAATTGGCCATTTCTTAAAACAAACACGTAAACTTGTAAAATAAAAAACCCGTGCATATGCACGGGTTTTCCTATTAAATTACTTCTTCTTTGTTGGAGCAATAATTTCACTCTCAGGTTTTCCAGCGTTAATACGCTGACGAACAGTACTTGTACTAATGTCATATGTTTCAGCAATCTCTTTAACAGTCATTTCTTTCCCGTTAATCACTGCCGTTAATACTTTACCTGTACGTTTTGGAGCTGCTTCTTTCTTTACAGCTGGTTTTTCAACCTTTTTTGGCGCCTCTACTTTTGTCGTAGCTTGCTTTACATCACAAGTACAACCACAAAGTTTACGGAATGTATCATCGCTTATAATGCGCGATACATTTGCACCACTGTTTAAAATTCTATTGTTCTTACAGACAGGACATTGTACATAATATAAAGTTTTTCCATCTAAAGGAAACGTTTGTATAATAAGATCCATGTTGACTCCTTTCATATCTATGAAGATAATCATCGGAATATGAGTGTGTAATAAGGACAAAATCGCCTTACACCATACTTTATGATTGGTTTTAAAATAAAAACTCGTTACGTGTTGGTAACGAGTTCTCCAATCTCCACTTATATGCGCTGTTGTCAATTATATCTGGAGGAGGTAGAGGGATTCGAACCCCCGCGCGACTCTCGCCGCCTGTCGGTTTTCAAGACCGATCCCTTCAGCCAGACTTGGGTATACCTCCATATTGACATCAAATATAATATCAAAAGAAAAACAGTTAGTCAACCCTACTAAAATAAATTATGAGGAAAGGAAAATTTTACTTTCCCCCTCCTACATTACAGTACTGACAACGCTCATAATTACCAATCACTCATACCGATGAATGTTTAAATTTACTTAATAACTGTTTTTCCTCCCATATAAGGGCGAAGAACTTCTGGAATTATAATTGTACCATCTTCTTGTTGGTAGTTCTCTAAAATAGCTGCAACCGTACGTCCAATTGCAAGACCAGATCCATTTAATGTATGAACATGTTCTGGTTTTCCGTTTGGCTCACGGCGGAAACGGATATTTGCACGTCTCGCTTGGAAAGCTTCAAAATTACTACAAGAAGAAATTTCACGATATGTGCCATAGCTTGGAATCCATACTTCAATATCGTATTTCTTCGCTGCTGTAAATCCTAAATCGCCTGTGCACATGCTCATAACGCGATATGGCAACTCTAATAATTGTAACACGCGTTCTGCATCATTTGTTAATTTTTCTAACTCTCCATAAGAATCTTCTGGTTTTACGAACTTCACAAGCTCTACTTTATTGAACTGATGTTGGCGAATTAAACCACGTGTATCGCGACCAGCTGAACCTGCTTCAGAACGGAAGCAAGAGCTAAATGCAGCATATCTTATAGGCAATTGCTCTTTATTTAAAATCTCATCACGATGCATATTCGTTACAGGTACTTCTGCTGTTGGAATTAAGAAGTAATCTTCACTTTCAATACGGAATGCATCTTCTTCAAACTTCGGAAGTTGTCCTGTTCCTGTCATACTTGCACGGTTTACCATATACGGAGGTAACACTTCTTCATATCCATGCTCGTCAGTATGAAGATCAAGCATAAAACTAATTAAAGCACGCTCTAATCTTGCGCCTGCACCTTTGTAAAATACGAAGCGGCTTCCTGTTACTTTCCCAGCACGCTCAAAATCTAAAACTCCTAAATCTGTAGCAAGATCCCAATGTGGTTTTGGTTCAAAAGCAAATTCCTTCACTTCTCCCCAAGTACGTGCTACTACATTATCATCCTCTGTTTCACCAACTGGAGCAGATTCATGAGGAATATTTGGAATAGATAACATTAATCTTTCTAAGTCTTCTTCAACTGTACGAAGTTCATTATCAAGATCTTTTACTTTTTCTCCAACTTCACGCATTTCTAAAATTAAAGCTTCTGCATCTTTCTTTTCACGCTTTAATACTGAAATTTGTTGAGACACTTCGTTACGTTTACTTTTTAGTTCTTCTGTTTGAACAAGTAATTCTCTTCTTCTCGTATCAAGCTCTTCAAAACGACCAAACTCCGTTAAATCTTCGCCTCTATGCTGCAATTTTGCTTTTACTTCTTCAAAGTTCGTACGTAATAATTTAATATCAAGCATTATATACTCCTCCTTTTATTTTATAAAACACAAAAAACTCCCGTCCCTATACAAAGGGACGGGAGTTAACCCGCGTTGCCACCCTAGTTGAAAGCATTACTACTTTCCTCTCAAGTAGAAATAACGGCTCTTCACCGGGAATGTTTACTAATCATAAAGATATTCCACATTCCATTCCAGGATGGATTCACAAACTGTTTCTATCGATTTCCACCAACCATCGACTCTCTATAAGAAACGACATTTGTTACTACTTCCTATCAACACGCTTATTTTATAAAATTGTTACCATCAATTTACTATAATCTTATACAAGTTGCAAGTTACTTACACAACTTTTTTCATTTTAGCTTCTTTTACCATTTCGACAAAGTATGCTGTCACACGATGATCATCCGTTAATTCCGGATGGAATGAAGCAGCTAAAAACTGATCTTGTCTTACCGCTACCATTCGATCGCCGTGCTTAGAAAGTACTTCAACGTTATCAGCAACATCTACAACATACGGAGCACGGATAAATACACCAATAAAGTCTTCCCCCACACCTTTCATTGAAAGTGCGGCTTCAAAACTATCTTTTTGGCGTCCAAACGCATTGCGTTCAACTGTAATATCCATAGCACCAATATGTGCTTCTTCATAGCCAATAAGTGTTTTCGCAAGAAGAATCATACCTGCACATGTACCAAACATTGGTTTACCAGACTTCGCAAATGTACGAAGTGGTTCCATGAAAGCATACTTATCAATAAGACGACGCATTGTTGTACTTTCACCGCCTGGTAAAATAAGACCATCAATCTCTTCAAGTTGCTCTATACGCTTTACAACAACAGCTTCTGCACCACTTGCTTCAACTGATTTTACATGCTCACGAACTGCACCTTGAAGACCTAGTACACCGATTTTCACCATTTTAAAGTTCTCCTTCAATTACCATCCACGCTCTTGCATGCGTTGTTCTGGTAATAACGTTGAAATTTCGACACCTTTCATTGCATTACCCAATCCTTTAGAAAGGCTTGCAATTAGTTCGTAATCTTCATAATGAGTCGTCGCTTCAACGATTGCACGTGCAAATTTCTCTGGGTTCTCTGATTTGAAGATACCAGATCCAACAAATACACCATCAGCACCAAGTTGCATCATTAACGCTGCATCTGCTGGTGTTGCTACACCACCTGCTGCAAAGTTTACAACTGGCAAGCGACCAAGGCGTTTAATTTCAAGTAGTACTTCATAAGGAGCACCAGTATTTTTTGCATATGTCATTAACTCATCTTCACGTAGACTTGCAACTTGACGGATTTCTGCATTGACTTGGCGCATATGACGCACTGCCTCTACAATGTTTCCTGTTCCTGGCTCACCTTTTGTACGAAGCATAGATGCACCTTCTGCAATACGACGTGCAGCTTCTCCGATATCACGGCAACCACATACAAACGGAACTGTGTAATCACGTTTATTTAAATGGTATACTTCATCAGCAGGAGTTAATACTTCACTCTCATCGATATAGTCTACCCCTAATGATTCTAATACACGTGCTTCTACAAGATGACCGATACGGCATTTTGCCATAACCGGAATTGACACCGCACCCATAACTTCTTCAACAATCGTTGGGTCTGCCATACGAGAAACGCCACCTGCTGCACGAATATCTGCTGGTACACGCTCTAATGCCATAACGGCAACTGCGCCTGCTTCTTCTGCAATCCTTGCTTGTTCAGCGTTAACTACGTCCATAATAACGCCGCCTTTTTGCATTTCTGCCATTCCACGTTTTACACGTTCTGTCCCTGTTACATTTGTCATGTACAAAAACCCCCCTAGGTGAATTGCTTTCCCCCGTTAAAGGCGAAAATTAAGAATACTCTTACATTCTACCATTAACTATCAGATGCTTGTCTACTACTTTTTCATAAAGTAGGTATGAAAAATGGGAATAAGAAAAAGCTCCTACAACGAGGAGCTTTTAAAACCAACCTTTTACTGTATCAACAGCACTATTCCATATACCACTAAAGAAAGAGCCGATTCCGCGCATAGAACGAGTAAACCAGTTTGCTTCTTCCACTGCTGATGTTGTTACAAGATCTACTTGTAATGACTTACCAGATAAAAATCCAGGGTCATTCGTATCTTTTGGTGTAATTACCATCTGACCAAGTGCAACACCCTTTTTAATAGGTGCTTCTTGTCCCTTACTTGCTTCTTTAAATTCTGTTTTATAAACATCTTTACTTCCTTTTGGCACTGGAAGTGAAACAACTTGTTTTGTTTGAACTGCTACATCTTTATCTTTTGCATTTTCTATTCTTACTGTTTCTTGTCCTTTTACTGAAGAATCTTTTTTATACATTTGCTTCATTTCAAAGTTAGCAAATCCATAATCATATAACTTCTTCGTTTCATCAAAACGTGCTGTATGAGAACTTGTTTTAATAACTACAGAAATAAAACGCATACCGTTTCTTTCAACCGTACCAGTGAAGCAATCACCGGCTTCTGGAGTTGATCCTGTTTTCAGGCCGTCTACGCCATCGTATTGCTTAACTAAACCTTTTAACATCCAATTCCAGTTATCCATATTAATCGGGTATTTTCCGCCCTCTTGGAATACTTTTTTAGGGATTTTTGCTGTATCTAATGTTTTGGGATAATCCTTAATAAGATGTTGCGCTAAAATTGCGACGTCCCTTGCAGACATTTTATTTTCTTCATCCGGTGTTGTTCCTTCGGGATGCTGTCCTTTTAAGTCTTTGTTCGTTAGGCCTGTAGAATTTACAAATTTATAATTTTTCAATCCCAACTCTTTTGCCTTATCATTCATCATTTTTACAAAATTAACTTCTTTTCCTGCCACTGCTTCACCTAGAGCAATTGTTGCTCCATTAGCGGAATAAATCGCCATCGCTTCGTATAACTCTTTTACCGTATAAGAACCACCATTTTCTAGTGGAACATTTGATAATGAACGATCCTGTGAAATCTTATGCGCATATTCAGAAACCTTAATCTTTTGATCCCACTTAAGTTTTCCTTTATCCACTGCTTCATGAACTAAATATTCACTCATCATTTTTGTCATACTAGCAATTGATAATAACTCATCTGCATTCTTTTGATATAAAATTTTCCCAGAATTCGCTTCTACTAAAATTGCCGCACCTGCTTCAATGTTTAGAGCGGCTCCTGTTTCAGCCGATGCATTGCTATATGGTAACAGCATGCTACAAGCTAGTGTAAGCACCGTTACCAAAGCCATGAATCTTTTGCAAAACATACCTTTCACTTTTGCTACCCCCAATATCTATGTACTCACATAACCGTTATTCTAACATAATCAAAAAAAAATAGACAGAGATATCAAATCTCTATCTATTTACATATAAGACATTATAATGAGTAGTTTGGAGCCTCTTTTGTAATTTGTACATGATGAGGGTGGCTTTCACGTAAACCAGCACCTGACATGCGAATGAACTGTGCATTCTCACGTAAGAATTCTAAATCCTGTGCTCCACAATATCCCATACCTGCACGTAATCCACCAACTAATTGATGAACTGTATCTGCTAAAGGTCCTTTATATGGTACGCGTCCTTCAATACCTTCTGGAACAAGTTTTTTGTTTCCTTCTTGGAAGTAACGATCTTTACTTCCTTTTTCCATCGCTCCAACAGAACCCATACCACGATATACTTTAAATTGGCGACCTTGGTAAATCTCAGTTTCTCCAGGGCTTTCAGCAACACCAGCAAACATACTACCTAGCATAACAACGTGTGCTCCTGCTGCTAAAGCTTTAACCATATCACCAGAGTACTTAACACCGCCATCAGCAATAACTGGAATACCGTGTTTACGAGCTTCTGTTGCACAATCATAAACTGCTGTTAATTGTGGTACACCAACACCAGCTACAACGCGTGTCGTACAAATAGAACCTGGTCCAATACCAACTTTAACTACGTTTGCACCAGCCTCGATTAATGCTTTCGTTGCTTCAGCTGTAGCAACATTTCCAGCGATAATATTTAGTGCTGGATATTTCGCACGAACTTCTTTTACCTTTTCAATAACACCTTTAGAATGCCCATGAGCTGTATCAAGTACAATTGCATCTACGCTAGCTTTTACTAATGCATCGATACGAAGCATAGCATCAGCCGTTACACCAACAGCCGCTCCAACTAATAAGCGTCCTTGCTTATCTTTAGCAGAGTTTGGGAATTCAATTACTTTTTCAATATCTTTTATTGTAATAAGCCCTTGTAATACACCGTTATTATCAACAAGAGGGAGCTTTTCAATTTTATACTTTTGTAGGATCTTTTCAGCTTCTTCCAGTGTAGTACCAACTGGAGCTGTAATTAACTGTTCTTTTGTCATTACGTCAGAAATTTTGATTGAGTAGTCTTGGATGAAACGCATATCACGGTTGGTAATAATACCAACTAATTTTCGCTCATCTAAATTATTTACAACTGGTACACCTGAGATACGATATTTTCCCATAAGATGTTCTGCATCATATACTTGATGTTCTGGAGTTAAGAAGAAAGGATCTGAAATAACGCCGCTTTCAGAGCGCTTTACTTTATCAACTTGCTCTGCCTGTTGCTCAATAGACATATTCTTATGAATAATTCCTAAACCGCCTTGGCGAGCCATTGCAATAGCCATGTCAGCTTCTGTTACTGTATCCATTCCTGCACTAATTAACGGGATGTTTAGCTGTAAGCTTTCAGATAAAACTGTTTTAACACTTACTTCTCTTGGTAATATATCTGACCTCGCTGGTACAAGTAATACATCATCAAAAGTCAAACCTTCTTTAACAAATTTAGATTCCCACATAATTGTTCCCCCCATGATACCAGAAATTATTATTAGTAGCTTATCAATTGGTTAAAATACTGTCAAGGACGTATACATATGTTAGAATTTTTAGACAATAAAAGGAGCGTAATATATGCATCAAACACATTGTACTTGGCAGCAATTAAGTTTCTTTTTTTCATCTCAAAATGTACAACGTTATCTTGCCCGTTGTTATGAAAAATCCTCCATCCAAGATGCTGAAAAAAAAAGTTTTGAAAACTGTTATCCCTTTATTTACTACTTAGAACACGGGAAAAATTATTACGAATTATATAAGGTGGCCCCTTTTTCGATCCAACCAATGTTGTTATTTTATGGAATTAGTCAACTATTTAAAGCTTGCTTGTTAACTATTGATCCTAACTACCCAGAATCAACTACTGTTTTAGCTCATGGCGTTACAACTCGTAAACGAAAAAAACAAGGTTATCAATTTTTAGAAGATGAGGTGAAAATACAGAAAAACGGATTATTTACTCACGTTGCAGAACAACTGTTTCACATGAAACACTTAGAAGCGGAGAAGTTTAATATGTTAGAGCTGATGGGGAATATTCCTGAATTACAAAATTTGTTTCGTTATAGTCAAAAAGTATCAACTTTATATAAGATTGATTCAACAAATAAAAATGAGCTCTCCTTTTCAGTCAATATATTAGATCGATTACATATGACTAAAGAGCGATTTTCTCGTTACATCGAAACAACTTGTAAGCATTTATCGATACAACACGTAGCTAAGAAAAATAGTGAATCGAATGTGTTTTTTTCGGCACCTATTCAATCGTGGAATCCTATATATAGTACTCCTTTATACTACGAGTACCTTACTAATACTTATTACTTACCACTTACGACTAATCCTAGAAATTCTAAACCCGTTTTACCTGAACTCCTCGTTCATTACTTATTGCTCTATAATTTAAGCATGATTTCTAGGTATGAAACTGATTGGTGGTATGACTTACTTGGTAGTTATGGATCTGAAGATTATCCATTTATTTATCAATTCCTTAATATTTCTGCCCAAAAAATACCTTACTATATTTCAGTATTTTTACTATCAGAATCTAATCTATTTCATGGGAAATAAAAAAACACGAGTCAAAGACTCGTGTTTTTTAGTTGCTTGGCGACGTCCTACTCTCACAGGGACAAGGTCCCAACTACCATCGGCGCTAGAGAGCTTAACTTCC
>NZ_JAEHCH010000050.1:0-16176 GCF_016483245.1 Bacillus cereus group sp. N31 | reverse complement strand
TTTTTATCAAAGTATAAACATACTGCACAGCCACTTTCCGTTAGGGCTATCCAAGATATAGTAGAAAAATATACTAAAGCCTATGGCAAAAAAATGTCTCCTCATAAATTAAGACATACATTGGCAAATAAATTATATATGGAAGAAAAAGACTCATTACAAGTCATGCAGCAACTTGGGCATACTAGTCAAGATACAGCTTTGTTATACACTCAACTTGGAGAAACAACTATTAAAGATAGTCTAGGAAGAATAGGAAAAGATAAAGAATAAGATAAAGAATAAGATAAAGAATAAGAGTTTAGATTAAATGTTATATATTTCACTTAGAATGTAACTTTATTATGTAAAAAATATATAATTCGAATTAATTGGTATATAAAAACATTTATTTCATATTTTGTCCTTTATGTCTACTTAATCTGAAGTAATATTTGTATCAAATTTATCGAATGTTTTGGGATTTAATTTTTCCTATGTATTGTCATCTTTATTTTTTGTTTCGGATTTGCTGTTACCACCCAATCATTCGGTAAATAACGATCTTCATGAGATAATGTGGAAGATGAATTTATAACCTTTCCTCCTGAATATAGCGTAGCTGAATACTTACAAGGGGTAACGTCACACATCCATCAACTTAAGGATATTAACTTACGCCTAAGTACCAAAAAACGTTATTCTTTCTAAATAAGCTAGATTAGAAAGAATAACGTTTTTTATGAATACCATAATTAAAGATGAATTACAATCATTTGACAAGGAATTATAAAGAGAAATTACACCTGCCTTTTCAAAAAAACTTGCAAGAAAAATCGAATTTTACAAGTGTTTTTGAAATATATGCAACAGAACTCTTTTTTATAAGTCAGCTTCATTTCTTCCCATGCTATATACGCTTATCATGCCAAAAGTTTAATGCAAAGTGCTCTTCTTCATGATATGCTTCAAATTCATAACCTTTTGCTTTTAATCCTTCTATTATTGCTGGTATTGCTGCAACAGATTGTGGATGAATATCATGCATTAAAATAACTTCTTTGGGCTTTGTTGCACCTGTAATTACACTTTCAGCAATTTTTGCCGCTGCAGCATCCACTGGCATGTTACCATATCTCCAGTCTGAAGTATCTATCGTCCAATCCCAAACTCTTAAACCACTTTCTACAACCTTATTACGAAGTGCCTCATTTAATCCAGGCGAAGAACCATAGGGAGGACGTGTTAGTTTTGGCGATTCACCAATAATATTTGCTATTAACCCCTGATTTTCTTTCATTTCATTGACATACTCGCCATTTGTATATAACTTCTTGGAATTGTGTGTCATACTATGCATACCAACATAGTGCCCTTCTGCTTTTTCACGTTTTACTAAATCAGGATACTGCTTTACATTTGCACCAATTAAGAAAAAAGTTGCTTTCGTATCATTTTGTTTTAAGATATTTAACAATTCAGAAGTATATTTTCCTGGTCCATCATCAAATGTAAGATAAGCAATTTTCCTCACTTGACCATTAAATTGAACTGGTGCAACCTTATTTCTCTCCACTTTCGACTGTTCACCTGCAAGGTGTACTGCATTTACTTGGCTGGCTACTGCTCTAGCTGGTGAAGTAATTGATTGAAACATAAAATACCCAATTGCGATTACAATAACAGCCACTATTGTGACTATTATTCTTTTTACATTTAATATATTTCCCATTCTATGAAATTCCTTTCTTTAATAGCATTTCTCTATAATACTTCTATTCACATTTAAATATATTCCAATTTTTTCATTCCTACAAGTAAATATCAATAAACTATATGAATGGATAGCATCAACATTTTGTGTGCTCTGTACGCTAAGGATGTAACCCTTGATTTAACAGAAATTCTAATCCTTCTATTCCACCTACTACAAAAAAATCGGGGGGAATCTCATCGATATGAGAAGAAAGCAGTCTTGGATATTCGTAGGTGTTGTCTATGAGTATAGTGGACTTAGAAAACAAAAGAAGGCTGCATAATCTTTAAAAATGATACCTATTTAGGTTTATTTGGTATGTTCATTTTTAAGAATAAAAAGTGTTTTAAGATTGTTGTAGTTTGTTTGAACGAAAGTTCATTTTGTTTCTGTTCTTAAGTTGATGGGCATTTTACCATTTTCCTACATTAACGAGAGAGGGTGACGTGCTTCTTATGAATATGCATTAAAAACAAGATTTGTCTTTATTTACCGCTAAAGAAAGAACCGATTCCGCGCATAAAACGTGTAAACCAATTAGCTTGTTCTACTTCAGATTTTGTTACAAGGTCTACTTGTAATGATTTACCTGATAAGAATCCAGGATCTGTACTATCATTAGGCACTATAATCATTTGGCTAATTGTTACACCTTTTTTAATAGGCGCTTCTTGTTCTTTATTCGATACTTTAAATTCTTTTTTATAAACGTCTATGCTGCCCTTTGGCATCGGAAGTGAAACAGCTTGTTTCGTTTGAACTGCTACATCTTTATCTTTTGCATTTTCTATCCGCACTGTTTCATGCCCTTTTACTGCTGAATCTTTTTCATAGGTCTTCTTCACTTCAAAATTCGCAAATCCATAATCATATAATTTCTTTGTTTCATCAAAACGTGCTGTATGAGATTTTGTTTTAATCACTACAGAGATAAGACGCATACCGTTTCTTTCTACTGTGCCAGTGAAACAGTCCCCGGCTTCTGGAGTTGTTCCTGTTTTCAAGCCATCTACACCTTCGTATTGCTTAATTAAACCTTTTAACATCCAGTTCGAGTTCGCCATATCAATTGGATACTTGCCGCCCTTTTGGAATGTTTTTTTCGGGATTTTTGCTGTTTCTAATATTTGCGGGAAATCTTGAATCAAACGTTGTGCTAAAACCGCACAATCTCTTGCAGACATTTTATTTTTGTCATCTGGAGTTGACCCTTCAGGATGCTGTCCTTTTAAATCAAAGTTTGTTAAGCCTGTAGAGTTTACAAATTTATAATTTTTCAATCCAAATTCTTTCGACTTATCGTTCATCATTTTTACGAAATCGACTTCTTTTCCAGCAATTGCTTCAGCTAAAGCAATTGTCGCACCATTGGCAGAGCAAATTGCCATTGCCTCGTATAGTTCTCTTACCGTATAATAACCACCGTTTTCTAGGGGCACATTTGATAATGAGCGATCTTGTGAAACTTCGTGTGCGTATTTAGAAACTTTAATTTTCTGATTCCACTTAAGTTTCCCTTTAGCTATAGCTTCACTAACTAAGTACTCACTCATCATTTTTGTCATACTAGCAATTGCTAATAGTTCATCCGCATTTTTTTGATACAAAATTTTCCCGGAATCTGCTTCTACTAATATTGCTGCACCTGCTTCAATATTTAATGCAGATCCTGTTTCTGCTGATACACTTCCATATGTAACAAACATGCTACAAAATAGTGTAAGCACTGTTACTATTGCAAAGAATCTCTTGCAAAACATACCTCTCACTTCTGTTACCTCCAATATCATGTAATCAAAAAACGTTATTCTAACATAATCCGCCAAAAAATAGACAGTGTTATCAAATCCTATATACATATAAGACATTAGAATCATTTTTAAATAGACCATCTTAGGCGCTAACACGAATCAGTTAGTCTCCCTGCAGTTTTATCACACTAACGATTAGTAGCCCCTGCAAATTCTTGAAGAGTCATACCGATATCCACATTTTTTTTATGATTAGTGAATATTCAACTAAGTCATCTTTCGTAAAGGGTATAAATTCATCAAGTTTGTCAATTAAGTTTTACTTTAGTACTACTCCTGTAGCCAAAACTATATAGGCGAAAGTGCTCATTAAATCGGACAGCCGCTTACCGATTTGTACGGTATCAATAGTATAGGTACCCAGTCTAGCGTCAAACTTTTTCTTGAATTGAGCGAATTCTCAATGAATTGTATGATTTGCAAGTTTTGTTTTCTCAGCTTTTTTGCGTTTACCTACAATGGTTCACCTGTAAAAGTTTTACACTTGTAAGACTAACACTCTGCATTTCCACACACATCCCTATTTTTAATACCTTTGCTTCTTTCGAAATAGTCCGTAATTTCATGTTTTTAAGGATTACACTTAATAGACAATCTAAGTAATACATTTGTTCCACATTTACAAAAAAATTAAATCAGTGTGCATCGCATATGGTGGTATCCTATTAAAGAAAATGTATATAAAATTTATCAAATCCATATGAGAATAATTACTAGTCCCCATTACAACAAAAATCATCCTTTTACCATCTTGTTTTGCTCCACTTTCCTTCTCGTGTAATATATACATCATACTGATTTTTATTTAATTCATTTAATACATTTAAGGCTGATTCTAAGGAAACCTCATGTTCAGCAGATTTACTACCATGCCACACGAATACTTTATGTCACATTTTTTTACCTCCGAAAATTTAATAAGCCTAATAAATCTATGTTTAAGCAATGTTTCGTTCACATTGCCTAATCTATTTAATAAATTATTTGTCATCCCTTTTTTCTTAACTCACCTTGAGTTTAAAGTAGATTATTTAAATTAAAAGAAAGATAAATTAAAGATTTTATAAAGAAATAGGAAACTTCTATATAAGAAATTTCCTATTTTAAAAGTATAGCTTGATAGAGATTTGGCAGGACCCCAAAAGTAAATAAAATCCTTAATGTTTTAGCTTCAATTGGAACTATATGCATTTTTTTATTAGTGTTGTTATTAATTATTGGTGTTATTAGATAAATTGAAATATTGGGCATTATTAACAAAGCATGGAGTGACAGTGATTGTGAATTATTTACATGTTGGGGTTGCACTTTTAGAAACTTTATACTGCCGTCGGGCGCTTTAATGGAGCCACTAAAAAGCCTAATCTAATAGCCTCTATTTTTATTTTTTTATGATAAAAAGAAGTAAGTGGAATAAAGCACATGTTTTATTTTTTAAAAGTAATTTAGTATTTTATTTTTTAAACGGAGGTTTTTAAATGTCTGACAAATTTAAAGGAATTAAAGAGTCTTCTGAGGATAAATGTTGAACATTCCCACTTTTATCATGGAATAAATGATTAAGGTAGGTTCTAAAATAAAGAGATACATTTTTAATGTGTCTCTGTTAGAGTGAAAAATAATTAATAATTTTTCACTTTGCCACACCCTTTTCTCTCCACTAATAAAAAAGCTAGAGACTAGCTATTTCAATAGTTAATCTCTAGCCCTTTACTGGCATAATTAAAAGTTAAAGGATATCGGATTTTTATAATCTTAATATATGACCCCTTTATTTTTAGATTATTAATTGTTTTAACAATATTACTCAAAATAGTTGAATGTATTATCTATAATCATTTACAAAAATTAACAAAACGGATATTAACCGTCTTTGTATTCCATTGGCTCAACTTTAAAAATAGTTTCTCGATCTTGATGGCGATGTGGAGGGACCTCAGATAATAATAGCTTAATTTTTAATAAAGTTCATTTATACCGTCTACTAAGCAATTTAAACTAATCTTCTACTCAAACTGAAGCTTATTAATAAACCTCACTAGTATGTTTGAAGGTTGCTTGTCGTTACAAAGAAGCCATCCATAAGAAAGAGGCTCAAGGTTAGGTACATCTAATTCAATGGAAACTATTTCTTTTTGATTATTTAATAGATTATGTTTGAATGAATAATCCAATCCAATTGTAATAGCTAGTTCTTGCTTCACTGCATTTTCTATTGCTTGCGTATTATTAGAGATGAATAATATATCCACATTCCCATGCTTTGAAAATAATTTTTTAATGCTGTCTCGAATGTATTCATCATCATATAAAACCAAAGCCTGATTTACTAACTGTTCTGGTACAAGGATTTTCTCTAATGCAAGTGAAGAATTTTTATTAACTCCTACAACTATTTTAGCGTCAATTATTTTATTAAATGTAAAATTATTGTTCCTCTCTCTAAACTTCTCTGAAGATGCGATAAATCCAATATCAATCTCATCTTGTTGAAGGTCTTCTAGTATTTTTTTATGATCCTTTTCATAAACCTTTATATTTACATAAGGATGCTCCTTTTTGAATTTCGAAATAATATTTATTAGTACATGCATAGGCCCAGGGATTGTCGCAATTCTTAACTCCCCGTTTAAAGTATGATTGTAGATTTGCGCTTCTTCTTTCAATTCTTTTACTTGTAATAGAATACCACTAGCTCTTTTTATAATTGATTTCCCCTCAGAAGTGGGAACTGCCCCCAACCCCCGTGAACGTGCGAAAAGTTTTACTCCCAGCTCATTTTCTAACAAAGAAATAGATTGACTAATTGCTGATAAAGTAACGTGAGACTGGAGTGCAGCCTTAGTAAATGATCCAGTATTCGCTACCGCTACGATATACTCCATTTGTTCAAAATTCATCTTAATACTCCCTTTATTAAGATTTACTTAATTATTAGTAAATATATCTAAATTTTAATGAATTATAAATAGAGTTACAATACAGATAGTTGTTATTAATCTTTCAATTAATAACAATTTTGTATAAACACATTTAACATTCATTATATAAAGATAAAGGAGTTGGATAACACTAAACCCGATAAGAGTCGCTGTTATCACAGGTGGAGCCAGAGAAATTGGTAAAGGAACTACATTAAAGTTTTCTCAAAAAGGGGATCAAGTTGTAATAGCTGATTTTAATGCGGAGCTAGGTAATGCAACCGCTATAGCCATTCATGAAAATGATGGTGAAGCAATTTTTGTGAAAACAGAAGTTTCAAAGTTTATAGAAGTTGAATTATTGATAGAAAAAACTGTTCAAACTTTTGGGGGAATTGACATTATGTTTAACAATGCCGTTATTGGCTATCCCACTCCTGTTTTAGACTAAGACTTGAATGATTACCATCGTATCATTAATATCAATCAACACGGCCTCTGTTTTTGGTTTTCTAGTATCAACAAGTACTTATGCTTACCACGCTTCAGAGGGTGCTGTTATTATGATGACAAAATCAGCTACTTTAGAGTTAACTGATTATGGAATACGAATATTTGCAATTACACCAGAAGTTGTTGATACACATATTAGATAGCGGGGAAATTCATAGAATGGACGGAAAAATAATTGGAAATCAGTTAATAACCTCCAAGCAAATTGCTGGTTTTGTTTATTTATTATCATTAGAGAAAGCAAGTGCAGTTAATGGTAGTGTTGTTATGGTAGATTCAGGATATGCATTATTTAATAAGCATTATGAATATAATTAAAAACTCTTTACTGTCCAAAAAATTTATAAGAATACTAAAGATGTTTACTAATCAAATGGAAAGTAGGTACTATATATGTGCGGAATAGCGGGATGGGTTGATTGGTCAATGGACCTTTCTAAACAAAAAGAAACTTTAAAGAATATGACAAATTCTATTATACATCGTGGACCAGATGCAGAAGGATTTTGGTTCTCTGAACATGCGGCTTTTGGTCACCGTCGCCTTATTGTAATTGACCCTGAAGGTGGTCTACAACCCATGTTGTATAAAGATGGGGAGACAACTGTCTCATTAACATTTAATGGAGAAATTTATAACTACCAAGAGCTACGTATTGAATTAGAGCATTTAGGCCATGTATTTCAAACAAAATCAGATACTGAGGTATTATTACACGCATATCTAGAATGGAAAGAGGATTGTGTACAACATCTTAATGGGATCTTCGCCTTTGGTATTTGGGATGAGAAATTGCAACGACTCATGTTAGCTCGTGATCACTTAGGGGTGAAACCACTCTTTTTTGCACAACGTGATAATTCGGTTATTTTCGGATCTGAAATAAAAGTATTACTTTCTCATCCAAATGTACAAGCAGAGGTGGATACAGAAGGACTTTCCGAAATCTTTTGTCTTGGGCCAATGCGAACACCTGGCCATGCAGTATTTAAAGATATACATGAAGTACGCGGGGGACACTACATTCTGTTTACTTCTAATAAAACTGAAAGCAAGCAATACTGGAAACTAAAAAGCAAACCACATACAGATAATATAAATACTACAGTTAATACAATTCAATCTATTTTAGAGGATACAGTAAAACGACAATTAGTTGCCGATAGACCCGTGGTTACTATGTTATCTGGAGGCTTAGATTCCAGTGGTTTAACTGGGTTAGCAGGCGATGAATTCAAACAAATCGGAAAGACACTTCATACTTATTCTCTAACTTTTACAAATGAAGAACGAGATTTCGAAGAAGATTTTCTTCGCCGCGATCGAGATGAACCTTGGGTACAACGTGTATCTGAGCATGTTGGAACACAACACCACTCTTTTGAATTAGGATCAGAAAAGCTCATTGAAAATTTATTAGTTCCAATGAGGGCTCGTGACTTACCAGGTGTTGGAGAACTTGAAACATCTCTTTATCTTCTCTTTAGAGAAATGAAAAAAGATGCTACAGTTGCCCTTTCAGGAGAATCAGCAGATGAAGTTTTTTCTGGATATCCTTGGTTCCATCAAGAAGAGTTTTTAAAAGCAGATATTTTCCCTTGGAATGTAAACTATGCTTATATTACTGAAATTTTATCTGAAGACTTAAAAACCAAAATAAATCCTATCGATTATCAAAAACAACGTTTTCAAGAAGCTGTACATGAAATACCTTTTTTAGAGGGAGAAAATGATTTACAAACAAAACAACGTCAAATGTCCTATATGTTTATTACACGATTCCTACCTTTTATGTTAGAGAGAAAAGATCGTACTAGCATGATGACAGGTTTTGAAGTGCGTGTTCCATTTTGTGACTATCGACTTGTTGAATATCTTTGGAATGTACCATTTGAAATAAAAAGTATCGATAATATTGAAAAGGGAATTTTACGTCGTGCTTTCCAGACTGTTCTTCCCACAGATGTATGTTATCGTAAAAAAAGTGCATATCCAAGTACAAAAGATAACGCCTATTTACAAGGAATTAGTGAATGGATGCTAGACATATTAAACGATAATACCTCTCCTATTCTACCTCTTATTAACGTAGAAAAAGTCCGTTCGATTGCACTAGGTACAGATGAAATCATTACTGGTAATGAGGCTAGAGGTTTAATTGATTATCTACTTCAAGTAAATAGTTGGCTTCAAGAATACCAAATTAAACTTATCTAAAACAGCTGTTTACTTTACTGAACAAATTTAATAACTTTATTATTAAATTAACCATTATATTTTTTAGATATTAAGAAGAAAAAGGTCTATTACCTTGTTATGTTTCCAATTGTTAGATACCAATAACAATCAGAAAGGAGTTTCTGAAACTTATTTCTGATTGTGCTACGACTGTACTGTTTCTCAATATAACAGTACAGTCGTAGCATCTATTTTACTTAACTTAAGAAATTTTAAAAATTCACGCACCTTAATTTTTTATTATATATACAATATGGTTAACAAGGGCCTTTCTATCACAAAAGAAAAAAGCATCCCTCTGGATGTTCCAGACATTTTTTATCTTTCAGGTAGTTCTAATTGATAAAAATATCAATATACAATTAAAAAGACACCTTTAATTTAAGGTGTCTTTCCATTTATTAAGCAGCATTATAGGTAGCAAGTTTTTATAATAATGTTCTATCTTTTCCATATGATATATGTTATATGATTATTTTACTTTAATTATGTGAAATTGATGATTAATAGTAATAAAAAACTATTGTATTGGACCTAATAACCCCATAATTTCTTCAACCTTTGGATTTTTGATGCTATAGTAAATTTCTAATCCTTGACGATTTCCCTTTAAAACCCTAGATTAATAGTATCTGTAGATAGCGAGTATAAAGCCGTATATGTAAAGTAAGAAACATATATTAAAGCTATATTAGGCAATAACTATTCCTGTAATTAAAATGGTTAACAAGGAATTTCTATCCTCAATGAAAAAAGCACCCCTCCGGATGCTTTAGTTTTACTCTCTATATGTCTTCTAAAGTACAATTTATCATATAACGCACTTGTAATTTAAAAAACAGTCCAAATCCTTAAGTTGATGGATGTGTGGCCGGACCCCTTAGACTTCTAAATATTAATTACACCTCATCGGAGTGCTAACTCTCTTACATACCTGACCAATACAATTTATATATACATCATAAACGCGTCCACTGCTGTCGCACTCATAATGAGACCTTACACACGCACATTCTCCTGCTTTATTACTTATTCCTAATATTTTCTTTAACATTTTAATCATCCTCTCATTAAAAATATAAAAATAATTATCTAACAAATTAGCACGGATACTTTGTACGAATCGTTTCACATAACTCATTTACTGTACAATCATAGTAGCGATATACTTCTCTTCCACCCTCGCAAGAATACCTTTCGACAGTACAAGAACATACAGGTCTTAATGGTGCTATACCTAGTAATCTTTTTAACATTTTATCCCTCCTATTACATTTAATTGAAAACAACAACTTTAGAATACATTCATTCCCTGTAACTGTCAATAACATTCTGAATAATCAGAAATAAATCGCTAGATTTGTTTATATCACACATTAACCAGTTCTTTTTCTAAAATACTATCTAGTTTCATTATTAGTTCACCAAAATTTGATAAATCTGCAATATGCTTAATTTCACCTAACTTGTCGATTAATAATATATAAGGTGAGGTATTGACAAAGAAATCCTCAACTATATCCGCACTTACTATAAAGTGTGCATTTGAACTGCTTTGCATCATGTTACTATCTAATATTTCACTAGAAACAAAGATATAATTAATATCATATTTATTTATAACAGCAGGCATCTTCTTAAATAGTTCTTTGCAACTAGAACATGTATTACTTACAAATAAAAGTAAAGTGTATTCATATGTATCTGATGGTACTACTAGTGTTTTTCCTTCCATAGAGTTCTTTTGAAACACCGGTACCTTTTGTCCGACTGCTAATGATTTTTCTTCTATTTGCTTATTTTCACGAATCCGAAAACGATTTAAAAATTGTCCAACTAGCCTACCCAGATATAGGATTAATATAGTTTGGAAGATAACAACAATCCACAATGTGATGTTAGAAATGATATACCATTTTTCACTCATTTTTTAAGTCCTCTCCTGATAATTTGAACTAACTCAATTTTTGGTTAAACGGTCTATTCGTAAAGAAATATTATATAGTTGTATCATATTTATTCCTATTAATATAATTATCCAACTAGTAAATACTAAAGTAAAATACTGAAAATTAAAGATATCAAGTACAAATTGATTAGTTTTTAATAAATGATCTAAGCTCCCTAATGATACCGGATACATTAATAAGATTACCGAAACAGCACCAATACAAAGATTCCTAACAACTAACATCCATGATAATTTATGATTTCCTAATACACCGCCACATCCACAAGATATTTCCTTTCTTCCTCTAAGTAAGTTTACTAAAATAGCAACAGAGTATACAAGAAGTAGTAGTACTGCACAAATTAGAGTAAATCTATGAAACAACCCTATAAACAAGCATATACTTATAAATAATTCTGCAAAAATTTCTATAATAGTAAATAACCTAATTTGATTCTCAGGAATAATCTGATATTCTTTTATAATCAATTGATGGATATTAAATTTCTTAATTTTATCAATGCCTGTACTAATAAATAAAGTCGCAATTCCAATTTTTATCATAAAAAACAAAGAAATCATTTTTATTCACCTCATATTTTTAAATAACTTTATCCTCCTTAATATTTCTCATCTTTTCATAATGTGAGAAAATTCCCTTATGATACGAATTTTGATATAATATTGTTCCTTTATTATCAACTAGGGTGAATGTTGGAAAAGTATCTATATCTAAGGAAGTAAAAAAGCTCTCATTTTCCTGTATCTTGACAAAGCCTTTATAATCTGTGTTTTTTTTATTATCACCTGACAATTCAAATACCTTTTCAATATTTATTAGTGGTATTTTATAGCTATCGTTATTCTCCTCAATCATTTCTATTAATGCTTGTTTACAAAAAGGACATGTAATTGACGTAAATGCAATTATAGTTATATCTTCAAAATTCAAATGTTTTTCTAAGAAATATCTTTTCATATTTACTCCCATAAGATTATTATCCTTATAGCTAAAATTCCCACTCTCTATTAATGGAAGTAAATCTATTTCCTTTTTTAAAAAATGTATCTGCCTCAATACAATGCACAATAGTAATAACCAAACACAAATGAACATTAAAAGTATCGACATCATACTCCTCCTTTTTTAATTTTTAAAAACGCCCTTTTACCAGTTCTTTATGTTCCATATACCATTTCGATTGAGAAACGAATAGCTCTTTATATATACCATCTAAATGTAAGAGTTCCTGATGTGTACCTCGTTCAGCAATTCTTCCTCGTTCCATTACAATAATTTCATCGGCCAACCACGCTGCCCCAAGGCGATGAGTAATAAATATGACAGCCTTATCACTGGAATATCGAAAAAACTCCTCCATAATCTCCACTTCAGATTTTGGATCAAGAGCAGATGTTGGTTCATCCAATACTATAAGATCACACTCCCTAAATAAACATCTAGCTATCGCAATCTTTTGCCATTGCCCCCCTGAAAGTTCATTTCCTCCATCGAAAAACCTTCCCAATCTTGAATCATGTTGATTAGGTAGACTTTTAATGTGGTTTTCTAATCCAACCCTTTTTATTACCTCTTTTAATTTTTCTGTATTGGCTAACTCCTCTAAATTTCCAAAACCTATATTTTCTCTTACCGTAAATTCAAAGCGATTAAAATCTTGAAATAGAACGGAAATTTTCTTGAAATATTTGTTTAAATCTATCTTATTTAAAGGCATACCGTTCACATGTATCATAGATGAATCCGTCTCATATAAACCTGTTAAACATTTTATTAAAGTGGTCTTTCCTGAGCCATTTTCACCAATAATTGCAATCTTTTTACCAGGTGTAATCGTTAAATTAATACCTTCCAATATCCGTATATCTTGATTAGGATAAGTGAAATTTAATTTTTGAACACTTATTTCTTGAATACCATGAATCTCTTCTTTATCTTCCACGTCATCAATTTCAGGTAAAGAGATAAAAGATGAGAACTCCTTAACATATAATAAATTCTCATAAATATTTGATATAGATCTAATTAGACTACTTAGACTGGCTTGGATGTTTTGAATGGCTTGTAAAACTGCTACTAATGACCCTACTAACACTCTTCCTAATTTCATTAAGTATAGGAGAAAAGCACTAGTTAACGCATATACCAATACAAGTATAATTTCTGAAGCAAATAACCAAATTGTTTGTTTCTTTAATAAATTTATCTCCTCCAGATTATTTTCTTGATATTTTTGACGCCATTTTTTAATTAGAAAGCTTGTTATCTGAAATAAACGTAGCTCTTTAACACTCTCTCTTCTATATAATAGGTTAGATATGTAAAACATTTCTCTATTTACTGGCGTTAAATTCCTCATTAATTCATATTTAGATGAACCATTTTTTATTTCAATAATAAATAAGGGTATGATTCCAATAAATAATATAACTACCAATACCCAGTGGATATTTATTAAATAAACTAATATAGAAATTAATGTTATACATTCTTTTAACAAGTTAGAAGAACTTGCTACATTATTTACGATACGCTGATCAATACCACTAATCATCTGAAGTTTATTTTGAAATTCGGGATTTTCAAAATGTATGTATGCTAACTTTTCCATTTTATTAAATGTGATTTCTTTGATATGCAAACCAATTTTTTGATTAATATATTTATCATTAATAATACTAAGATGTTCTAAAATATATTGAAGTAGAAAAGTAACCAATTGACACGCTAAATATACAAATACTTGTTCTAAGTTACCAGAATGATTTATAAATTTTGCTGCTTCGTTTATTAAACGCTCAAAAAGAAAAATGTTAATAACTGGTATAAAACCTTCTATAACTCTAATAAACACTAAAAATATTAAATGACTTTTACATGACCTCCAAAAAAAACCTGCAGAATAAAGAAATAATGACATATTATTCAATCAAACAGCCCCTATAATAATAATAATGAAATAGACGAAAAATTCTTAATATAAACAATATATTACAGTACTTCTTCTATAACGTAAATAATCATTTTACTTTATTTTCCACAAAATGAAACTTCCTGCTTGAGAAATTATTGTTCCTTGTCCATTTATAAGTTTTGTATTAACTTCATAAGTTCTTGCAAATTCCATATAATCAACTAGTTCAACCGTGTGATGAATTAGGTGTCTCAATTAATCTAAGTATGTATCTTTCCATTATATGTATTATCCATCTCAATCACATACCCTTCCCTTTAAATGATTAGAAATAGATTGATCTGTTATCTTTCTTATATTGAATCCAATTAGACCCTATATCGGATGTTTGATATAAGAAATAGTCTAAGACATCCCATTTTAGTTTCCTTGGAAACCAAAATATATTATAATTAAATTTGCATTAGCTTTTAATTACGTAAATAAATGGAGGGCATGACATGGAAAATTATTATGATGTCGCGGTAGTTGGCGGTGGTCCAGTTGGACTTATGACAGCATGTGAATTAGCTATTCAAGGCGTAAAAGTTGTTGTTTTAGAGAGAAGATTAAATCGGATTCGAAATTCTAGAGCACTCACACTGCACCCTCGCTCTTTAGAATTAATGGCTATGAGAGGTATTGAAAATCGATTTTTATCTAGAGGGAAGAAATCAGATACAAGCCATTTTGCTGCCCTAGATACAAGATTAAACTTTAAAAATTTAGATACTGATTTTCCATATACGCTTTTTATTCCCCAATCTATTACAGAAGAAATATTAGAAGAGCGTGCATTGGAATTAGGTGTAGACATTAAACGTGGTCATACTTTAAAAAATTTAAAACAGTATGATACATTTGTACAACTAGAAATAGAGCAAAGAGAAACAATATATAAAATAGAAGTTCCATATGTAGTAGGCGCTGATGGAGCAAGAAGCGTAGTTCGTGAGTTATCACATATACCGTTTAATGGAACAGATACAACAACTACTGCTATATTGGGTGATGTCATTTTAGAAAATGTACCAGATAACCCATTTTTATCTACATCTAATATAAATGGGATAATAATGATGGTACCTATTGCACGTGATGTATTTCGTTTTGCAATTGTAGATCCTAAGAATCAGACAATACCTGTTCATGTTGCTGTCACAGAAAAAGAGCTTATAGATAGTATTTATAGTATTACAGGTGAACATATTCGAATTAAGAGTTCAATATGGCTTTCTCGTTTTGGAAATGCAACCAAACTAGCAAATACTTATCAACATAAGCGTGTATTCTTGGCAGGAGATGCAGCGCATATTCATTTCCCTGCTGGAGGACAAGGTTTGAATGTAGGATTACAAGATGCTTTTAATTTAGGATGGAAATTGGGACTAGCTATAAAACATAAAAAATATGAAAGTCTATTAGGAAGTTATCATATTGAACGACATGATGTAGGAAAACAATTTTTCAAGGAAGTACAAGCGCAAGAACAATTAATGATAAACTTTTCAAATGCAGGTATAGAGTTAAAAGAGTTATTCTCGCATTTACTCACATACCCAGAGGTGAATCAAGATTTAGCTGAAAGAGTAAGTGGCTTAGGGGTTATATATTCCTCTATGCATACGAAAGAAAGGCACCCATTTACAGGGAAAAGATGTATAAATCTTACTATTTCTTCTCGAAATAAGAAAACTTATAAACTCTTTGAATTGATGCAAGATGGTAAATATATTTTATTAATACATCCGTCTTATAAAGAAGAAATAGATAAAATGAACATTAATTCGCACATAAAGGTGGTTGTAGGAGAAATACAGGATTCTCAGTTAAAAAATATGGATGTAATTTTAATTCGCCCCGATGGTCACATAGCTTACATTGAGTATGACAAAAGAGATTACTGTAAAGATTTGAAATTGAACTACCCCCACTTTCACTTCGTTTAGAAGTGGGGGATTCCTAAGTAAAGAGTTCTATCGAACTCTAATTTATTAGGCTAACCCCGCAGTCCTTGCGGTTAGAAGCCTTA